>JAJZNG010000085.1 GCA_021847945.1 Actinomycetes bacterium | reverse complement strand
AGCCCTATCGCACAAGTAGGCCCTTGGGGCCTTCCCAAGGGCTCGGACCGTGAGGTCTCGCCGACAACACCGCGATTGCCGCCAAACTTGTATATATGACCGACCAACGTACCGAGCGCACGACCGTCCAGGTCGAAGACGGCGTGGAGCTTTCCGTGCTCACGTGGAACCTGCGAGGCGACGCGCGCCCTGCTCTTTTGGTCCACGGCCTCGCTTCGAACGCATGCCTATGGTGCGGAGTCGGGGACTTCCTAGCGAGCTTGGGCCATCCAGTCGCTGCCGTCGACCTCCGCGGCCATGGGCACTCGTCCAAACCTGAAGGGGGCTACGACTTCGAGACCATCGGGGCAGACCTGCTTGAGGTCATCGACCACCTAGCGTGGACTGACAGGGCACCCGTCATAGCCGGGCAAAGTTGGGGGGCCAACGTTGTTCTCGACTTCACGGCGCACCATGCCGGCTGCGCGGGAGGGTTGGTTTTAGTCGACGGGGGGACGATCGAGCTTTCCAGTCGTTTCGCCGACTGGCCGACCTGCAAGGCGGCTCTGACGCCACCAGACCTTCGGGGGGTGCCGTTCAGCGACTTCGAAAAGATGGTCCGCTCCCATCACCCTGACTGGCCGGAGTCCGGTATCGCCGGGACACTGAAAAATATGGAGGTCCAGGGTGACGGGACCATCCGTCCCTGGTTGAGTTTGGAGCACCACCTTCAGATCCTGCGCCACCTCTGGGAGCACCGGCCGTCCGAGTTGTACTCGAAGATCAGCTGCCCGACGACTGTGATAGCCGCCGACGACGCATCCAACGCACGCTGGATGCCTGGTAAGCGCCAAGAGGTCGAAGCCGCTGGATCGGCCATCGCCAACTGCGACGTCCAGTGGTTGCGCGGAGATCACGACCTTCACGCCCAGCATCCCGCGCTGGTAGCAGATTTGATACACAACACCCCGGACCGTCCTAGTTCTCGCCCCCAAAAGACCCCCGGCGTTCAGCTGCCATCGGCCCAACCGGACTGGATGGCCCCGACCGGCGACGAGGACAGCGTATCGTGACGCGCACCCTGGCAATCATGGGTTCCGGCGAGACTGCACCGACGATGGTCAAGGCGCATCGGATGGTCTTCGATTCCCTCGGTACAGACCCCCTCGACGCTGTGATACTTGACACCCCTTACGGCTTCCAGATGAACGCCGCCGACATCTCGTCTCGGGCCGTCGACTACTTTGCGACGAGCCTCGGCCGCCGGGTGGACGTAGCCGAGCTGCGCGACGCTAGAAGCGACGACCCGATCCGCATCCAGGGATCCCTCGCACGTGTGGCGACCGCCAGATGGGTGTTCGCCGGGCCCGGAAGCCCTACTTACGCCCTTCGCCAATGGGAACAAACGGATCTTCCTGGCCTATTGGCCGACAAGCTCGCACGAGGCGGGGCGGTCGTCTTCGCGAGTGCGGCAGCTTTGACCCTCGGCCGGTACACGGTCCCGGTGTATGAGATCTATAAAGTGGGACTGGAGCCAGTCTGGCTCGACGGGCTAAACCTCCTGGACTTCTTGGGACCTGAAGTAGCTGTCATTCCTCATTTCGACAATTCCGAAGGTGGCAATCACGACACCCGCTTCTGCTACCTAGGAGAGAGCCGTCTGAGTCTCCTGGAATCCCAGATGGGGCCTGGTGGATGGGTCCTCGGCATCGACGAGCATACGTGCTGCGTCTTTGACCTCGAGGCCGGCAACGCTACGATCGTCGGCAACGGGACTGTCACAATCCGTCGAGCCGGCATGTCTCATGTCCTCAGCGCAGGGACTGTAATAGACATCGACGACATGGTCACTCTTGCCGAGCGTCTGAACCCTGCAACGGCCGCCACCTCGACAGCTGTTGACGGCACGACCGCCGAGGCGGGACTGGGCCGTGACGCCGAGTTTGCCCGCGCAGGTGCCAACCCGCTGGACGGGCACCCACAGGGCGACATTCTCGGCGCTGAGACACGCCGCCTCGAAGTCGACTTCGACTCGTCCATCCGCTCCCGCAACGTCGACGGAGCGGTTCGGGCGGTACTCGAGCTCGACGACACGCTTGAATCGTGGGCGTCGGACACTATCCAGTCCGATTCTCCCGACCGCGCCCGGGAGGCGATCAGGCGTATGGTCGTCCGGCTCGGCGACCTCGCCAGAACCGGGGCAAGAGATCCTCGCGAGGTCCTTGGAGGACTCGTCGAGGCGCTTCTCGCCGAACGAGCGGCGGCACGCGCCGACCGGCGCTACGGTGACGCCGACCGCGTTCGAGAGGCACTCAGCGCTAACGGGATAGAAGTGAGAGACACTCCCGGCGGAACCGTGTGGGACCTCAAGAGCTGACAGAGCGAATCACCGATCAGCTTGGCACGAGCGCCTCGGCGTCAACCCGCATAGCATGATCACCATGACCGCCGACATGCAGGAGCTGTTGTGGCTCGATGCCACAGCGCAGGCAAAGTTGATAGCCGACAAGCAGGTGAGCCCTCGGGAACTGGCCGAAGCTGCAATAGCCCGCGTCGAGGCAGTCGACGGCCGGGTCAACGCTGTGATACACCGGCGATTCGAGAAAGTGCTCGCCGAGATCGACGCCGGGCTACCGCTAGGGCCTTTCCACGGCGTCCCGTTCTTGATAAAAGACCTGAACGCGGAGTCAGCCGGCGACCCGGCCCACCAGGGCAACGCCGCTTTGAAAGCCGCCGGCTGGACGGCCTCAGCCGACAGCTGGTTAGTGGCCAGGTACCGCCAGGCGGGCTTCGCCTTCCTCGGGAGGACCAACACGCCCGAATTCGGCATCTTGCCGATAACCGAGCCCCACGCCTACGGACCGACGCGCAACCCCTACGACCTCACCCACTCCCCCGGGGGTTCGAGCGGAGGCAGCGCAGCTGCTGTCGCAGCAGGGATGGTCGCCGTAGCCCACGCCAGCGACGGAGGCGGGTCGATACGGATCCCGTCGAGCATGTGCGGCCTGGTCGGACTCAAGCCGTCCCGAGGTCGCATGACGCTCGGACCTTGGCGGGACGAAAGTGACCTGTCGGTTCACCACGTGGTGTGCCGCTCGGTCCGCGACACCGCAGCCCTCCTTGACGTCAGCCAGGGACCCGGCCTAGGGGACATGGTGATAGCCCCTCCCCCGCTGCGAAGCTACCTGGACGAGCTTCGCGTGAACCCCAAGGGTCTTCGTATCGGCATGACCGACACGAATCCCTCGGCTCCGCTCCACCCCGACTGCGTCACCGCGGTCCGAGTTGCGGCGGCCCTGCTGGAAAGCCTCGGCCACCACGTCGGCCACGAGGCTCCCCAAGTTGATCCCGAGATGGCCAGGAGGTTCATGGTCCGCTGGGCGGTGAAAGCTAAGTTGTCGACGGACAGCGTCTCCCGCCAGCTCGGCCGGGAGCTTACAAGCCAGGATGTGGAGCCCCTGACGTGGGCCATGACCCAGGCGGCTGCCTCATTCTCTGCGTTGCAGTACGCGGACGCACTCGACGCTGGCGTTTCGCTGACAAGGCACCTGGGCGCATTCTGGGCGGATCACGACCTGCTGCTAACTCCTACACTAGGTGGGCTTCCTCCCAGAGTCGGGGAGCTTGATCCGCCACAGGACGACCCGATGTCTGGCCAGCGCGCCGTAGCGGAGCTGGTTCCGTTCACGCCACAGTTCAACGTCACAGGGCAGCCGGCTATATCCCTCCCCCTCCATGTCAGCCCCACGGGACTGCCGGTAGGGGTTCAGCTGGTCGCCGCCTACGGCCGAGAGGACCTTCTCATCCAGGTGGCAGCGCAACTCGAGCAGGCAGCTCCGTGGGCCACAAGGAGGCCTTCGCTCTAAGTGCGTTAACGTCAGCGAGCTGGCGGCGAAGCCCTCGCCGGCCAGCTACGCTTGTCTGTCCCGCCCCCATCGTCTAGCGGCCTAGGACACCGCCCTTTCAAGGCGGCAGCACGGGTTCGAATCCCGTTGGGGGTGCTCATCAGGGGCCCCAGTGGGAGCCCATTTCTGGGCGCCTGGCGCTTCGTTAGCAGCTGTAGTCACAGCCGCTAACGCTCAGAGGACCGCCCGCCGCGCCACGTTGACGCATTCCCCAAGCCCTGATATAGAGGTCGTAAGAACCGTCCCGTCTTGGAGATAGCGGGGTGGCTTCCGGGCGTGACCGACACCACCGGGGGTTCCCAGCGCTATCACGTCCCCGGGATTGAGTGTCAGGATCTGTGAGGCGTACGAAACTGTGGCAGCCGGGCCGAAAACCATGTCCGACGTGTTGGCGCTCTGGACTGTTTCGCCGTCAACAAGACAGCGAAGCTCGAGGCCCGTCCCAGCCTCGTCCGCGGTGACCAGATGAGGCCCGAGCGGGCACGTCGATTCGAAAGTCTTACCTTGCAGCCACTGCATTGTCCGGTACTGCCAGTCTCTGGCGGAGACGTCGTTGATGATCGCGTAACCGGCTATCGCCGCCGTCGCGCCTGCCTCGTCGACGTTGCGAGCCCGTCTTCCCACGACGACTGCCAGTTCCGCCTCCCAGTCCATCGCTGTGGAAGCCGGCGGCAGGATTATGTCGTCTTGTGCCCCGATGAGCGCTTCGGCGTACTTGGCGAACAGAGTCGGGTGGGTTGGAACCTCGCGGCCCATTTCCTCGATGTGCGCTCTGTAGTTGATCCCCACGCAGATTATCTTCCCGGGCTGCGGTATGAGTGGCGCATACTGGATCCCGCTCAGCGGGTACGCCCTACCCGAGGCGCCAACGGCAACCTCCGCCCAGTCCGCGTCGCGGAGCAGAGCGCCGACGTCCTCCTGGCCGGTTTCCACGGCATGATCGGAGTCGATACGAACAGCGCGGTTACCGCTTGTGGTGCGAATCGTGGCCAGACGCATTTTTAGGTGCCTCTCTTGTGGTTGTGCGGAGTAAACAGGTTACAAGTAGGTCCGGGCCGTACAGAGCTGCCGTAGTCCCGCGTGAGCTCACACAAGTTTGTAAAGCAGGTCCCTGGTGGCGAACCATCCAGGTATAGCCGGTATGTAGTTGACAGCCAGTTGGTTGGCGATGCTTACGGCCAGTGCTGTCTGAGAGTGGACTCCGAGGGCGACGAGCACGCCGGTGACTCCGACGGTCCCCGCGCCGGTATTGCCGCCAGGCAACGGTATGACCGCCGCTACGCTCGACACGCCGATCGACACGGCCAGGGCAGTCCAGTAAGACACGTCGGCGTCGAAAGCCTGGATGCAAGCGAGAAGGCACGCGCCGTAGAGGAGGCTGGCTCCAGCCTTGCCCAAGAGCAGCAGAGCCAGCTGACGCGGGCTGCGCAGAGCGTCGACGATCGTGGCCAGGCCCAGCTTGATCGGTTTCAGAGACTTGGCTTGGACATGCTGGAGCTCGACAGCGGCGACTATGGCTAAAGCGAGCAGCACGACCACCACCCCGGTCACCTCAAGGACCCGTCGGACTGGAAGATCCCCTAGAGCGATCCCGTTGTGCGACAGGGCCAGAGCAACCAGGAACAGCGGCAGCTCGCTGATCGCTGCGCCCGCGGCGCTCAGGACGCTCCCGGCGGTCACAGCGGAGGGGAGAGCCACGCCCTGCTTTTCGAGGAACCTGATCTGCAAGGCAGTGCCACCGATCAGCGGCACAACCACGTTGGAGTAGGTCATCGCCACTTCGAGTTCGGTGGTGGCCAGCAACGGGAGCGTCACTTTGACCGTGCCTCTAAGAGCTACCGCGTAAGCTAAATTTGTAGCGAGAGAGGCTACCAACGCTACTGCAACCCATGCCCAGTCCCCCGTTCGCAGAACGGTCCAAACACGAGAGGGACTTCCCACAGCGCTGATCGCTACAACTATCGCCACCACCGAACTGATGGCGAGAAGCGCTCCTAAGGCGTGGGACTTGAGCGCTCCGGTGGCGGTCCAGCCTCCCCCGTCTTGGGGAACTGGCACCTGACACGCTCCGTCCGCCACCTCGCTCACGTTAGTTTTGCGGCACAGCCGGCGGGCAGCAGCACAGCGGGCAACCCGCAGTTAGCACACTAGGCGTGGCTGGCCGTGAACCCATAACAACCCTTGGACATCCGGCGTCAGATGATCACGACGCTTCTGAGGACGTCCCCGCGAGACATTTTCGCGAACGCTTCCTCGACATCTTCCAGGCCGATCCTCTCGGAGACGAAATCGTCCAACGGCAGGCGACCCTGCAGGTACATGTCCACCAGGGCTGGGAAGTCGCGGCTCGGCAGGCAGTCACCATACCAAGACGGTTTGAGAGCACCACCACGGCCGAAGAAGTCGATCATGGCCAGATCGGGCATTCGCATTTGTGGTGTGGGGACACCGACCTGCACTACGGTACCGGCCAGATCCCGAGCGAAGAAGGCCTGCTCCAGGGTCTTGGGACTGCCGACAGCTTCCACGCACACGTCGGCTCCGAAGCCGCCTGTGGCTTCTCTTACTGCAAGCACCGGGTCGACCTTAGAGGCGTTAACAAGGTGCGTGGCCCCGAAACCTCTCGCCCATTCGAGCTTCCGGTCGTCGAGGTCCACTGCAACGACCGTCGTTGCGCCCGCCAGCCTTGCTCCTACGATCGCCGCGTCGCCGACCCCTCCACAGCCGAACACCGCCACGCTGTCACCCGGAGCGACGGCACCCGTTATCAACGCCGCCCCAAGGCCGGCCATCACACCGCAGCCCAGAAGGCCTACCGCCGCAGGGTCCGCTGCAGAAGAGACCGGCGTACACTGACCAGCCGCTACAAGGGTCTTGTCCGCAAACGCTCCGATACCAAGCGCAGGTGACAGTTCGGTACCGTCGGTGAGCGTCATCTTTTGCGCAGCATTTTTGGTTGCGAAGCAGTACTGGGGCCGTCCCCTGAGGCACGCCCGGCACGTGCCGCAAACGGCTCGCCAGTTCAGCACGACGAAGGCCCCCGGCGACACTTCTGTCACTCCATCGCCTACTGCGGAGACCGTCCCAGCTGCCTCATGGCCCAAAAGAAACGGGTAGTCGTCGCTTATGCCGCCTTGTTTGTAATGAAGGTCGGTGTGGCAAACTCCGCAAGCTTGCACGTCTACCAATACCTCGCCGGGGCCGGGGTCTGGGACGATGATCGGCTGGATGCTCACCGGCTCACCTTGACGAGAAGCTACGACACCCCTGACTTCGTGCGGCATTTTCCTATCGTAGCCACACCTGCCACGAGACCAGGTGTTTCCCGACGAGAAGGGCAAAGCTGCAGGCGCCCGCTACTGCGAACACCGCTCCTCCAGCTTGGCGGTTGCCGTCTCTACGTGCTACCGCGAATCCGCCTACCAGGCCTGCGGCTGCCAAAAGTGACGGTAGCGGAAACCATCTCGTCCTCACGCCTCGAATCTAGCTCTACGAAGCGCTCTCCTCGAAGAGTATCAACGAGCGGAGCGCCTCCGTCAATCTCTCGTAGGCGTCACTTCCCAGGATCTCGGCGACCAAAAGCTCTGACCGGCGCGCCCGGCTCGAGACCTCAGCGGCGACCCGAGCTCCCTCCGTTGTCACAGAAAGAGGTCGCCGGCGAGAGTCCAGAGGATCACGCCCTGCCAAGCAGAGACCCGAGGTGATGAGACCTTCAGCTATGCGCTGGGCATTCATCGGGTCGGTCCCTAGCCGTCGGGCGATATTTCGGACACCCATACCCGGCTGAGCTGCAACCAGCCTGAGCACAGCTGCCTGAGGAGCAGTCAACCCCAGGTCCGCCAGCTCCGACTCCCACCTTCTCCTGCGAGCCCTGTGGGCCACGCCGAGCAAGAAGCCGATCCCGTCGGGACCCTGAGAGTCGGTTCCGGCATCTTCCTCGCGTCCCGCAACTCGCTCGTTGCGGGTCTCCTGCTGGCACACATCTGATCGGTTGCGCCGCTGTGCCGTCATCGTCGAGCCTTCATTGCCTAACCTTCTCACGCTAGAAAAATGCCGTCGAGAGAGCCGCCGGATCAGCGAAGTCGGCTCAGGCCGGCTCCCCTGCGACCTCGGCGATGATATCGATCGCAGAGCTGTAGGCGGGCATCCCACAAGTGATGAGGGACGTCTCCGCCACTCCAATAAGATCTTCGATGGACGCCCCGGCTCGCAGCGCCCCCCGAGCGTGAAGTCGGGCCGGGCCTTCCCGGCCAAGAGCGATCAACTGGGCAAAATGCACAAGCTGCTGGACCCTGGCCCCAAGGTGGTTCTCTGCAAGCAGCACCCGCCTAAGCTCTTCTACCGTCTCCACGGCGACGATCCGGCCGGTCGACTCGCCTAGGGCAATACGATTCTCGATTCCTGGTGGCACTGCCCCGAAAACCTGTCGGTAGCGCTGCCGGATCGCCTCCGCGCGCTGAGCCTCGACCTGTTCAGAGTCGACCTGCTGAGATTGGCGCTGCTCAGACACTGCCAACCCTCGCCATGGACTCACGGACCTGCTGGAGAGCACCGGCTGGAAAGTCGACAGCACCCCCTAAGGCACTCGCAGCGATCTCGGCCTCAGCAGCCTCCTCAATTGCCACTACCAGCCTGGCTGCAGAAATCGGATCCGGTCCGAAGACGAGCAACCCGTGGTTGGCGAGCAGCACTGCGTTCGTCGTCGGATGCTCTTGCAAGGCTGCTGCGATGCCTTTCACGGACACGTCCGAGCCACGGGGCCCCCACCCGACCACCGGGACAGCCTCGGCCTGGCCGAAGCGCAGCAGGGGCTCCGCGCGACACAGCAACTCCTGGTTAGCGAGAGCAAAGGCGGTCGCGGAAGGA
>JAJZNG010000187.1:6539-8765 GCA_021847945.1 Actinomycetes bacterium | reverse complement strand
ATCTCAGCGGAGGTCTACTAGCCCGGTGTCGTCAGGCCTTCCGTCGTCGGGTTGTGGGCGTGGGCTCATCGTTTATCCTCTGCCCCCGGCGCCGGGTCGTCATCGGGAACGACGTTCAAGCTCTCCACTGACCACGCGCCGCCACGGTACACAAGCGAGTTGAGGCACCCCGTGTCTTGCGCAATGCCCTCCGGGTCGCCTAGATCAGGGCACAACGCAGCGAGAACTTGGCGCAGTACGACATCATGTGTTACTGCTACTGTCGAGGTTCCAACTGACCTCAAGGCCAGCTCTTCGACGGCCTTGACAGCGCGCTCGGTGACGTCTGCGAGTGGTTCTACTCCCGGAGCGTTATCTAACGTGCCGTGCTTCGCTTCAACCTCGCGTTTAGCATGCCCGGCCCAGGCTCCATAATCACGGTCGACGATACGCTCGTCGACGATTACCTCGATGCCGTGGGGTGCTGCGACCGCCTTGGCGGTCTCCACCGCTCGTATTAGTGGGCTCGCTACTACCAGTCTGATGTCGTCTTTCGCCAAAGTTCTCGCGAGCCTGCCGGCCTCGGCGCGACCGACTTCGTCGAGAGGCGGGTCGAGGTGTCCCCGCAAGAGCCCGGCGGCGTTCAGGGGCGTCCTCCCGTGCCTGATCAGGAGAATCCGGCTGAACCCATTTTGCGCTGAAGCGGCACGAGACACACCGTGCCGTTCTGGTTTAGAATCCATTTGAGCTCCTGCAAAGATGAAAACACGATTTTGCAGGAGTCATCAGCCGTGAACCTACCGGCGGTTAAGGCGAACTCCATCGCCTTCATCCAGCTTAGCAGACTGGGTATAGTGGAGTTAAAGGTAAGAGGGGACGATGTGTGCTCGACCAGCGCTTCCGGTCCTGTAAGCCAAAGTGCTTGCGCTGAGGTGGAAGCCGAGGCAAACGTCAGAGAGCCCCGGCTGGACGAACTGGTGGAACTGGCGGATAGCGCAGCGCGAATCGCCTCAGAGCGCGATGAGGGTCGCCGTGCTGTACAAGTGGCGCTGAAGCTGCGCGAGCGGCGCTTCGTGATCTCAGTGGTGGGGGAGTTCAAGCGCGGAAAGTCGACGCTGGTGAACGCTTTGGTAGGCGAATCGGTCCTTCCCGTCGGGGTGCTTCCCCTCACCGCTGTCGCTACGGAATTGGTGTGGGGGGAACCTTCGGTCACAGTCGTGCACCTGGACGGGTCCAGCGAAGTTATCCAACGGTCGCAGCTGGCCGATTACGTAACAGAGGAACGCAACCCGAACAACTCCAAGAGCGTCGCCCACGTGATCCTCAGAGGTAGATGGAGGCTGCTCAGCGCCAGCGTGGTGCTGGTGGACACCCCTGGCATCGGGTCCGTCCACGAGCACAACACCGCAGCCGCGAAGGCGGCATTGCTCGACGCTGACGGTGCGATCGTTGTCCTGGGCGCCGCAAGTCCGCTCTCGGCGGCGGAACTGGAAATGCTCGCCAGCCTTCGAGCGCGCCAC
Source organism: Actinomycetes bacterium (assembly GCA_021847945.1). Lineage (GTDB taxonomy): Bacteria > Actinomycetota > Acidimicrobiia > Acidimicrobiales > Palsa-688 > JAJZAM01. The sequence goes on along the minus strand of JAJZNG010000187.1, from coordinate 7,266 downwards.
GCCCGAACCTTCTACGTGGTCAACAAGGTCGACCAATTGCAAGCAGACGAAGTGGTCCAGGTAAAGCAGTTCATCGAAACAGTGGTCAAAGATGCCACCGGACGCCAACCGAAGCTGTATCTCACCGACGCGAGGAGGGCGCTGCACGGTGAGGATAGCGTCGATTTCAAAGCGTTGGTCGCTGACTTGGAGGACTTCGTAGACACCGGCCTGACAGCCGCGCTCGTCGCTGTGGCCAAACGCGACCTCGGATCGATCGGCACCTCCCTCCGTGCGTCTGTGGCGCTCGAGAGAGCGGCCTTCGACATGGATCAGGCCGAGCTCGCCAGGCTGTCGGCTTTGTTTAGCGAAGAAGCGTCGCGCCAGCGGGTACTCTACGAAGACGACCTCACAATCGCTCGCCGCGATGTCGACGCGCTCGTACGCGCTGCTAGGCGCGACATCGAAGCGTTAAGCGCTGCACGAGCCAAAGAGTTTCACCCGAGGCTCGACGCGGCCGCCGAAAAATCCTTACACGACAGTGAAAGCTACGAGGCGATGACGGACCGGCTGCGAAAGACGATCGATGACAGCGTCCGGGAAGCATTCGAGGACGTCCGGGGCCGCGTGCTACGGGAGGCCGATGCGAAGTGGAACGCGATAGCCGGCAGGCTGCGCGCCAACGCAGATCAACGAGTAGCCGCGCTGCGCTCGGCGGCGTCTGAGCTGTTCGAGGTGGAGCTCCCTG
>JAJZNG010000187.1:0-6529 GCA_021847945.1 Actinomycetes bacterium | reverse complement strand
GCGGTAGAAACGCCCCCTCTTAGCGAACAGGCGGACTTGTTCTCTTACCTTTTCCTGCGGGTCGGCTCCTCGACCGACCTGCTCAGCGGCGTAGCGGCCCGCCTGGTGCCGGCTCGCTTCGCCTGGCATCGACTCGTGCGCAACGCATCGAAAGAGCTCGACGACGAGATCGCCAAGCACGCCGGAAGAGCCGGCTGGGATCTGTCGCAACGCCTGAGCTCGGCAATGGCCGCCCTCGACTCTGCCATGAGGCACGAGATCGAAGTCGCGGTCGCTGAGGTGGAACGAGCGGCCCGAAGAGCCGACGAACGACGCAAGGCCGGCCTGGCGGAGCAGCAGCGTAGCGACACAGAACTGGCGGAACTCGACGGCCTTGGGTCGCGTCTCATCTCTGCTGGAGGCTCGTGAGGCGCGATCATCGCTGGGCATTAGAAGATACCCGTGCCGGCCTGCGAAAGGCAACTAGTGCTAGTCCACGCCCCATCCTCCCAGCCGGCCGTAGATGTCTGCCCCGAAGCTCGTAGGCAGGGGATCCGCTTCTACCAGCTTGAACGGGCGCCGGCCGTCTGCGTCGCGTTCGGCTCTGAGGAACATCGACCTGTCGCTTTGTCGTTTGAGCAAGTGCTCTGCGAAGGTGAAGTTGTGGGTGACGAAGCAGACGGCGATGTCGGAGTCGAGCAGTGCCTCTACTATCTGCGTTGCTATCTCGGCGCCTTCGCGTTCGTTGGTAGCCGAGAACGACTCGTTGAACAGCACCAAAGCGTGGGGGCGTAGCCAGTCGGCGAGGACGCTCATCCGCTGCAGCTCCTCGTCGAACTTTCCGCTGGTCATCGTCTGGTCCTCATCGCGTATGAAGTGCGAGAAGACACCAGAGGTCACGCAGGATCGCAGCTCGGAGGCTGCTACGAACATCCCGGCCTGCATCATCAGCTGGGCGATGCCAACACTGCGCAGCAACGTCGACTTTCCCCCCGAGTTCGCGCCGGTGATGATCACGAGGCGTCGACTGCCCCGGGAGCAGTCGTTGGCTACGACGGCGTTCTCGGAGCGCAAAGCCAGGCACGGGTCTACCAGGCCGGACCACGACAGCTCGGCGTCGTCCCAGCCGAGGGGGGTTGGCATGGCGACCGTTACCGCCTTGGCGCGCAAGGCGCTGTGAAGGTTCAAGCAGCCGGCGTAAAACCCGAGCTCCACCCACAGCGCGGCGAAGAAGCTCTTCAGGTGATCGCCGGACTGTGCGGCCGCGTTCGCAACGAGGTTTACTCCCCGGTCGGCGAGATCGCTGATCGCCTGCGCGCCCGCTTCGTCTCTGGGAGGCAGGTCCCAGTGGTACTCGGTCCTTGGTCCCAGCCCGATCCTTTCCTTGAGGGCCACCCGCGAGAGTTCGGGGGATCTTAGGACGTAGCCGGTTCCCTTGAGCGCGGGGCCCAGCCGTGCGCTCATCAGGACCCCATCTTTGAGCTCCAACTTTTTGAGGTGATCCTCCACCTCGCGGAAATAGTCGTCGGATAGTTCCCGTGACAGTTCATCGAAGAGGGCCCGGAAGCCCTCAGAGCTCATCTTCGAGGCGTGCTCGTCTGCTAGGCGTCGCAGCTTCTTCAGGTAGACGACGAAATTCGACAGACCTTGGACCGAACGGTGAAGGACAGTCTCGGGCCTCCCGGACATCCCTCCCCAAAGGCGGGACTCCGTGTCTATGGCTTCGACGGCGATCGTCAACATGTCGCGGACCACCTCGGGGTGCTTTAGGCAGTCCTGTAGGACCGCCTGGCGGTAGTGGATATCTGCGGGGTTCCCGAGCTCTGAGAGCACCACCCTTTTGGAGATCTCGCCTATCACCGGGTCTCCGCCGGACATGGCGTCGAAAAGGGTATCCAGCTCGAGGTCGTCTATAAGCGCCTGCTGGCGCCCTGTCAGGGCGGGGCCTTCGACATTGTATGCCCAGCGCATCTTGACGATCGTGAAGTCCGAGTCGCTGTCGGGGGACAGCAGGTGGGCTTTCACTTCGAAAGCCTTCCGATCAGGTCGCTGTAGCGCAAACGGTGACGTCCGGCGAGGGCGTATGCGTAGGCTTTGCCGTCCGCTTTTTGGCGTTCCACCTTGAAGGTCCTCACGGCAGGGTCGTCGGGGTCGACGGTGCTGACCATGCTGATAGTAGACGGGGCGAGCTCGGAGAGCTCGTCTATGAAGCTGACCACGACTGCCAAAGCGTCTAGGCGTACCAGCTTCTCCATGACTTTGCGGCTCAGCCACCTGGCGTCCTCGAAGGTGGTCGAGGAGAAGATCTCGTTTATCACCACGACGCTCGACCCGGTAGCCTTGAGGAGCAGGTCACGTGCGCGGATAAGGTCGTCTTCGAGCTTGCCCGTGAGATTGGAGAGGTCCTCCTCGCGTTCGAAGTGGGTGTAGATATTGTCGCACAGCGCCAGGCTGGCCGAGCTGCCCGGCACCGGGCATCCCAGGCTGGCCAGGTGGTGAAGCTGGCCGAAAGTCCTCGCGAACGTTGTCTTGCCCCCCTGGTTCGGGCCGGACACTACGATCACCCGCTCAACGCCGCTCAGATCAAAGCTGTTCGTGACGACGGGTTTGCTCTGCTGTACGAGTTGAGCCGCCAAGGCGAGGTCGAAAGTGTCGGTGGCGTGAACCGCTTTGGACCCCGCCTGGACACTCGGATAGCAGAACTTGAGGCCGCTCGCCGAGACTCGGCGCACCAGGCTCAGGTAGCAGAGGTAGAAGCGCAACTCGCGATCCAAACGGGCCGCTGTGGTGTCGACGAACTCGGCGTGGGACTTACAGAAAGCGGATAGTGCTGCGAACTCGTCGCTGAACAGCTTGGCTAGCATGTCCACTATCGCGGCTTCGACGTGGTTCATGTCGACCTCGCGACGAAACGTCACCCGGTAGTCGTGGGCGTCTGAGCGGGCGAACTTCGCAAAAGTCGCCAGGACCTCGGCGCTGTAGTCGGGGCGTTCCTCGTAACGGCGGACGATCACTCGGCCCCCTTTTATCCTCACGCTGTAGCGTACCGAGTCGATCATCTTCTTGACCGTCGACGCCTCGGTCCGCAGCGACACGAAACCCTTAGAGGACGTGTAGTCGCCAAGCCACGATGCCAAACCGACGAAGCTCTTCGAGGTTGGCTCCGCGCGGGCCAGCGACGACGCGAGAGCCTCGACGGCGGACACGTAACGAACGGCCGCTTCCAGCAACCAGGCCTGTCGCGGCCAAGCGAAGCTCACCTTGTTCGAGTGGGCGACGATCTTGCCTACCGCTTCCATCGAATCGCAAAACGCCTGGGCGGCACCGAGGATCTTAGGGCTATTGAGATCCCTGAAGGCATCCTGGCGGTACGCGGTAGCGGCCTCGTCTTGGAGCCGGGCATGAAAAAGCGGTGCGAGGTTGTAGGCCTCGCTGCCGCTAGTTACAGCAGAAACTACCGCCGCCAGGTTCAGGTCCTTGAAGTAGTCCGGCTCTTCGACCTGTTCGCGGGACCTGGTGCCGTCGGTGAGGACACTAAACCACGGGCTCATCTGGCCGGCCATCTCATCTAGCATGCGCTCTCAAACGGCGTGGTATCGTCGGTGGCGACGACGCGAGGGGAAGTGTGATGGGACTTTTGCGCAAGTTTGGCACTCTGCTGGAGGTGAGGCGATGACAAAAGTCGTCACTGATGGCGCCGCCGACCTTCCCGACGCCGCAGCCGAGGAGTCCGGGATCGCCGTAGTACGAGGCAAGGTGATGCTCGCCGGGTCCGAGTGGACCGGCGGGAACCACGAGCTGTGGCAGAACCTTGAGCGCTCCGTGGACTCCGCCCGTCGACGGCGTCTTTTCGGCGGGGACAGACCTGTGGCCATGCCGTCCACGAAAGCCCCGACGGTCGAGCAGTTGCGCGCCGCGTACGACACCGCCGGCGACGTCGTAGCGGTGCACGTGTCGGCGGAGCTGTCGCGCACGTTTGCGAACGCCTCGGAAGCAGCTGCGGCTCTGTCCGGTCGCGTGCGTGTCGTGGACACACGTTCGCTCAGCGTGGGAACTGCGATGATCGCAATGGGAGTCTCCGAAGCGTTGCGGGCCGGGTTTGACGCAAGCCGTGCCGTCGCAATCGCGTTGACTTGGGTCGACCAACTGCACGTGCATGCGCTGATCGACGACGTGACGCTGCTCGTCCACGGGGGCAGGGCTGGACTCCTCGAAGGGGTAGGCGACGTTCACGGCCACCGCCACATCATGGCCGTCAAAGGGCACGCCATCCCGATCCGCAAGGTCCGCAGCCGCCCGGAAGCGATCAGAGAGCTGATCGGACACATCCGCGAGCACGTCGGCGACGGCGTGACCCGCTGGGCTGTCGGTCACGGAGGCGCAACTGACGTAGCCGAGGTCACGGACCGTCTCGCTCATATCTTCGGCTGCGAACCGTGGTTCGTCACCGAAGTCGGTCCTCCTGTCGGCTCGCACCTCGGCCCACGCTGCCTGGTAGTTGGTTTCCTGTCCGAGGGTTGAACGCAGGTGACTTCGTTGCGCAGCTGTGAGGTCACTCATCGTCATCGAGTGGGTTGGCCTTCTCGTCGCGGCGCACTTGGAGCTCCACGGTCTCCTCGGTGATCAGACCTTCGGCCACCATGCGCTCCAGTATCGGAAGCAGCCGGTCGATGCGGTGCTGGTCGTCGACGAACGTCACCACGATCGGCAGGTTGTCCGACGACGACAGCAGCCGGTTCGTCTCAAGGTGCCCGCTTGGACCGAAACCCTCTATCCCCCTCAGCACTGCAGCCCCGGCGATACCCTCCTGCCGGGCGGCTTCGAGGATAGCGTCTGCGAGCGGGTGGTGGTGGTAGCGGTCTGCCTCGGAGATGTACACGCATACGCGTTTGCCCAAAGACGTGTAGGACATTAGGACTTCCTTGCTAGTCGACGGTTGGCAGGGGACAGGGGATCGTTGCGGGAGGGTCTCATAGCGCTGCGACCACGATGAGAACGGCGATCAGAGCGAAGAGCATGTAGGCGATGTACGCGTCGAGCCTGCCGGACTGCAGTTTCTTCGCTGCGCCGGAAACGCTCAGCAGGATCCGCCGACCAGGCCGGTAAAGGTAAGCCTCGAACGGCTCGACGACCGTCGAGCGGGTCTCGACCCTGGTCACCTCGACGACGCCGGCATCGTCTTCGTCGAACACTGCGATGACCTCCCGGCGTGATCCTAAGACGTTGCCCAACACGTGCCGGACGACGTTCGCATACCCGAAGCTGCTGTAGCGATCCGCGCCTGAAACACCCGCAGTCGCCGACCTCCACGCCGGCACCCTTCGGATCCTCACCAGGCCGCCCCTGGAGAGCACCCACCCGGCTAACGCCACCACGGCGAACGCTGCGGGCATCACCACGACCAGCCACGACGGCGAAAGAATAGAAAACCCTTCGTACACCGGTTGGAGCACCCAAGGCGATTTGAGCGCCGAAGCGCTGACACGGTAAGCGACGATCGGCGCCAACCCGTGGCTGATGAAGCGCACGACCCAAGGCGCCACGGCGGCGAGTCCCACGCACGACAGCGCAACCAGGCCAAGCCCGGACCGTCCGGCGAACCCGCCGTCTGCAAGGCGCAGCCGTCTCGGAACCGGTCCGGACGAACGCCCCAGCACGGTCAGGCCGATCAAACGCGCGAAGGTCAAAGCTGCGATCCCCGTGGTAAGGGCAACCATCGCCCCGGCCGCACCCATAGCGAGGCGAAGTTCCAGCGGTCCAAGACGGAACTCTTGCATCAGCGACTCGAGCAGGAACCACTCCGAGACGAACCCCACCGTCGGTGGCAGACCGGACAGGGTGAGCGAGGCCACCGCGAAAGTGGTGCCCGACCAGCGGTGGGTGTGGCCTATCCCGCGTAGCTCGTCCAAGTCGGAGCTTCCCCAGTCCTCAGCGAAGAACGATGACGACACGAACAGGGCGGTCTTGGACACCGCATGTGCCAGCACCTGCAAACTGGCGGCGAGCAGTCCGACGGCGACCATGTCGGTGAGCCCTGTGGAGGCCCCGGCCAAAGCGACGCCGTAACCGACGACGATCAGTCCGGCGTTCTCGACGCTCGAGTAGGCGATCACTCTCTCCAGGCGTCCCTGGACGGCAGCGAAGACTATCCCGACCAGGGCAGTGAACCCGCCGGCTACTAGTACCACCACACCCAGCCAAACAGGTGGCTTGCCGAGGACCCCGAGGAATCGCCACAAGCCGTAGAAGCCGACGTTGGCTGCGAGACCGGCGAGGGCTGCCCGCGCCGGGCCCGGCGCCGCCGGGTAGGCGAGGGGCATCCAGACCTGGAACGGCACCACCCCGACCTTCGCGGCGAAACCGGTGACGATCAAAGCGTAAGCGACGTCCTTGAGACCTCCGGAGGTCACGTGGCTCCACGCTGCGAAGTCGAAACTGGCGGTCCTGCCAGCGAGGAGCATGAAACCCAGCAGAAGCGCAGCACCGGAGAACTTCCCTACACCGAAGGTCACCCACGCCGCCCTGCCTGACATACGGTCCTTGCGGTTGA
>JAJZNG010000039.1 GCA_021847945.1 Actinomycetes bacterium | reverse complement strand
TTCAACTCTGACACCGGGATGGTCCCTCCCGAGGGCTCGAAGGTCGTCAGGATCGCCAGTGGCGATGATACCTCCGCCAAGTCGGACGCTGGTGGCAATGACGAAGGCGTCGACAGTATGGCAAGACTCCAACCTGTCCCTCGCCCGGAGGCCACCAGCAATCCGGGCCATTGCTTGGTCCATCGTCACTGGGCGAACTCCCCGAGCCAGCACGAAGTCAATCCTCGCGTCACCGGCTTTGCCCTGATACATCTCAGACAGGACGGCCGTCGACGCCCGTACCGGCACGCCCAAGCGTGCAGCTGCGGTAAGCATTGCGCGGACCCGCTTGGTGGCCGTCGGATCAGCTCGGCGGTCGGCCAGAACCTCGACAGCCCGCGTATCGAGCACCAGTGCCGTCACCGGCTAGGATGCTCGCCGCTGCGTCGTCTTGACTGTCCGCCGACGCGGGGAGGGCGGATGCGCTGGTCGCTGACGTTCCCGCTCGACAGAGCCCGAAGGTCGTCGACCAGATCGTCGGGAACCCTAATAGACAGTTTCGCTCGTCCCTCATCCTACCGCAGCAGGAAGGCCGTCGAAAGCTAACTTCTGACCCCATGCTGGCACTCCCCAACAGCTGGGCGGCGGGACTCCGTAACGCCGACCCGATGGACCCTTCGATGTCCCACCCCTGTCGTATCCTCGATGGCATCCGCTAACGGGAATCCGAAGAAGGAAAGGTCGGCTCGCACGACTCTCGAGACATGAAATACGACGAGATTGAGCAACTTCGTGAGCGCAGCCCCGCCTGGGCCCTGGTCCGGGCTGGGAACGCCGCGCTGGTGCTCAGCTTCCTCGGTCGGGTGTTCGTCGAGCGAAACGTCGCCGATCTGCCCGCCACTGAGCTAACTGATGCACTGGACGACGAGTTGTACGCTCTCAACGAGCACCTCGGCGAGGAGCGCTTTCCCAAGACGGCGCAGGCATACCTGGACGACTGGGCCGCCCCGGAACGGGGTTGGCTGCGCAAGTACTACCCGCCCGGTTCGGACGAGCCCAGGTACGACATCTCGCCCGTAGTGGAGAAGACGCTCCTTTGGGTCGAGGACTTGCGCGGCCGGGACTTCGTCGGCACCGAATCGCGACTCAACACCGTCTTCGAGCTGCTGCGCCAGATGGCGTACGGAACCGACGACGACCCCGAACGGCGCCTGGCCGACCTGCGTCGGCGCCGAGCTGAGATCGACGAGGAGATCGCTAGGGCAGAGCGCGGGGACGTGGAGCTGCTGGACTCAGCCGGCCTGCGGGACCGCTATCAGCAGTTCGCGCAAACGGCCAGGGAACTCCTCGCCGACTTTCGTGAGGTGGAGGAGAACTTCCGCCGCCTCGACCGGGACCTCCGCCAGCAGATCGCTGGCTGGACCGGATCCAAGGGCGCCCTCCTCGAGAACGTGCTGGGCAACCGGGACAGCATCGCAGAGTCCGACCAGGGACGCAGCTTCCAGGCGTTCTACGACTTCCTGCTGTCCCACCGGCGTCAGGAGGAGCTGACCGACCTTCTCGAACGGGTGCGGAACATCGAGATAGCAGGTCGGGACGACCGGCTCTCGCGGGTGCACTACGACTGGATCGACGCCAGCGAGCGGACCCAGGCGACAGTGCGCTTGCTGTCCGAGCAGCTGCGCCGGTTCCTCGACGACCAGGTGTGGCTCGAGAACCGCAGGGTATTCGACCTCCTGCGGACCATCGAAGGCAAGGCTCTCCGGCTACGCGACCAAAAGGATCCGCCTGTGGAAATGAGCATGGAAGACTCGCGGGTGCCGGTCACCCTGCCGATGGAACGACCGCTGTACCGCCGGCCCACTGTGACCCCGCTCGCCAGCGACCGGGCCGACGCCGGCCGCGACGACTTCGACTCGACGGCCCTGGTGGACCAGGTCTACATAGACCGGGAGGAACTCGTCCGGAGGGTGTTCGAGACCCTGGGCCCGAGCCAGCAAGTGGGGCTGCGTGACGTCGTGGCGGCCGCTCCGCTCGAGCAGGGGCTGGCAGAATTGATCGGCTACCTGTCGCTCGGGGAGAGCGGGGTGGCGGTTGTCTTCGATGGCGAGCATCGCGATCAGGTCGCCTGGGTCGACAACGACGTGGATCGGGTCGTAGACATGCCCCGTGTCACCTTTACTCGGGAAAAGGTGGATGAATTATGAGCGAAGCGTTCTCTCCGGCAGCTCCTCCGCCGGCTGAGCTGCCGTCGGTCGTGATCAACTTGCTGAAGGGTCCCGTCTACCGTGACACCCACGAACAGACCTGGGGTTCGCTACTCCGTCTTCGAAGAGAGGCCGGTGACTACATGTCGGTGATGGGGCTCAACGTGATAGTGGACGAGGCCGAGGGCTACGCGTACCTCCGGACCCCACCGGAGTATGACGACGACCCTGGACTCCCCCGCCTGGTGGCCCGGAGGTCCCTCTCATTCCACGTCAGTGTCCTCCTCGCCCTATTGCGAAAGCGGCTGGCCGAGTTCGACGCCAGCAGCTCAGACACCCGCCTAGTGCTCAGCCGGGATCAGATCGTGGAGATGCTACGCCTGTATCTCCCGGACTCCTCCAACGAAGCCCGTATCGTCGAGAGCATCGACTCGCACATCAACCGGGTCGTGGAAATGGGCTTCCTGCGCCGGATGCGCAACGCGGACGACATGTTCGAGGTGCGCCGCATTCTCAAGGCGTTCGTCGACGGCCAGTGGCTGGCCGATCTGGACCGCCGGCTGGACGACTACCTCGAACAGCTCGCCGGGGCCCGCACCGACGAGGGAGGCGAGTGACGGTGCAGGCCCTTTTCAACATGATGGACCTCGAATCGGCCCAACCCGACCGCCTCCCCGGCTGTCGCCTCCAGCGGCTCGAGGTCTACAACTGGGGCACGTTCGATCGCGACGTGTGGCGCTTCGACGTGGACGGACGCAACGCCCTTCTCACCGGCGACATCGGTTCGGGCAAGTCGACCCTGGTCGACGCTATTACGACGCTGCTCCTGCCGGCCCACAAGATCTCCTACAACCGTGCCGCCGGCGCCGACACACGGGAGCGGGATCTGCGCTCGTACGTGGAAGGCCACTACAAGTCCGAACGCAACGAGACGACCGGGACTTCACGGGCGGTTGGCCTGCGCGGGGCCGGCACTTTTTCCGTGATCCTCGGGGTGTTCGCCAACTCGGACTTCGCAAGTACTGTCACTCTCGCCCAGGTGTTCCGGCCCCGGGAGGCCGGGCAGCCCGGTCAACCCGACCGCTTCTTCGTGGTGGCCGACGCGGACCTTTCGATACGCGAGCACTTCTTCGACTTCGGTGCCGACCTGGCTCCCTTGAAGCGCCGTCTGAAAGGAGCCGGGGCGAAGGTCAGCGAAACCTTCCCCGACTACGGGCGGGAGTTCCGCCGCCGCCTCGGCATCGAATCCGAGCAGGCCATGGAACTGTTCCACCAGACGGTCTCCATGAAGGCGGTGGACGACCTCACCGGTTTCGTCCGGAGCCACATGCTTGAGCCTTTCGACACCAAACCCCACATCGAGATGCTGGTGGACCATTTCGAGAACCTGACCCGGGCCCACGACGCCGTCGTGCGGGCCCGTACGCAACTCGAGATGCTCGGGCCTCTCGTCGCCGACCTCGACGCCTACGACCAGGCCACCGAGAGCATGGCGCGGCTGACCGCCCGGCGGGCAGTGCTCCCCATCTTCTTCGCCGAGCAAGCGCGGGAGATCTTCGGTTCTCAGCTGAGCGCCCTGACCGCCGAGATCGGGCTCGTGGGCGCGGAAATCGACACGCTCGGCAGGGAGCTCAGCCAACTTCGAGAAGACGAGCACCGGCTGAGAAGCGAGATCGCCGGCCACGGTGGGGATCGGCTGGTCACCATTGCGGCGGAGATCGCCCGGCTGCAGAGCGAGCAGCCCGCCCGTCGCGACCGGCTGGAGCGGTTCAATCAGCTCCTGACCGGCGCCGGGCTCGACGCGGTGGCCAGCGCGGCACAGTTCAGCGCGGCGAAGGATCGGGTCGCTGTGTGGGACGCCCAGCTACGCCAGCAGCAGGCAGAGGCGCAGGATCTACTCACCGAAGCACACGTCGAGTTGCAGAAGGCAGAGACGGAGGGCAAGACCGTCAACGACGAGTTGCGCAGCCTCCAGACCCGTCGCACCAACCTGCCCGCAACCAGCCTGCAGCTGCGAACCACCCTGTGCACGGACCTGCGTTTGGATCCCGAAGATCTGCCCTTCGCCGGAGAGTTGATCCAGGTGCGACCCGAGTCCGCCGATTGGGAGGGCGCGGCGGAGCGGGTGCTGCACAACTTTGCGCTGTCCCTGCTGGTTCCGAACGCTTTCTACGAGGGGGTGTCCACGTGGATCAACGACCGGCACCTCGCAGCACGCCTGGTCTACTACCGGGTTCCACCCGCCGTCACGGCCCCTCCCCTGCCGCACCGTCCGGACGGACTGCCTTTGCTCCTAGACCACTTGGAGATCAAGCCCGACACGCAGCTGCGGGCCTGGCTGGCGTCAGAACTCGCCCGCCGGGCCAACCACGCCTGCGTCGAAACCATGGCGGAGTTCCGCTCCAGCGCCAAGGCGCTGACCCGGACCGGCCAGATCAAGGACAGGGAACGCCACGAGAAGGACGACCGCAGCCGCATCGACGACCGCAGGCGCTACGTGTTGGGATGGACGAACGAAGCCAAGATCGGGGCACTCCTATCGCACGCTAGGGAGATCCAGCGGCGTATCTCGGTCGCTGATTCGCTGAGGCAGGAAAAGAAGAAGCAAGCGGATGCCGTAGCCGAACGTCTGCGTTCCCTGGCCGGCCTGGCCGGCTACTCGACCTGGGAAGAACTGGACTGGGAGAAGCTGGTCAATGAGATCGCCTCCCTTGAGAGTGAGGGGGAGCGGATCCTCGCCGCGTCCGACCGCCTGTCCGCTCTCAACGGCGAGCTTGGTCGGGTAATCGACGCCATCGCCGGCCACGACAAGCGACGCGGCGACCTACTGACGGAAAGCGGCTCTCTCGACAGCCGGCGCCGGGCCGCCGAACAAGATCTCCACCGAGCTGAAAGCACCCTGGCGGCAAACGCCGGCCGTGACGTCGATGCATCAGAACGCGACGCCATCGAAGGTCTGCTCTCGGAGCAAGACGAGAGGACGCCCGCGGACGGTGCCGGTCTCGGCCGGGCCGAGCAGGCGGTGCGGGAGGCCATCACCCGCCAGCAGCAGAAGGTCCAGGAGGACCAGAACCGGTTGCGTGGACGCATCGTGAGAGCAATGACAGAGTTCCGGCACCGCTACCCGGCAGAGACGGCCGAGATGGACGACTCAGTCGAAGCCGGCGGCGACTACCGGGAGCTGCACCGTCGGGTCGCCGCCGACGACCTGCCCCGCTTCGAACGGGAATTCAAGGACTACCTCAACCAGAACACCATCCGCGACATCGCCGGCTTCTCGGCCAAGCTCCACGCCCAGGAGCGAGACATCCGGGAGCGTATCGAGACCATCAACGCGTCGCTGGAAGGCATCGACTACAACGACGGGCGCTACGTCCGGCTCATCGCCGAGAGCAGCCCCAACACCGATGTGAGGCAGTTCCGGGCCGACCTTCGAGCCTGCACGGACAACATCGTCAGCGCCGACCGTAGCGACCAGTACTCCGAACAGAAGTTCCTACAAGTGAAGGCGCTGATCGACCGGTTCAGGGGCCGCGAAGGCCTCGCCGACATCGACCGGGTCTGGACCCACCGGGTGACCGACGTACGGCAGTGGTTCGTGTTCTCCGCGTCCGAACGGTGGCGCGACGACGACCGGGAGTACGAGCACTACAGCGATTCGGCAGGCAAGTCGGGCGGGCAGAAGGAGAAATTGGCCTACACCATCCTGGCCGCCTCCCTCGCCTATCAGTTCAAACTGGACTGGGGCAGCAGCCGGTCGAAAGCCTTCCGGTTCGTGGTCATCGACGAAGCGTTCAGCCGGGGATCGGAGGCGTCGACGCGCTACGCGCTGAGCCTTTTCACCCGGCTCGGACTGCAACTGCTCATCGTGACGCCGCTGCAGAAGATCCGGGTGATCGAACCTTGCGTCTCGTCGGTCGGCTTCGTCGACAACCCAAATGGCAACTACTCGAGGCTCCAGTCGCTGAGCATCACGGAGTTCCGCCGGCGGATCAATGTGTCCAGCCCGACGGTGGCCTCCGCTGCGGCCGGCCCCGCCGCGTGACTCCAAGCCCGCGCCACGCAACGCCAGCATGGACCGGTGCCGATCAGCTGCTGGCCAGGCTGCGACGGGAGTGGGACGCAGGCGCCTACCTGAAGGCTTACGCGTCGGGCGAGCCGTGGCAGCCCGTGACACTTTCGGTGAAGGGACCGGGGGCCGCAGACCTGCTGGAACGTCTCGACGCTTCCCGGAGTTGGCTAGCCCGATTCGAACGGGAGGCCCGCCACTTCTGCGTCGAGCACAAGGAAGTCCGCAGCCGGAACCTGGGTACGAACCTCGTTCCGTCCCGGGTGACGGTGCGGTCCTTTGAGCAGTTGTGTCATATCCTCGGGACCGTCTCCGACGTCCACCTGCTCGACGACCTGATCGCCAAGACCCGAAGTGCCGTGCCGGCGCTCGTCGACTGGGTCACTGCGCACCCCACCGTCGTCCTGCGCAACGCTTCAGTATGGGAACAGATCCTGGCGACCGTGACATGGATCGAGTGTCACGACACGACCCGCCTATACGTCCGCCAAATCGACGTGGAAGGAGTCGACACCAAGTTCGTCGAACGCCACCACAAACTGCTCGACCACCTGTTGACAGTTGTGTTACCAGTTGAGCGGGTCGACCAGACCGCGACACCCCCGACGTTCACCCGGAAATTCCAGTTCCTGGACAAGCCGGCCTACACACGGTTCCGCACGCTCGGCAACGGGCCAGTCGGCTACACGGAGATGACGGTCCGGACCGACGAGCTCGCCGCTCGCAACCCGAGCATTTCGACGGTGTTCGTGGTGGAAAACGAGGTGACGTACCTGGCCTTTCCGTCAGTTCCCGACGCCATCGTCGTGTTCGGGTCGGGTTTCGCCCTAGGCGGTGTAGCTACCCTGCCATGGCTAGAGGACAAAGAGGTCATCTACTGGGGCGACATCGATACCCACGGGTTCGACATCCTAAACAGGTTGCGGAGCCACCTACCGTCAGTCCAGTCGCTACTCATGGATCACCGGACTATGCTGGCGCACCGGGCGCAGTGGGTGCCCGAGCCTTCGCCCACCAACCGGTTTCTTCCCCATCTGACCGTTGACGAGCAAGCACTCTACCGGGATCTGGTCGAGGGCACCTTCGGCCCGGCCATCCGCTTTGAGCAGGAACGGGTCCGATTCTCTCTGCTTCGCGACGCCTTGCTGACATGGCATGGCCGGACGCAGCAAGGCGCAGGAGACGATGCGCTCGGGGCACGGCGTCACAGCTGACGACCAGAAGCTCGGCGGCTCAGGAACGAGCCGAATGCCGTGACCGCCATCAGACCCTCCACATGGCGGGCCATGATTCGCCCGCATCGGTCCCCGATACGCCCTCCGAGCATCCATTCCAAAGGCGACTACGACTAACGGCGCTGTTGTGGTGCAGCTGTGGTGCACAGCAACCACCCGCGCACCGCCGCGGTCATCAAGCCACTCGCACACCGTGAGGCAGGCGTCGCCGTCGAGCTTGGTGACGAGATCCTTGACGGTCGTTGCCTGAATCGCCATGGTGAGCTTGAGGTAGTCCCGAAGTAAGCGGAACGCCCAGTACCGCCCGCCCTGTGCCAACTCAAGCGCTTCCGTGGCGATGACGTCGCTCGTGGGGCCCCGTGGATCAGGTCATTGCGAAGGTCATAGGCCAGCAGGATCCCGTTCAGATCGAAGAAGCCTTGGTCCAGAGCGACGTGGACGGCGACGCTGCAGATGGTCACAATCTCGGCCTTGAGCCCGAGGGTTTCGGGCAGGAGAAGCGCCTCAATGACGGTTATGTGGAATTCCACATAACAAACACACCGCAGAACCGCGGCCGGTTCAGCCGGTCATTGCGACGAGGGGGTCAACATCGAGATCGCCCGGGCCCGCCTCGGCCACGCCAACCCCCGCACCACACTGGTCGTCTACGCCCAGGCGACTGGCGAAGCTTACAGGGAGGCAGCGAACCGTCTAAGTGAGCGCTTCCGTCCAAAGGCCGGAAGAACCCCGCGATCCAGCACCAGGTAGCTCCCGCGCCAAGAGCGGGCGACGGTTGTCTTCACGTTTCGGATATTTCGTTAAGATGTTGCGTTTATTGCGTTTACTGGTGTAGTGAGATTCGAAATCGTTATGAATGGAGTCTGAGATGCCTAGCTCGTCGCTGATCGAGCGGCCTGTCGCGCCTGCTCCCGAGGAGAGCAGTCTCTTGCGGGAGTTGGATCAGTACGAGCCGAAGAATAGCTCTGCCAAGAATCAGGCCATGGCAAGACTGATCGCACCAGATGGCCACGACCTGCCGTTGCCGGCGTCGATGTACGAGGTCCTGCGCCAAGCAGCGCATCAGCTTGCTGCCGGTCTCGCTGTGTCCATTGTCCCGATCGGAACGGTACGTGTCAACCGTTGTGAGGCAGTTTTGTTGGAAATCATTGTGTCGTAGTGGTGTCCTCCTTGGGTTGGTTGATCCAGGCGATGGTGGGGAGTTTCGGTGGTTCGGGCGGCTTGCGGACGAAGCGTTCGGGGTGCAGGTCGTAGGCGCCGTTTAGGACGATGGCTCGCTTGTCGCGTGGGTGC
>JAJZNG010000049.1 GCA_021847945.1 Actinomycetes bacterium | reverse complement strand
TAGTTAAGGGACGGGATCGGCCGGCGCCACTCGATCTCACGGGTGGTCTTCAGCCACTTGGCGTGTTGGTTGAACATCGAGTCGACGATGTGCACAAACGCCTCGTAACAGGAGAACAACCCGTGCCTTCCGGTCAGGAGGTACCCTTCGAGCATCCCCTGGCAGAGATGCTCCGAGAGGACCTCGGTAACCCTACCGGTCGGGCTCAGATGCTCGTCGTCGTCGGGGTGAGTCTCGCCCATCCAGGTTCGCCCTGTCACCTCGAACAGGGCGTCGAGACGGTTAGACGCAGTCTCGTCCGGGCCGAACACCCTGAAGTTGGCGTTGGCGGCGTTTGCTGTCATGACGTCGCGCAGGAAGCGTCCGAGGGTGCGGGTCGCTTCGTCTTCGACGGCACCGGGAGCTGTCACCTCGACGGCGTAGTCGCGAAAGTCAGGCATCGTCAGGTCGACGCTGCGGCGCCCCCCGTTAGTCTGGGGATTGGCGCTCATCCTTTTATCCCCGGCGGGAGCGAGGGCAGCCAGGTGCCCTCGGAGGCGTCCGGAGGCGTCGAAGAGCTCGTCGGGTCGGTAGCTGCGCATCCACTCTTCTAGCTGGCGGAGATGCTCAGGGTTATCGCGCACGTCCGCGAGCGGCACCTGGTGGGCCCGCCACGAGCCTTCCGTCTTGTTGCCGTCCACGACAGCCGGCCCGGTCCAGCCTTTGGGCGTGCGCAGCACGATCATCGGCCATGACGGTCGGGCGCCCACACCGTGGGCCCGGGCGCCGGCTTGTATCTCGGATATCGAATCGAACGCGTCGTCGAAAGTCGCAGCCAAAAGCTGGTGCACGTCGGCCGGGTCGTCGCCTGAAACGACAAGAGGGTTCCAGCCGTACCCCCTGAGCAGGTCGATGAGCTCGGACTCGGGTATGCGTGCAAGCACGGTCGGGTTTGCGATCTTGTAACCGTTTAGGTGCAGGATCGGAAGCACGGCCCCGTCGTTGGCAGGGTTCAAGAACTTGTTTAGATGCCAGCTTGTCGCCAGCGGCCCGGTTTCGGCTTCGCCGTCCCCGACCACCGCGGCGACTACCAAATCCGGGTTGTCGAGGGCAGCGCCGAAAGCGTGCGCAAGGGCGTAGCCGAGCTCGCCCCCTTCGTGCATCGACCCTGGCGTCTCAGGTGCAGCGTGGCTCGGGATCCCACCCGGGAAGGAGAACTGGCGGAACAGCAGCCGCATCCCGTTCGCGTCGGTCGAGATGTGCGGGTATATCTCGCTGTAAGTGCCCTCCAGGTAGCTGTTGGCCACTACTGCGGGACCCCCGTGCCCGGGGCCACAGACGAACACTACGTCCACGTCGCGCTGTTTGATCACCCGGTTCAAGTGCGCGTACAGTAAGTTCAGGCCCGGCGTGGTCCCCCAGTGCCCGAGCAGGCGGGGTTTGACGTGCTCGGGTCGTAGCCCGTCGCCGATCAGGGGATTGTCGAGAAGGTAGATCTGGCCGACCGAAAGGTAGTTGGCGGCCCTCCAGTAAGAGTTGATGTCACGCAACTCCTCGGCGCTCAAAGGTCCTATGGGCGCGCCAGCATCGCCGGTGGTATTTAGCTCCATGCCTTTAAGTGTCCCCCCGGCGACCTTCGCCTACAAGAGGCTTAGGTCACATAACGGTCCCCAGCGAGTAGCTGTCCGGAAAGGTCAGCGAGCGGGCGGGCCAGCGAGCGGGCGGGCCAGCGAACCGGCGGGCCAGCGAACCGGCGGGCCAGCGAACCGGCGGGCCAGCGAACCGGCGGGTCAGCGAACCGGCGGGTCAGGGTTCGGTTACGTCCAGCCCCGCAACGCGGGCCGTCGCCTCGTCAAGTACCTGTTGCATGTCCGGCCACGGGAAGCTGGTGATCGAGTTGGGCAAGGCGAGCACCCCGTGAAGCAGCGCCCAAAGCGAGACGGCTGTCGTCGAAGCGTCGGTGTTACGCGACCTTCCGGCGTCGATGCAGTCTTGCACCAGGCCTTCGATCATCTGGAAGGTCGCGCCGGTGACCTGCAGGCTTTCGGTCATCGGGCGGTCCTCGCTCCAGTCGGGGAGGAACCTCCTTCCAAGTAGGAGGCGGTAACGGCTGGGTCGTGTGACTCCGTAGTGGTAGTAGGAGCGCACCGTTGCGAGGAGCCTTTCGACCGGGTCGGTCTGGGTTGCTACTGCCTCTGCCAGCATCTCGTATAAGGCGGTAACCTCGCGGGCTATTACCGCGTCGAGGATCTCCATGCGGTCAGCGAAGTGCGAGTTGATCGACGGGGAGGCGATGCCGATCTCGCGTGCGATAGCTCTCAGAGTGACCGACTCCTCGTTGGCGGTGCGCTCCAAGAGGACGCTGGTCGCCTGGATGATCTCCTCCCGGAGCCTTGAACCCTGTCCGCGGGGGTTTCGCTTGCGACGTGGCGGCGTCGGCTCGTCGGGTTCGTTTGCTGGGGGCATGGTGAAGGCGGTCACTGGCATCCAGTTTACGACACTCCGAGCCAGCCACGCACCCTGTCACCTTGAAGGGGTAAGGTATGAAAACTTACCTATTAGCCCAAGTTCGTATCTGTTAGCCCAAGTTCGAGCTTCGCGGGTACTGGTCGTCGGGGTCGGTGAGGACGTTGACCACGTAAGGGACCTTGGAGGCAAACGCCCGGTCGAGCGCTGGCCCTATGCCCGCCGGGTCGGTCACGGTCTCACCGTCCGCCCCCAACGCCTGGGCGACGAGGTCGTAGCGGGTGCCCGGCTGAAGGTCGCAAGCCACGTCGTAGCCGTACACGGCGCGCATCGGGTGCTTCTCCAGGCCCCAGATCCCGTTATTGCCGACTATGAGGACGGCGGGAAGTTGGTGCCTGACAAGCGTGTCGAGGTCCCCGAGGGCGAATCCTGCGGCACCGTCGCCGAGCACCGCCACGACTTGGGAGTCGGGCCTCGCCAGGCGGGCGGCCGCAGCGTATCCGAGGCCGTTGCCAAGGCAACCGTAAGGGCCGGTGTCCAACCAGCAGCCCGGGGTGAACGTCGTCACGTACTTGCCAGCGTACGACGCGAAGTCGCCGCCGTCGCATATGACCACCGCGTCACGGTCGAGCCTGTCGTTTAACTCGCCGAAGACCCGCGTCGGTTTTATCGGGTTCGACTCAGACCGTAGCTTCACCAGATCAGCGGTGACGTGGGTGTTCTCCGCGTCTCTTAGGCGGCTGACCCAGTCGCTGTGGTCAGCTACCCGTCCGTTCCAGGCGGCGATCGCCTCGAAGGTTGCCGCCAGGTCGCCGGCGACGCTCGCAGTGCTGGGCGCGAGCGGGGACTTTGCCTGTGGGCTGTCCACCAGGTGCACGACGCGTGCCTCCCCGAAACGTCCGAAGCCCAGGCGGAAGTCGAGGGGAGTCCCGGCGACTACCACCAGGTCAGCCTCCTTGCTCAACATAGAGCGGGTACGACTGAACGCCAGGCGATGGTCGCCGGGAAGGCATCCGCGGCCCATCCCGTTCGCATAGCACGGGATCTCCATCGCTTCGGCTGCCCGGCGCAGCGACTCCCATGCGCCCGCCCAGTAGACGTCGCTGCCCGCTATGAGCGCAGGCCTTTCGGCCCCCGCGATCAACTCGGCCACGCGACCGATGTCGCCGTCGACGCTGGCGGTATGGGCGTCGCTGCGGGAGCCGGCGCCCTGTGCGTCGTTGCTCGCCCCCGGGGAAGTCCCCGCGGCCGGCGAGAAGAGCACGTCCATCGGGAAATCTACGAACACCGGGCCGCGGTGAGCTTGCATGGCGGTCCGAAGGGCGCCAGCCACGAGGCTTCGGGCTTGGTCAGAGTCGAATGCCGTGGCAGCCATCTTCGTAACCGAGCTGACGATCGGCAGGTGGTCGATCTCCTGGAGGGACCCGGAGCCCCAGCGACCTTGCGGGGCCCGACCGCCGAGGACCACGAGGGGGGAGCCGTTGAAAAAGGCGGAGGTTATAGCGCTGACACCGTTGGTAACTCCCGGCCCGGCTGTCAGCACTGCAAGGCCGGGACCTCTTGTGAGCTTCGCCCATGCCTCGGCGGCCCACACGGCTGTCTGCTCGTGGCGGGTGTCGACGATGCGCATTCCGGCTTTGCGCGCAGCGTCGTAGAGAGGCCATACGTGGCCGCCGTTCAAGGTGAACATGGTGTCCACTCCGGCGTCGAGCAGCGGCCCCAGCGCTGCGTCCCCGGTGTGGCGGTCGGAAAGGTCGGTCATGTCCACACGCTAGTGACTGCGGCATCGCCGCCGGAGTTCTATCGCTCAAGCCCTCATTTCACGTGGCCGAGTACTTATCAAATGCTGTCGCCGTCGACAAGCCGACCTGAGATCGAACTGCCGCACGGCGAGCCAACGAACATGGGTGTCGCTTCGCCTGGTTGCGGCACCGCCTCGGCTTGGGTCACCGGGCTTTCGGAGGCCCGCGGCGGCCCGCCCGCCTACAGCGATGAGGTGATCGACCTTCTGATCGACCCCGAGGAGCTTCGCCCGGCCTACCAGCCGATAGTCGACCTGGGTACAGGTGCGGTGGTCGCCTTCGAAGCGCTAGCCCGATGGCCTCGTCTCGGTTACTCGCCGGCAGACGTGTTCGCCCGAGCCGGGGATCGCGTAACCGACGTGGACTCGGCGTGCCGGCTCGCCGCCATAAGAGGGGCAATCGACGCGGGCCTTTCCGACCGTCAGCATCTGTTCGTCAACGTCGAACCGGCAGCGCTCGGGTGTCTTGCACGGGCAGGTTCGAGCCGACTGTTCGAGCAAGCCTCGCGGCGGCTGCGGGTGACGTTGGAGCTGACAGAGCGAGCTTTGGGCAGCGACCCGGCCGGTCTGATGTCTGTGATCGCCCTGGCCCGTAGGAGAGGCATAGGAATCGCCCTCGACGACGTAGGTGCCGACCCGTCGGCGCTTGCTCTTCTGCCGCTGGTGTCGCCCGACGTGGTAAAGCTCGACCTAGGCTTGGTGCAGGCATGGCCGGGACCCACCCAGAGTAGGGTCATTGCCGGGGTCCAGGCTTACGCAGAGCACAGCGGCGCGCTAGTCCTAGCGGAGGGCATCGAGACCAGAGGTCACCTTGAACAGGCCATCGCCCTCGGCGCTACGCTCGGGCAGGGATGGTATTTCGGGAGGCCGGGCCCGCTAAGCGCCTCGGACCTCCCTCGCCAGGCTGCGTTCGAGCCCATGAAAGCGGAGAGGCCCGTAGCATCGCCATTCTCTCTCGTGGAGGCGAACAGCAGGGTCAGGGTGGCTCGTAAAGGTTTGCTGTTAGGCATCGCACGTCATGTGGAGGATCGGGCGTTTCGGATGGTAGCTCCGGTGGTGTTCGCCGCAGTTCAAGACCACACCCGGCTGACTTCGCTGACTAAGGCTCGCTACGAGGCGATGTCGCGCAACTCCCCTCTGGTCGCCACTTTCGGAACGGGCAGGTCAGGGCGCGATGGGGCGGCCATCTCGCCGGCCGGTCGGGTTGGTATGCGCTGGGTGGAGCTGAGCCGGACCGACCCGATGCGCCTGGAGTGGTCGGTTGTCGTGGTCGGAGCGCAGGAGTCCTTCGCCTTGCTGGCCTCGGACCTGGGCGACGACTCCCCCGACTTGCAGCGAAGGTTCCGCTATGTGCTGACCTATGACAGGAACACCGTAACAGCGGCCGCTCGCTCGATGGCGGCCCGGATAAGCCCGCCGGCCGCGGACTGGTACGAGCCTTCATAGCCGGTGACATTTCGTCCCGGACGGGGCCTAGAGTGCCGGGCTGGGTTTACGAGGCGGCGAGGAACGCCGTGATCTTCGCCGCCGCGGAAGGGTCCTGGGCTAAGAACAAGTGGCCCCCTTCGAAGACTTCCAGGCGGGCTCGGGGGATTCGGGCGGCCAACGCCTCGGCGTTCGCGAGGGGAGCGATCCCGTCGTAGCGTCCCGCGGCCACCAGCACCGGGCAGGTTACGCCGGCGAGGCGCTCCCAGGTGTCGTGGCCTCGGCGGGCTTCGAGTTGCGCTATCGCACCACCGTCCGAGGCGACGGCCGATCCAAGGCGGCTCAGCGTTGCCTTGCGTAGCGGGTCGGGGTTAGCCGGGTCGGCCCAGCGGGTGTCGATCAGCTCCGCCGTCTTAGCCGCGCGCTGTTCAGGTTGCAGCGTTGCTAGTTCGTGCAGTGGATACGAAGACCCGCCTATGCCTCCACTCGACGTGCAAGCCAGGACAGCTCTGCTCACCCGGTCCGGGTGGCGCAAGATGAGCTCTTGGGCGACCATGCCGCCGAAGGAGACTCCCAGCACCGCAGCACGTGACCACCCCGCCCAGTCGAGCATCGCAGCCGCGTCGTCCGCGAAATCGGCCATGGTGTAAGAGCCTTTCGGGCGGCCGCTGCGGCCGAGACCCCGCTGGTCGTAGCAGACGCAATCGAACGAACCTACACCGGGAGTGTCGAAACCGTTGGGCCGGTTGCGCAGGTCGCCGCCGGTGCCGCTGATGTACAGCAGCGCAGGGCCGGCACCGACGCGCTCGGCGTAGAGACGGAACCCGCTGCGCTCGACCCAGGCCATGATCGACAAGCTACTCGCCGGCGACCGCAGACGAGGGCAGTTTGGGCCCGCCGACCGCGCCGGGCTGCGTGAAACCTGCCGGGCGGGCTATCCCCTCAGTCCTCCTTGCGGATGAGCTTGCCGAGGGCACCGCCCACGTTGTCGGCGAGCGTGTCGACTGTTGTGGTGTTGACCTTGGCGACGATGATCTGGCCGACCTCGGTGTTCACGGCGCTGTAGATGCCCTGCTCGGCCATTCTCTTGGTCTGATTGTCGTTGTCCTCGGTCGGTGTGACGTAGTGGACGGTGGACACCCGGTAGCGCTTGAGGACGTAGAGGTGAAGCAGGGTCATCAGGCGCTTTTGGCGCAGCTCGGAGCCGAACGTGTTCTGGTCCCGAACCGAGAGGATCACCGCTCCGTGGCGATCAGTGATCAGAGCGAAGATCAGATTGGCTTTTCGGTCGTCGTCGCCGCCGGCGCCGAGCACCGACAGTTCGAGCACGTCGGCACCCTCGCGGCTCGGCCGCAGACGCACCGCGAGCGGCTCCTCGAAGCCGTAGACCTGCCTCCACTCGGCGAGCCAGTCTTCGAGAACCTTCTTGGGAAGCTCGGTTTGCGCCAGGTGCTGGACCTGCGTCGAGCCTTTGCCCATGGCTTTCGTCGTCGCTGTACGCGCCGACGACGCCGCCAAAGCGGCGTCGAGGCGCGGCCCGCCGACGAGGGTCTGCGGTGTACGGTAGGGCGACTCGAGCAGGCGGATCTTGCGTTGGATCTGAGCCAGGGCGAGCATGCCGTCCTCCCGGAGGGCCGTCGCGAACTCTTCGGCTGCGACACCGTCGATCTGGTGGCCGCCGTAGGTGATGAAGTTGAACACGAAGCCCGCCTCGCCCAGCTTCTTGGGGAACTCGCGCATCTCCTCGTCGGTCATGCCGGTCGAGTCCCAGTTGAACGACGGTGAAAGGTTGTAGGCGAGCATCTTGTCGGGGAACTCGGCGTGGATAGCCTCGGCGAACTCCTGGGCTTCGTGGATGTCGGCGGAAGCGGTTTCCATCCACACCAGGTCCGCGTACGCAGCGACCGACAGGGACTTGCGGATCGCGTAGTCCAACCCGCCGCGGACCTGGTAGAAGCCCTCAGGGGTGCGGGCCACCTCAGCGTCCCAGTAGAAGTCGATGCCGAGCTCGCGCGCCTCGGCTCGCACAGCCCAAAACGACGCCGTCTGAGCGAAGGCGACCCACTCGTCCTCGCTGATGGGTGCCTCGTCGCCCTCTTCGAAGCGGTTCTTCAAAGCGGCCAACACCGCCTCCCCGATGGTCATGAGACCTGACTCGACCTCCCAACGTCCGACCATCTGGTCGGCGACCTTGTCGTAGGCTCGCTCCACGACGGGCTCGTCGGCACCGGCGGTATCTTCGGCTGCGGCACGGGCCAAGGCGGCGATTCCCGTGCGCTCGAGCCACTCGTCGGCCGCTGCGTACTCCTTGTCGGTGACCTTGTACAGCGTGAAGCCGTTGAAGATGCGGGCTCCCGCGTTGTAGAAGGCCCGCATCAAGGCCAGCGTCGTCAGCTTGTACGAGGGGACATCCGCGCGTGTCGCCCCGAGGATGAAGGGGTGGTCCCGCTCGTCGCCGCTGCTGTCGAGGAGGTTCGCGGCCTCGGCGTCGGTTCGCGCGACGATGATGCCCGGTACTCGCATCACGTCGAGTTGGAAGCGAGCGGCGTTCAGGCGTTTGATCTGCTCGTCGACTCCGACGAGCACCTTGCCGCCTTGGTGGCCGCACTTCTTGGTGCCGGGGCGCTGGTCTTCTATGTGATAGCCGGTGACCCCGACCTCGACGAAGCGGCGGATCAGGTTCCGCACGGCAGCGTCGCCACCGTGGCCGGTGTCGGCGTCGGCGATGATGAACGGTCGGTAGTCGATCGGTTCGGCCGCGCTCGCAAGCTCGGCTGCTGACAAGCGCGACCGCTGGTATGTCTGGTTCTTGTCTGCGGTCAATAGGGCGCGCACAATCGCCGATGCCTCATCGGGGACCTGGGAGAGCGGGTAGCTGGCCAGATCGGCGCCCGGGTCCTCCTGAATCGAGCCTTTCGCCGAGGTCGCCCAGCCGCCAAGGTAGATGCCCTCGATGCCCATCCGCTTCATCGTCAGGGCCTGGCTCGGCGAGTAGGGACCGAAAGTGGTGATCGACTTGCGCGCCGAGAAGAGCTCCCGTAGACGAGCGTAGAACGCGGCGGCGTTCGCCCGGGCGACCGGGTAGCCGCTCTCTATGGTCCCCTGCTGCTCGGCCACTTGACGGGCCGAATAGAGGCGGGTGATGCCGCTGAAGCGGTCACTTTCCATGTAGC
>JAJZNG010000159.1 GCA_021847945.1 Actinomycetes bacterium | reverse complement strand
ACGGTGGTGTGGTCGCCGGCTACTACGCGTTGTCGATGGGCGGCGTGGCCAAGGACGATCTACCTCGCACCTTGGGTCGCAGTCTTCCCAGCTACCAGATAGGGATGGTGCTGCTCGCTCGTCTGGCCATCGACGCCCGCCGCCAGAGGGAGGGGCTCGGTCGTGACCTATTGGTCGACGCCATCGTCCGTGCTGCCGCTGCCGGTCAGCACGCCGCAGCCAGGTTCATCGCCGTGGACCCGATCGACGAAACGGCCAGACGGTTCTACAGCCGTTTCGGCTTCCGGAACATCGATGGGGACCAACAAGGCCGCATGTATATGAGAATCGACGAGGCGCTGCAATCGTTTCAAGAAGTCCAAGAATGATGACTGACCGTTCGGAGTGGAGGAGGTCCGCAGCCGTGTCGGAGGAGTTTCGTGCAACTACGGCAGTAAATCCCTTCCAGGGATCAAGATACAACAAAACTAACGCTGTTAACTTAAGACGCCTTGACGTAGGGCCTCCCGCATGGGAGGCCCTCGTCGCGCAGTTCGCCATGCGGTACGCCAACGCCGGCACTCGGCGGTACTACGA
This sequence comes from Actinomycetes bacterium, assembly GCA_021847945.1. Lineage (GTDB taxonomy): Bacteria > Actinomycetota > Acidimicrobiia > Acidimicrobiales > Palsa-688 > JAJZAM01. Next base: position 8,297 of record JAJZNG010000159.1, on the reverse strand, counting down.
GCGGGACCTCAAAGCCCTCTTCGGGTTCGCCGGCGTTGATCACCCTGGGTCGCGGGCTTCCCGGCTACCAGATCGGGATGGTGCTCCTTGTCCGTCTGGCCGTCGATGCCCGCCGCCAGGGGGAAGGACCCGGCCGTGACCTACTGGTCGACGCCATCCTTCAGGCCGCCGTGGCTGGTCAGCATGCTGCTGCCAGATTCATCGCCGTCGACCCTATTGACGAGTCCGCGAGAGCTTTCTACAGCCGTTTCGGTTTCACGAACATCGAGGGTGACGAACACGGCCGGATGTTCATCCGGATCGACGAGGCCCTGGCCGCTTTCGAGGAGGTCAGAGATGACGACTGAGCCAGCTGATTCGAGGAGGTTCGAAGCAGTGTCCGATGAGGTTCGTGCAACAGGCTCAGGGGATGAAGGTACACAACAACGACCGAGGATGCCGGCTGCGTGGTGCGACGGACCCGGGCCAACCTGGAGCGCGTGGCGGCCGCTCTCAAAGACCTCAACGCTCGCCTCCGGGTGGCCGGCATGACTGACGAGGACGCCATGGCACTGCCAGTTCGGATCGATCCGACGACGCTGGACCGTGCTGGCATGATCACTTGGATGACCGACGCAGGGCCGTCGGCATGGCTAAACACCGGGTGGCGCCTGTGTCGCGACGGCAGATCCCTCGGGTCGTGGTCGTCCGACGCACATGATGGGCCTGCTCGGCGTTCATCGCCGGACTAGCCGGCGCGGAGAGCTGCGCTTTAGTCTGCTCTAGTGGAACAGGAGATGGAGGAAATCCGCGACGGCGACACCGTGTGGCGTTTCGACGTGTCCTTTCTCACCTCGACATGGAACTGCATCTGGGGACGGGGATGCCTTGGGATAGGGTCCCAACCAGCACCCGAGCTCGGACTGGGCTGCTGCTCAATAGGCGCGGATCTAGGCGACGAAGACGAAGCCCGGATGATCTCTGCGCTAGCGGCTACTCTCGACCCGACGGTCTTCGAGCGTCACGGCGAAGCGCAGGACGGCGGGATCTTCAGCGACGAGAGCCGCCTGCACACCCGGGTGGTCGACGGGGCATGCATATTCTTGAACAGGCCCGGCTTTGCCGGAGGGGCGGGATGCGCCCTGCACGTCGCCGCGCTAGTAGCAGGCGAACCCCCCACGGAGTGGAAACCATCGGTGTGCTGGCAGCTGCCCATCAAAGTCGACTGGGAACCGACCCTCGGGGGCAGCGAAATCGCGACCGTGCGCCGCTGGAGCCGCGACGACTGGGGCGAGGACGGGAAAACCATGGCTTGGTGCTGCACCGAGGGGACCCTCGCCTACGACGGTGAGACCGCGGTGGTCGACTCGCTGCGAGCCGAACTGTCCGAGCTGGTCGGCGCCGAAGTGCTCGCAGAGCTGCGCCGCAGGATCACCGCCCGAGCGGACTGACCTTCTAGGAGGGCTTCTCCTCTACCTTCACGCCCCTCCAGAACGCGACCCTCCCAGTGATCGACTTGGCGGCTTCGCTGGGCGAAGGGTAGTACCAGGCAGCGTCAACGTTCGTATTGCCGTCTACCTCCAGGCTGTAATAGCTGGCCTGGCCCTTCCAGGGGCATCGAGAAGTCGTATCGCTGTCTCGTAGATATTCAGAAGCGACCGCTTCGAGAGGAAAGTAGTGGTTTCCTTCGACCACGACTGTGTCGTCACTTTCGGCGATCACGGCGCCGTTCCAGGTTGCTGTCACCATGGTAAGAGGAACCCCTCAGGCGGACGGTTTCTTCCGGCGCGATGAGCCCGTCCGCGACGTCCGACCGTCGGGCTGTCGGTACCATCTCCACAGGCCAGCGAAAGTAGCGGGTCTTCATACAGGCGGGGAGGCCGGCGTGGAAACCGAACAACATATCCAAGTGGGGGGTCGCACGGCCGCTCAGATCAGCGACGAGGTGCTCCGTCGCTTCGCCACCACTCCCGACGTTCGGCTGCGTCTGCTCATGGAAGACCTCGTTTCGCGCTTGCACAGCTTCGCTATCGACAACTCGCTGACCGTCGACGAATGGCGGGCGGGAGTAGAGTTCCTGACCGCCGTCGGGAAGCGCTGCAGCCCGGAAAGACAAGAGATGATCCTCCTGTCGGACACACTCGGCCTGTCGATGGTCGTCGACGCGCTCGGCGGCGTTTCAGCTTCCGGCAATGCGACGGAGTCAACCGTGCTAGGCCCCTTCTACAAGGAGGGTTCCCCCGAAAGGGAGATGGGCGCGTCCATCGCAGAGAGCACGGACGCGAAGCAACCGACGTTCGTGCGCGGCAAAGTCCTCGACGAGTCCGGGAATCCGGTCGGCGGGGCGACGCTCGACGTGTGGCAGAACGCACCGAACGGCAGGTACGCCCTTCAAGATCCCGGACAGCCCGCCGGCAACCTGCGGGGAGTGTTCCGAACCGGCGTCGACGGGCGGTTCTCGTTTTGGACTGTCCGGCCGACCGACTATCAGATACCCGACGACGGCCCGGTCGGGGTGATGCTCGCAGCGACCGGACGTCACCCGTGGAGGCCCGCTCACATCCACCTCAAGGTGTCGGCACCAGGAATGCGGACGCTGACCACCCACTTCTTCGACGGCGAAAGCCGCTACTTGGAATCCGACGCAGTGTTCGGGGTGAAACCGTCGCTGGTGTGCAGTTTCGTACGCCACGACCCCGGGGAGCCCGGAACCCCGAAAGGCTGCGACGGCTGGTGGTACAGCCTCGAACGCGACGTGGTGCTAGCCCGTGACAGCGTCTAGCGGCGCGAGCGCCAGTACAGGTCGGCCATCGCCGCGAAAACCGACCCGGAGCTGCCGCGCCTCATGTCAAGGGTCGCGCCGAGGTCCCGGTAGACGGCGCGAACGTTGACGGCCATGCGTTCGGAGTCCGTCCAGCCCGAGTACGGCCCTGTGCCGATGTCGGCGGCAGCGTCAGGGGCTGTCATCCCCGCTTCGAAGCGCACCCTTGCCTCCTCGAAGAGCCATCGGAAGTAGCCGATCAGGTCGTCTAGAACCTCCGGGCCGGCGAGGGGACCGTGGCCTGGCACTACCACCGACGGTCCGAGGGCTGCCACCCGCTCGCAAGCGGCTATCCAGTTGGCTACGGGACCCGCCCATATGATCGGGTGCCCGCCGTGGAAAACTATGTCGCCGGTAAAGACGACGCGCTCGTCGGGTAGGTACACGATCACGTCCCCGCCGGTGTGGGCCGGACCGACCTCGATCAGCTTCACCGTCCGGTCGCCGACTTTGAGCTCCAACTCGCCTTCGAAGACCCGCGACGGCAAGGCGGCTTCGATCCCGTCGAAGTTGAAAGCCCCGAAGATCGCTTTCAGGAACGCTCCGACCTGCCCAGCGTCGTCGACGCCGGCCATCGTCGCCGCCATCTCAGACGGGGGCGACTTCGCCATCTCGGCCGCGCAGGCTTTCGAAGCGACTATCTCGGCGTCGCGTACCAGCCAGTTCCCGTAGCAATGATCACCGTTCGCGTGGGTGTTTACGACCGTCGAGATCGGAGCGTTCGGTGTCGCCCGCCCGGCCAGGACGTCGATCATCTCCCTGGTCAGGTCCAAGTCGAACAGGGTGTCGACCAGAAGCGATCCTTCGGGGCCGCAGACGAGGCCGGCGTTGGACCATCCCCAGCTGCCGTCGGGCTGCAGGTAGGCCCACACGCCGTCGGCCACCTCCAACGCTCCTTTGACGTACTCCCCGGCCATGAAAGTGACCTTAGCTTGCGCTGACAGCGAGAGGTGGGAGAGCGTTCAGGCGCTTGCCGCTATGCGGAAACCGCTCAAAAGCTCGGGGGTCTCCTCGAAGACCTCCAAGCCGGTGACTCTCGCCAGGGGAGGGCCACGCCGGCACCATTCGACCACCGCGACGACGTCCCCCGGCGGCCCTTCGAGCACCGCTTCGACCCGCCCGTCGCGACGGTTGCGTACCCAGCCTGAGACCCGACGCCGGGCCGCAGCGTCGAGCGCAGCCTGGCGGAACCCCACGCCTTGCACCCTGCCCGACACGACAACCCGGCGGCGTATCGGCGTCAACGGTGCCTCACCGTCTCGGCCGCTCCATGGGGGCTCCGCTGGGGGAGTGACGTCAGAGTCCATCTTCTCAACCAAGCGTGGTGCCCGGAGTGCCGTTGAGCTCGCCGTCGAGGTAGGTCATCGCCTTTACCAAGGCTGCTCTCTCCTGGGGGCTCAGATGTTCCATAGCCCGCACCAGAGCAACGTTCGAGCCGTCCAACCAACGCCCGGCGCAGCCCCGCCGTGTGACTGGCACTCTCACTATCGTCCTACGACGGTCGGCGGGATCGCTGTAGCGTTCGGCGAAACCCGCTCGCTCCAAGTCGGCGATCAGACCGCTGGTCGTTGCTAGGTTCAATCCGAGGGTCGCGGCGAGCGCGCCGACGGTCGCCTCGCCGTCGTAGATCGCCGACAGAAGCGAACGGTGCCGGTTCCCGAGCGCCGTGTCCGGGCTCGCCGACGACGGGACGGTCCGTCGTAGGCCCCGAGCGACCCTCGGGAACAACTCGATCAGTTTGCGGACCCCTTCGTGCACGCCGCAGACCTGGCCGGGCCCGGCTCCGTCGCATGCTTCGTGTGCGCCGGATCCGGGGACCGCCCCGCCGCCAAGCGGGTCCGCGACGTCACAGCTATCGGATCGCATGTCGGACTTGCGGGATCCTTTGCCGGCCACCTTTCCAAGTTAACCGACCTAGCCATGTAGTACTCTTTGCAAAGAAAAACTATTCTGATCTAAAAACAACTCGGGTTTAGGAACTTCTCGGGTTTGGAAACTACTGTGGAGGTAAACATGGCTCAGGCCGAAACGAAGGGTGTGGACGTAAAGTCCCTGGCGGGGAAGTGGACCATCGACCCTGCGCGCACGAGCGTGGAGTTTACGACCAAGGCCATGTGGGTCCTCGGGGTAAAAGGCACCGCCAAGGTGTCAAGCGGCGTCGCTACCGTAGGCGAGGATGGGTCCCTATCAGCCGAGATCGTCGTCGACATGACCTCCGTCAGCACCGCGAACAAAAAGCGCGACGCACACCTGCAGACCGCCGACTTCTTCGAGACGGTCAAATATCCCACGATGACACTGAACGTGACCGGAGCGACGCTGCGCTCGGAGGGGAAAGCCGACGTTCGAGGCGACCTGACAATTCACGGGCAGTCCCGACCGAGGGCCTTCCCGGTGCAGTTCGACGTGTCCGGCTCGTCGGTAGATGTCACCTCCGAGTTCGATCTCGACCGGCGCGAGTGGGGTATCTCCTGGTCGAAGATGGGGGCAGGACTCGTCAACCATGTGAAGTTCGAGGGGCACTTCGAGCGGGTCCCAGACGCCGACCCAGACGGTGGTAGCGCCGCCGGCGCCGAGTAGACCCAAACGTGCGCGGGGAGCGCAGCGTAGGATCGGTGTCATGGAGACAGACGCCAAAGCCGCCGGGATGGACCCCACCCGCCTTGCCCGTATCGACGAGCATCTACGCAGGAACTACGTCGAGCGGGGAAGGGTGGCAGGATGCCAGGTGGCTGTGATGAGACGGGGGGCTGTCGCTCACTACAGCGCTGTCGGCTTCGCAGACCGGGAACGCGGCGTCCCCGTCGCTGAGGACACCATCTGGCGTATCTACTCGATGACCAAGCGCCGTGGCTCTGATGACCCTCTACGAGCGGGGGATGTTCGCCCTGTCGGACCCTGTGAGCAGGTTCATCCCGTCCTGGGCGAACCTGCAGGTCGCCGAGGTGGACGACTCGGGCGCCACTCGCCTCGTCGAGCCGTCCAGGCCGGTTCAGATACGGGACTTGATGATGCACACCGCCGGGATCGGCTACGGCCTGGCCAACGCGGACCTAGAAGTCGAAGCGTTGGGTACCCGTTCACGGGCGCGCTTTAGGATCGACCCCGACTTGGAGGCCATGGCCGAGCGTCTCGGTCAGACACCGCTGCGTTTCCACCCCGGCACGCACTGGCTGTACTCCCTCGGTCTCGACGTGTGCGGCCGTCTCGTCGAGATCATGTCGGGCAAGCGCTTCGACGAGTACCTCGAATCCGAGATCTTCGCTCCGCTCGGCATGTCCGACACCGCCTTTTACGTGAAATCCCAAGACGTTCCCCGTTTCGCCGCGTCCTATGGGCGTAACGCCGACAAACAGTTGATCCTCGTGGACGACCCGGCGGACAGCGTGTACCTGAGCGAGCCGTCGTTTCTCTCCGGCGGCGGCGGTCTCGTGTCGACCATCGGCGACTACCTCCGTTTCGCCGAGATGATGCGCCGGGGAGGGGAGCTCGACGGCCGGCGGATACTGGGCCGCAAGACCGTCGAGCTGATGACGATCAACCACCTGCCCGGCGGCGCGACGATGCCCGACTTCGCTCTGACCGGCGGGTACGGGGAGGCCGGCTTCGAAGGCAAAGGGTTCGGCCTTTCGATGGCCGTTTCCGCCGGCCCCGCCCAGGCCGCAGTGATCGGCTCGGCAGGCGAGTACATGTGGGGCGGCGCCGCGTCCACGACGTTCTGGGTGGACCCGGCCGAGGACCTGGTGGTGGTTTTCATGACGCAGTTCCTGCCGTCCGGGACGTTCAACTTCGCAGGCCAGCTTCGCGCCCTGGTCTACCCGGCGATCGTCGACTAGGCCTGGGGGATCCGGCCGTCCATGCCGGCGTTGGGAGCCGCCCGGCGTACCAGGTCCAAGACCACCGGGCCGAGCTCGGCCGGGTCCCACCGGCCGTCCTTGTCCGCCTGAGGGCCGGCGTGCCAACCTTCGGCGACGCTCACACGACCGCCGGCGACGTTGAACACCCGTCCAGTCACGTCTGCCGACTCGGGGCTGGCGAGCCACGCTGCGAGAGGGGCGATGTTATCAGGGGACCTGGAGTCGAACTCCCCGGGCTTGGGCGGCTCGACCCCTCGCGCCCGTTGGAGCTCCTCGGTCATCCTGGTGCGCGCCCCGGGGGCCAGAGCGTTCACCGTAACCCCGTAGCGGGCCAGCTCCTTGGCGGCTATGACAGTGAACGACGCTATCCCCGCTTTCGCAGCCCCGTAGTTGGTCTGGCCGACGTTGCCGTATATACCCGACGACGAGCTGGTGTTGATCACCCGGGCGTCGTTGGATTCGCCGTCTTTAGCCCGGTCCCTCCAGTAAGCCGCTGCCCACCGTGTCGGGGCGAACGTGCCGCGAAGGTGGACCCTGATGACGTCGTCCCACTCGTCGATGGTCATGTTGACGAGCATGCGGTCTCTTAGGATCCCGGCGTTGTTGATCAAAACGTCTAGCCCGCCGAAGGTGTCTATGGCGCAGCGGATCAGACGTCCGGCGCCGTCCCAATCCGACACGTCCTCCCCGTTCGCGACGGCTTCGGCTCCCATCGAGCGGATCTCGTCGACGACCTCCCCTGCCGGACCGTCGGAGGAGCCCGAACCGTCCACCTCCGCCCCGACGTCGTTAACGACGACCCTCGCCCCTTGGCGGGCGAGCTCGACGGCGTGCGAACGGCCTATTCCCCTGCCGGCGCCGGTGACGATAGCTATTCGACCTTCGCAGATACCTGCCATTTAGTGCCGTCCTGTCCTAGCGTTGGGGTTCTTTGGGGAGACCGAGAGCGCGTTCCCCGACGATGTTCTTTTGTATTTGGCTCGTGCCGGAATAGATGGTGCCAGCCCGGCTGGAGAGGAACACGTCTTGCCAGTCGTCGGTGGCGTAGCCTTCCCCGCCCGGCCGGACCATAGCCTGTGTCCCGACGACGTCGAGCGCTATCTCGCCGAAAGTCTTGTGGTACTCGCTCCAAAACAGTTTCGAGATAGACGCCTCCGGTCCGGGTTCCTTACCCCCGGCCAGCGAAGCGAGCAGCCGCAGACCGGCGAAGCGCATGAGCTGCACGTGGGTGTACGCCCACGCCAGGCGCTGACGGGTCAGGGGATCGTGGCTTTTGCCGTTCTTCTGCGCCACGTGGATAAGGTCCCACAGTTCCTGCTCGAAGCCGAGATGGGCTGTGGTGGCGTTACCGCCGCGCTCGAAGCCCAAAGTGGTCATCGCCGGCGCCCAGCCGTTGTTGAGCCCGCCTATGACGTTGAACAGCGGGGCTCGCGAGCCCTCGAAGAAGTCCTCGCAGAACTCTGCAGCACCCGAGATCTGCCGGAGAGGTCGGACGGTGACACCGTTTTCGGGGCCGAAGGGAACCAAGACGTACGACAGTCCTCTGTGCTTGGGGGCGTCAGGGTCGGTCCGGCACAACACGAAGATCATGTTCGCCCGCTGGGCGCCTGACGTCCACACCTTCTGGCCGTGGATGACCA
>JAJZNG010000107.1 GCA_021847945.1 Actinomycetes bacterium | reverse complement strand
CGAGTTTCTAGCCGAGGAGAAGTGCCTGGTCGGCGTCAGCGTTGACGGTCCCCCTGAACTACACGACGCCTACCGGGTCGACAAGCACGGGCGAAAGACCTCCTCCAGAGTGGTCGCGGGCCTTCGCTACCTGCGCCGGCATGACGTCGAATACAACATCTTGTGTTCGGTTCACGCAGCCAACGTCGATCATCCGCTCGAGGTGTACCGCTACCTCCGCGATGACTGCGGGGCCAAATTCATACAGTTGATACCGATAGTCGAGGTTTGCAACTCTGAGACCGAACAAAGCGTTGTCAGTGACCGGTCGGTACCAGCCGAAGGCTGGGGGACATTTCTGAGTGCAATCTTCGACGAGTGGTTGGTACGCGACGTCGGATCGGTGTTCGTCCAGACCTTCGACGCGGCGCTAGCCGCATGGGTTGGTGTTCCCTCCGGCCTGTGCGTGTTCGCGGAGACTTGCGGTGACGCTTTGGCCTTGGAGCACAACGGGGACGTCTACTCCTGCGATCACTTCGTCGACCCGCAGCACCTGCTAGGCAACATAAACCAGACGCACCTTCTCGATCTTGTTGCCTCGGAGCGCCAGCGCAGCTTCGGAGAGGCCAAGAGGGACACCCTCCCGGGTTACTGTCGAAGTTGCGACGTGCTGTTCGCATGCCATGGGGAATGCCCCAAGAACCGTTTTATCGAAACCCCAGACGGGGAACCCGGACTCAACTACCTCTGCGCAGGCTACAAGCGCTTCTTCCACCACGTCGACGGCCCTATGCGTCTCATGTCCGGCCTTTTGCACGCACGACGACCCGCCGCCGACGTCATGGCAGTGTTCGCCCAAGCGCCCCGCAACAGCCCGTGCCCCTGCGGAAGCAACATGAAGACCAAGTGGTGCCATGGGCGTTCCCGCTGAACCCAGGCCGGCGGGAACGCCCTTGGGGGTTGTCTACTTCTTGGTCTCCCAGAAGATCTTGTCGATCTCCGCTATGTGAGCCAGCAACTCGTCGGCCACAGCCGTGTCGTTGGTCTTCTTGGACTCACCCGCAGACTTCGTCGCCTTCCAGAACAGATCATGCAACCCCGGGTGCGCCTCCAAGTGGTTCGCCTTGAAATAATCCGTCCACAACACCCAAAGATGATGCTTGACCAGCTCGGCCCGCTCCTCCTTGATCAAAACAGCACGCGTCTTGAACACGTTGTCATCAGAAGCATTGAACTTTTCCATACAAGCCTTCACTGACTCCGCCTCGATGCGAGCCTGAGCAGGGTCATACACACCGCACGGCAGATCACAATGCGCGCTCACCGCCACCGGCGCACGAAAAGAGTCAACGAAGGTCAACGCACGAGCTACCAACACCATTATCAGACGCTCCTAGTCTCTAAAGGGATTTGCCCCCATACCCTACCCTGGACAACATGCCACGCAGACGAAGTGCACCTGCGCTACAACGCCTAGCTTCGCCCCGGTCCCCTATCAGCTCAGAACGCTCCTAGATCACTCACCCCAGTTCAAGAGGAACGTAAAATTCTCCTCTGGGCTTGCATCTAGAAGTTGATACCCCCTTGCAGCATCCTCCGGCTTCAGCGTTCCGCTCACGAGTGGGCCGGTCACTATCGAACCGTCTTCTATCTTGCGGAGGACCCACTCAAGGCTGGCTTCCACTGAACGACCGGTGCGATCGTCGTATCTTGGTAGCTGCCACTCCCAGCCGCTACGCAAGGTAAGGTACTTCTCGAAGATCCGTCCAACTATCGCGCTCGCCGTGACATCCGCTTCGGTCTTCCAAGGGGCTCCGACAGTAAGAATCTCGCCGTAAGACGTGCAGAGGTCCGTCGCTAGGAGCAGGGCTGCGGTGCTGCCGGAGCATTCCAGGACAAGCCTTGCCCCTCCGAGGCTATCGAGCTCGGCCCGGGCCGCCGAGGGATCCACCACCCGCTGCAGGCCGCATGCGCGAGCTACACGGCGCCTGTAGTCCGACTTCTCGATTCCAACGACGCGGTAACCGCTGGCGGCGGCGAGCTGAGCAGCAAGATTTCCGATCGGCCCAAGCCCGACGACTACTACGACATCGTCTGGCTTGGCCGCTGACACCTGGAGGGCCACGGCACCCACCTGGGCCAACCGTCCGAACGGGGCGACGCCGAGTGGAAGACCACGCGGGATGTCGACACAGATCACCTTGCGCCGGTCGAAACGGTAAACGGACTGATGTGGGGTGTAGGAGAGGACCTCCGTTCCTTCCTCGACGCCGGCTTCGCTACCGGCGCGCAGCACGACGCCGGCCATCGCATAGCCAGGACGAAAAGGGAACCCTCCGTGGTTACGCGAACCAAACGTTTCACCCCGGTACCTAGCAAGTTCCGTTCCCGGGCTTAGAACGCTGTAGCGCGCAGCTACGACAACCTCGTGGTCAGCAAGATCCGACAGACCGGTCGTCGTCTCGGTGAATTCTATGACGTAGGGCTGTGGGAACTCCACGCCACGCGTCGGAGCCTGTTCGGGCTCTCCACGTGAGGTTTGTTTTGCAGAGCTCGTAACTTTGACCATCGCTTAACTCCTGTTCGAACCGTCTTAGTGCTTATTGAACACTACGCATATTTATTCACACTCTCCGCAGGTGTGCCGGACCTTCCCGAGGGACGGCCGGCTGCGGATCTCAGTCTTCGACAACCGCACCGATCCGAATGCCGAGGCCTGGCTCTTCGCTGGGGGCGATACGCCCCGAAACCGGCTCGGGCAGTCCTTCGAGAGCCGGGGCGGGCCGGCCGGTGGCCCGATCCCAGGTGCGCACCCATTCCGCCAGCGGCGTGTTGACCTGGCTGCGCATCAGGTGCAGGGCGGCGGCTTGGAGCGCGCCGGCGTGAGGAACGACCATAAGGTGGTAGCACGAGGCCAGCTGGCAGATGCGACGGGCTTCGCTGATCCCTCCCACCCAACCTACGTCAGGCTGGAGAACCGTGACCCCACCTGTTCCTATCAAGGTTGTGAAACCCCAGCGGCTGTACTCGTGCTCACCGGTGGCGATCGCAACCGGTGAGTCGAGACGCGAAAGTCGCTCGTAGCCGTGGTAGTCGTCGGGGGGTAGGGGCTCCTCGACCCAACGGACACCCAGTTCTTCGACCAGGTGCACCATCCGGCGCGTGTACTCAACGTCCCACGCCATGTAGCAGTCGAGCATCACATCCCGTTCAGGGCCTATCGCTTCGCGGCAAGCGCGGATTAAGGCTACGTTGGCGAGCATCCCGGGGCGCCCGTCAGCAGGGCCGTGCGGCATGGCCAGCTTCACGCCGACCCCGTCCAGTTCGGCCCAGTCGGCAGGGTCGTTGGTCGTCTGATAGACGGGTAGGTCATCTCTGCAGGAACCGCCGAGGAGCCGGTAGACGGGTTCTCCGGCCGCCTTTCCGAGCAGATCCCAAAGCGCCTCGTCGACGCCTGAAATGGCCATGACGGGTAGACCGCGCCTGCCGTATGGCAGCGAAGCTCTCCACATTTGGTCCCAGAGACGCTCGATGTCCATCGGGTCTTGACCTTGGAGAAGGCTCCCAAAGTGGCCGTTTATTATGTCAGCTGAAGCCCGGCCGCCGATCGCCGTCCCGATTCCCTCCAGGCCGTCGTCAGTGCTGACGCGCACAAGAGTGGCTGGGAACCCGGCGGTCCACGACGATCGCCGCGCCGCGTAGGCAGGGTAGATCGACATGGGGTTCGCTATCCGGCTCTCCGACAGCCAAGAAGGCGATCGTCGTGTGTCCGCAGGCCGGAACGTGGTGGCGGTGACCTTCGTAATTCGCATTCGAGCATCCTTTCTAGGCCGGCACCGGGAGCGTCCCGGGCCGTCAGCTTTGTCTTCGCGTTGGGACTGTTCCCAAGCACTCGTCCGGCGTCAGGTGATCGCACAGGGTCCTGTCACCACTGCAGGTCACGGATCCATCTCCCCCGGCCTTAGCCCGACCGGCAAAGGCGAAGGCCGGTCGACCCTGCTGTTGATCTCCACCCGGCGGCCCGTCTCGACCGCTTCGATGACGCCGAGCATCACGTCCAGCACGTGGTAGGCAAGAGCGCCGCTAGCTCTCAGCGGCCTGCCCGACGTCGCCGCTGCGGCCAGGTCCGCCATACCCACCCCACGCTGCTGAACGGGCAGATCGCCCGTGGGGTGTTCACTCCACTGGCTGCCAGGGGTGAAGACGCGCACCGGTCCCGCGAAAGTGTTGGGGTCGGGCACTGAAAGGGAGCCTTCCGTGCCGTAAATCTCGAACATCGAACTACGGGGATGCCAGACGTCGAAGCTGGTGACCAGGCTGAAAATCGCACCGGACACCAACTCGACGAGCGCTCCGACATGCGTGGGTACCTCGACTGCGATCCGCTCCCCGGCCCGGGGAGCGCTCGACACCACCCTCTCGGGAAACGTCGTGCGGGCGATCGCGCTCACGGCCGCTACCGGTCCGAGGAGAGCGACCAAAGCCGTCAGATAGTACGGTCCCATGTCGAGGAGCGGACCTCCGCCTTTGCGATAGTAAAAGGCTGGATCGGGGTGCCACGACTCGTGGCCGTGACACAGCATGGAGGCGGAGCCAGCTATGGGCTCGCCGATGACGCCGTCGTCGATCAGATGTCGACAAAGCTGCAAGCCGGCCCCGAGAAACGTGTCGGGCGCCGAGCCGAGCAGACGTCCGTTGCGGCTGGCGGCTTCGAGGTTCGCTGCGCCAGATTGGCGATCGAGAGCCAGCGGCTTTTCTTGATAGACGTGCCGGCCGGCGTTTAGAACCGCCTGGGTGACTTCGCCGTGAGCGCCAGGGTTGGTGAGGTTGCAGACCACGTCGATCGCTGGGTCTTCGAGTAGCTCAGCGACGGGAAGGGCTTTCACGCCGTGCGAGGCCGCGACCGACTCGGCACGTGCCATGTCCAAGTCGGCGCACGCGACCACCTGGTAGGCGTCGTAGGACGCTGACAGGTAGCGGCCGCTTATAGCACCGCACCCTATGATCCCCACCCGCAGGGGTGTCACCGGCTCGCCCACGTTAACCCCCGACGCAGGAGGAGGCTGACCTCGGGGACGCTTAAGTCAACTGCCCGGTGCCCGATCGAAGTGTAAAAGACCCGCCCTAGACCGTATCGGTGCTTCCAGACGACGGGCATCACGCACCCGTCGACCCACGGGGCGTCCGGGGTGGCAGAAAAGGTAGTGGTGGCTAGAACCTCGATCCGCGGGTCGACGTGCAGGTAATACTGCTCCGAGCAGACATGAAAGCCCGCCAACCCGGCGATGATCGGATCGTCGCTCGTAGGCGCAAAGTCGACGGCGTATTCGCGTTGCGAGCCCCCGGGGTGGGCTACCCACTGCCCGCCGGTCATAAAGTGGTACTCAGGGACGTCGCGGAACGCGTCGCAGAGGCCTCCGTGCCAACCTCCCAGCCCGGTCCCGGATCGGATCGCGTCGCGCAGCCCGGCGAACTGGGCAGGGGTGATGTCCCCCATGGTCCAGCACTGCACCACGAGGTCGGTCACCTGCATCAAAGCGCTGTCGAGGTAGCACTCCAAGGAGTCCGAACGCTCCACGACGAACCCGTCCGCTGCCAGCCAGTCGGCAACTAGCCCTGCCGCCGCGGCCGGTTCGTGGCCTTCCCACCCACCGTAGACTACAAGGGCTCGTCTGGCATTCCCGTTCATGTCGCGGTCGTCTGGTTCATGCTCTTGTCCCCCTCAGAGGTCATCGACAGGTTGCCTTCAATGCAGCCCACCACTCCCGCAACGAGCCACACGGCTGGGCCTAGCACAAGTCCAGCCGGAGCCTAAACTCCGAACATGCATTATAACGTTTCACGACGGTGGCCGTTTGAGGTCCAAGATGATCGCCGATAGTCATTGCCACGCTTGGAGGCGCTGGCCCTACCCACCACTGCCGCCCGACGAGGACAGTCGCGGTCGGGTGGAGCAGCTCCTCTACGAAATGGACTGCCACGACGTCGAGTTCGCAGTGCTCATCTCAGCGGAGATCACCGGCAATCCCGACAACAACGACTACGGAGCTGCCATCGCCGCTCGCTACCCGACACGGGTGCGTCACTTCGTCGACGTCGACTCCTCGTGGAGCCCTACCTACCACACCGCCGGAGCCCCCGGCAGGCTCCGCCAGCTCTACGACGCATACAGGCCCGCCGGCATCACCCACTATCTGGGGTCGACCAACGACGGCTGGCTGCGGAGTCCCGAAGCGGACTCGTTCTTCGCAACTGCCGAAACCCTCGGAGTCGTCTTAAGCCTCTCGGTTGCACCGTGCTGGCAGGCGGACCTTCGGACACTGGCCGGGCGTCATCCGGACTTGACGGTGCTGTGCCACCACCTCGGATTGCCGGCCCCCGGTGCGCGACCCGACGGCGCCGACCTCGCAGAGATCCTGGCGTCGGCTGCGGTCCCGAATATCGTCCTCAAGGCGTCTGGGTACCACTATGTGTCCTCTACTAGCTGGGACCACCCCTGGTCGGACGCCCTCGCCGTGTTCCGGGTGCTGTTCGAGGCGTATGGGCCAGCGAGATTGTGCTGGGGGTCGGACTTTCCCGCCTCTCGCCGCTACTGCACCTACCGCCAAAGCCTGGAAGTGCTCCGGACCCACGCTAGCTTCCTCGGTTCAGCGGACCGCGAGGCCATCCTCGGCGGTACCCTCGCCGCCATCCTCGCCGACACACACCCACCCGCCTGACCTCCCTCGTCGGTAGTGTCTTCCATGCCGTGAGGCGAACAGGGCAACAGCTAATCACCAACCGAATAACGCCTCATCAAAGTTTCGACTGGACCATAAACGAGCATAAAACAACGCTTACCAGGAGCGAGAAACGGTGATCTACGGACAAATCGCAAACGTGAGTAAGCCGGTTTCAAGGATTGTTCTAGGCCTTGGAAATGTGAAATCCGATGACTCGGACCGGGTGTTCGGACTGCTGGACACTTTTACCGAAAGAGGGGGCACGGTAATAGATACTGCGAGCGTCTACGCGGGCGGTTTGAGCGAGGCATATATCGGGCGATGGTTGGAGGATCGCGGCTGCGTCGATACCGTAGTAGTCACAACTAAAGGTGGGCATCCAAGCCTGCCAGACTGGACTCCAAGGCTGAACCCAGAAGCTGTCGAGTCCGATCTGACTTCCAGCCTCGAGCGCCTACGGCAAGGTTGTGTAGACGTGTACATGCTACACCGCGACGACGAGCGAATACCACCTGACGAGATGCTTGAAATGCTTTCAACGCACGTCGTCTCCGGGCGTGCTAAAGCAATCGGGGTATCAAACTGGTCATACGAGAGAATAGAGGCTGCGAACGTCTACGCCGATCGCAAAGGTCTGCCGCGCATCTCGCTCAGCAGCCCCCAGTATTCGCTAGCGATACCTGATAGACCAACGTTACCCGGAGTCGTCACGCTTGGCGGTGCCAGAGACGCGAAGGAATGGTACAGGGTCAATCAGATGCCTGTTCTTGCTTGGTCGTCTCTCGCTCACGGATTCTTCTCACAACCAATGTACGCAAAAGTAGAAGCTGACGGCTCAGCTAACGCCTTCGCTACCGAGGCGAACTTCGAGAGGTACAAGCGCTCCCAGGTGATAGGCGAGCGACGCGCTTGCTCGGCATCCCAGATAGCGTTGGCATGGCTGCTGGCACAACCGATAAATGTTTACCCCGTCGTCGGCCCGGGCACCATCGAGCATCTCAACGAATGCCTCGACTCGCTTGATATCAAGCTATCCGCCGACGAAGTTAGTTGGTTATCCCTGGACTAGCATAAGCGGCTACCTATGAACGCTTCATCGAAGTGTGCCATCACTAAGTTCGCCCGGCCAACTTCGTTGATCCAGAGTGGCACCGCAGCACCTCGTCATAAAAGCCCTGCGCTGTCTAGCCGCGTGGCAAACTGGTGGACGTGACCGCCGCAGGGCCCCGCCGCCTCACCATCCGCAACGTAGCCGAACGGGCTCAGGTGTCGCTGGGCACTGTCTCCAACGTGCTCAACCGCCCTGAGATGGTCGCTCCGGCGACTCGTGCCCGGGTCCGGGCCGTCATGGACGAGCTCGGCTTCGTGCGTAACACGGCAGCCCACCAGCTGCGCATGGGTAACAGCCGTTCGGTGAGCGTGGTAGTCCACGACGTGTCCAACAGCTTTTTCACCGAGGCCATCCGCGGAATCGAGGACGTGACCAATGACAACGGCTACGTGGTCATCGTCTCTTCGAGCGACGCCTCGGCCGAGCGGGAGAAGCGCTGCCTCCGCCTGGTCGAAGAGCAGAGGGTGCTAGGAGTCATAATCACCCCCGCGGATAAGGACCTGGGTCACCTGGTGCGGTTGCAGGAACACGGTACCAGGGTCATTCTCCTCGACCGACACGGTCCAGGGGGAGGCTTCTGCTCGGTCGCTGTTGACGACGTGCGGGGTGGCGAGCTGGCCGCGGCGCATCTGTTCAGCCAGGGCCATCGTAGGATAGCCATGGTTAACGGACCGACCGAGATCCGCCAGTGCGCTGACCGGCGACGCGGGGTGCGTCGCGCCGCTCGGCGAGCCGGCTTCGACCCCGACACCGCGATCCTCGACGTTCCTGTCGCCGCCTTGAGTGCCGCCGGCGGCCAGGGTGCAGTCGCTCGCGTGCTCGCTGGTTCGCCGGCTCCGACCGGCGTCGTCTGCGCCAACGACATGGCAGCGATGGGGGTGCTGCGCGGACTCAGGGAGGCGGGGGTGCGGGTGCCCGACGACATCTCGGTCGTCGGCTACGACGACATCGACTTCGCAGCCATGCTTTCGCCGTCGCTGACCTCGGTACGCCAGCCTAAGTACGAGCTTGGTGCCAGCGCCGCCCGACTGCTGCTGGAGGAAGTCTCCGATGCCACCCACACCCACCGCGAGGTACGCTTCGACCCGGAACTCGTCGTGCGCTCGTCGAGCGCCCCGGCCTCAGACCGCACCGCTTCAGCGAAGCCCGATTCGGTCTCAACGAATGGCACGTCGAGGTCTCGGCGGACCGGTGTGAGCCGCACGGGAGCCTGAACCCACTATTGCAACGTTTCACTGTGGGTCTTAGACTGTGGCGTGGTGGGGGTGTCCATCCCCGAAGCTATCGTGAGTCTCCCTAGAGTTAGGCGTATCCATGCGAGTCGC
This sequence comes from Actinomycetes bacterium, assembly GCA_021847945.1. Taxonomy (GTDB): domain Bacteria; phylum Actinomycetota; class Acidimicrobiia; order Acidimicrobiales; family Palsa-688; genus JAJZAM01. The sequence continues at coordinate 33,304 of JAJZNG010000107.1, read as the reverse complement.
CCTGTTCGTCACCTGCCTCAACGACACCCTGTTCCCAGAGGTTGGTCGAGCGACAGTTGAAGTCCTGCGCCGGGTAGGACTGGACGTCGAGTTCCCAATCGCGCAAACCTGCTGCGGTCAGATGCATCTCAACTCCGGCTATCGGAGCGAAGCCCTCGCAATGTTGCGCCGTTTCGTAGAAGCCTTCTCCGACTACGACCTAGTAGTCGCGCCGTCCGCATCGTGCGCGGCGACCGTGCGACACCACTACCCTCACTTGGCGGAGGCAGCCCCCGGTGCGGAGTCCGCCCGCCTTGCGACCGCCGTCGCTGACCTCGCCCCCCGGGTGGTCGACTTGTCGGAGGCCCTGCTCGACGTGGTCGGAACCGCCGACGTGGGATCCTGCTACCCCCACCGGGTCGCTTACCATCCAACCTGCCACTCCTTGCGGCTGCTGCAGATAGGCGACCGTCCCCTGCGCCTCCTGCGGGCGGTGACAGACCTTGAGCTAGTGGACATCGAACGCTCAGAGCAGTGCTGCGGCTTCGGGGGTACCTTCTCGATCAAGAACGCCGAGACCTCAGCAGCCATGGCCGCCGACAAGGTTGCCGCGGTAAAAGCCAGCGGAGCCGAGGTTCTCACCGCTACCGACACATCGTGCCTCATGCACCTGGGGGGTTCCATGGCACGCCAGCACTACGGGATCCGGACCGTGCACTTGGCCGAGATCCTCGCATCGACCGGACCGGGGACCCGGTGAAAGGCCGCTGGCCCGACGCTCGGGCGTTTCCATCCGAGGCGCACGACGCTCTGAGCGACGCTCAGCTGCGCCGCAACCTGCGCCAGGCGACGGCAACCATCCGAACGAAGCGAGCCGCGTCGCCGAAGTCCCCGACTGGCAGGACCTTCGCAGCCAAGCGCGTCGGGCTAAAGACGAGGCGCTCGCCAACCTGCCCGAACTTCTAAACCGTTTGGAAGCGGAGGTCACCCGCCGCGGCGGTCACGTTCACCGGGCGCCGAACGGAGACGCAGCCAACGCCATCGTCGCCCGAATCGCAAAGCAAGCGGGTGCCAAACAAGTAGTGAAGGTCAAGTCGATGGCCACCCAAGAGATCGGCCTCAACGAGGCGCTGGCCGACGCCGGCATCGAGGCTGTAGAGACTGACCTGGCGGAGTTGATCGTCCAGCTGGGCGAAGACCGGCCATCGCACATCCTGGTGCCGGCTATCCACCGCAACCGCCAGGAGATCGGCGCCATCTTCCGCTCCCGCATGCCGGGAGTCCGCCCTGACCTGGCTTCTGACCCGACCTCCCTGGCGGAGGCTTCCCGGCTTTACCTGCGCCGGCGATTCCTAGAAGCCCAAGTCGCCGTGTCCGGCGCCAACTTTGCCATCGCAGAGACCGGTACGGTTGGCGTCGTCGAATCAGAGGGCAACGGCCGGATGTGCGTCACTCTTCCCGAGACGTTGATCACCGTCGTCGGCGTGGAGAAGGTCCTGGCTAGCGTGTCCGACCTCGGCCCTTTCATGCAGCTGCTGCCCCGCAGCTCGACGGGCGAACGGATGAACCCTTACACGTCGACTTGGAGCGGGGTGACTCCCGGCGACGGACCGAAGAACTTCCATCTGATCCTGCTGGACAACGGACGGGAAGAGATCCGCAATGACCCGGTCGGCCGTCAAACCCTCGCCTGCATCCGCTGCTCGGCCTGCCTCAACGTCTGCCCCGTTTACGAGCGCACCGGGGGCCACGCTTACGGTTCGGTGTACCCGGGGCCGATAGGAGCTGTGCTCACTCCCCTCCTCGACCCCGGGGCGGACACGGATTCCCTGCCTTTCGCCTCCAGCCTGTGCGGGGCGTGCCTAGAGGTGTGCCCTGTCCAAATCGACATCCCCGCCGTGCTGATAGAGCTCCGCCGGCGCACCGTCGAATCGAAACGCGCACGGCGCTCTGTGCCCTGGCCCGGGAGCGAGGCGACCGCCATGCGCCTACTCGCCTGGGTTTTCTCCGACCCCGAACGCCTGGCGCGAGCCCAGCGATCCGGGTCTGTGGCCTCCCGCCTGCTTATCGCTGCCAAGCTGGCCGCCCGCGCTGCTACAGGCGCCTCAGGCGACTCGCCCGGAAGTCTGCGCTTCGCCCCAGGCCCTCTCGGAGCCTGGACGGCTACACGCGACGCGCCTCTTCCACCCGCCGAGTCGTTCAGGGCCTGGTGGGCCCGCACCCAAACCGGTGCTGCCACATCCGCTTCGATGCGACTGGAACGGAAGATTCCTGCTGAGCCCCCCGACGCCACGACCGCCACGGACGCCCCCAAAACGGGTCACCAGCCCGCAGCGCATGCCGGCATGGTCGACCTGTTCGTCGAGCGTGTCGCCGATTACCGCGCTCGCGTGCACCGCTGCAAACCCGGGGACCTCGCCGTGCTTCTCGGGGACCTCCTCGCCAACCCGCCGGACCTGCCTGCCGGTTCCAGTCCTTCCCCAGCAGGACCGGCCGTTCTCGTTCCGGCCGACATCGACGAGCGTTGGCTTCCGGCGGGGATAGAGATCCTCGCGGACCGAGCCGACCTCCCGGCCGGCGAACTTGACGCCTGCAGGGCCGTGATCACCGGCTGCCGTGTTGCTATCGCCGAGACCGGTACCGTGATCCTCGACGGCGGCCCGGCCCAGGGGCGTCGGGCGGCTACTCTACTGCCAGACCACCACCTCTGCGTGGTCGACACCAGCCAGGTCGTTGCCTCCGTCCCGGACGCCGTAGCAGCGCTCGACTTCACCCGGCCGCTCACCTGGGTGTCGGGACCGTCAGCTACGAGCGACATCGAACTGCGACGCGTCGAGGGCGTTCACGGCCCTCGACGCCTCGACGTGATAGTGCTGGAGCAGACCTGACGCTTTATTGGTCACCCAAACCGGTGGCTAACGGCCGTTTCGTCCGATCCTCACTACCGGCGAGGTGCCGAAGCGGGAAGCTACACGCTCCTTGAGGGTCGCAGGGAACTCGGAGATCGTTTCCAGGTGGGACTGCACTACCGCCATCTGAGCTTCGACGTCACCGCCGAAGGCTGTAACGCAGCGCTCGGGTTCCAAGTTCGCGAGCGCGAGGATGACGCCGGGCGCACCCATCGCCCCTGCTAGCAGGGTGAGAACCGGCGAACCGGTGTAAAGCCAGCCGTCGAAATGCGCGAGCTCCTGGTGGAACCTGGCGGTGTCGCCGCTTGAGTCTTTGCAACCGACAACGGGTAACTCCGCGAGTTGCCCTAACGATATCCCCGGCGCTGACGCGCCGGGATAGTGGTAGGCGAGAACAGCGACGCCGGCGGCGGCCTCAGCTACTGCCTCATAGTACGGGCGGACGTCGTCCACACCTGGCGGCGAGAGCACCAGCACAGCGTCGGCCCCCTCGTCGCACGCTGCGGCGGTGTACGACACGGCTTGGCGGACCGAAGGCCCGCCGGTTCCGGCGATGATCGGGATCCCGCAGCCTTCAGGCAGTTCTTGTCTTACCGCTCTTATAAGCGTTGTCCGCTCGGCCGGTTCGAGGGACGCAGGCTCGCCTGTCGTCCCTGCGACAAGCACCGCTGCGACTCCGAGCTGGACTAAGCGCGCGGCGTGCTCGGCGGACGCCTTCGCGTCGAGCCCGCCGTCAGCGTCGAACAGGGTGACGAGAGCAACGCCGACGCCGCGAAACAGCGGCTCGGTGCGCACCCGCCCGCCTCGCTCTGGTACTGTCATATGCGCTTGCCTTTCTTCTCCTGTGCGCCGCCGCTGCCGGCCGGCGATCCAACCCCGAAGCGTTCGATGCCCCGGGACGAGTCGAACTGGTGTATTCGTTGGAAAGGCCGGCGCTGCGCTGGATACGCCCGCAGGGCTGACCCGCCGTCGCCGAGCGCCACCGACAGGCCGACGCTTCCGACGAAGCGGACCGCCTGATCTCGAAGATGCGCCGTGACATCAGGCATGGCCTCGTGCAGCTCGGTCAGCTCGTGCGGGTCGGTTGAAAGGTCAAAAACCTGTTCGTAGCCGCCGTTGGCGATGTAGACGTACTTCCATCTCTCGGAGCGCAGCATCACCTTGAAGCGAGGTGACCCCGGCGTGCCGTAGAGGCCCTGCAGGGTCGAGCGCTGCCCGCAGGCCCCCTCCAGCACCCCCAGTATGTCGTGTCCGTCGCGGTAAAGCGCCGTCCCTGATGCGGCTGTCGCTACGCCGAAAAGGTCGGTGAGGCACGCCAGTTGGTCCGAGTAAGTCCCGCCGGGCAACCGTCCGGGCCAGCTCACTATCAGCGGCACTCGACACGAGGCTTCGAAGAAGCTCTCCTTCTGCCACGCATGGTGGTCGCCCAGGTGATCTCCGTGATCAGCGAAGAAGCAGACTACCGTGTCGTCGCGGTCCGTCCTCTCGTCGAGCGCGTCCAGCACCCGACCGATGCAGCTGTCGATGTAGGTTATCTCGCCGTAGTAACGGGCCTTGAGAACTCTCGCAAGTGCAGGGCTGACATCCTCCGCGTAGACCGCGTAGTTCATCCAAGGGATCTGCTCGTCTTGGTGGTCGATGTCAATGTCGCCAAGCACCGGCAGGGGCATGTCATCGGGGTCGTATAAACGGTTGAAAGGGATCGGCGGCGCAAACGGCGGGTGCGGACCGATAAAAGACACGAAACCGAAGAACGGTCTTGGATCGGGATCTGCGAGAAGAGCGCACGTGCGGTCCGCTGCCCATGCCTCCACCCCGAGCGATGCGGGCAGCGGGCTCATCTGAGGTACGTAGTACATCTCCGTGCGCTCGCCCATCAGGTTCTCGATGAAGGCGTACTCGGGATGCTCCCTGGCTATGAACGCGGCGTAGCTGTCCTCGGCGCGCTGGCGGGGAGAGTCATACAGCTCCTCTGAGCGCTCCTCGATCTCGTAGCCGACTTTCGCGTCCCAAGGTATGGTGTGGAACTTGCCGACACCGAAAGTCCGGTAACCCCTTTGCGCCATTACCTCCGCCAGGAACGGTCCGCAGGCGTCTCTCACCGATGCGTGAACCTGCGGTCCGGACTCGTTGGAGTACACGCCGGTCCTGTGGGGTTCGCACCCGCTTCGCAGCGTGTAGCGCGCCGGAACGCAGACGGGGCACGTCGAATACGCGTTCGTGAACGCCACTCCCCGTGCTACGAGGCGATCGATGTTCGGTGTCGAGATGATCTGGTTGCCCAAGGCGTGGATCGCGTCGAAGCGTTGCTGGTCGGTCATGATGAACAACACGTTCGGAGTTTCCTTGCGATCAAACGTCATCGTGTCCACCTTTCAAAAGACATGGTTTCCGCCTTGCATTACGCTACGCCGCCGCTTTGGCCGGCTTGCACCCTGGGATCCAACCGAGCCGGCCCTATCGGTCTAGTTTCGCCCCGGCGAGGAGCTGGTGGCGAAGCCAGGCGTTATCTACTAGACGGTCACCATGCTCGACGAGTTCGGCGTGCAGCGCCGAGCGAAGCTCGCCGAGCAGTTCCCTCTTGGAGGGATCCTCGATCAGGTTGACCATTTCTGCGGGATCGCTTCTCAGATCGTAGAGCTCGTCGACGTCGGTGGCGTTCCAAATGTACTTCCAGTCGCGCGTGCGGATCATCCGCTGGCTGTAAAGGCCGAACTGCTGGCCGTTATAGGTGGCCACCACGTGCTTCCGGGGGGGTGAGATGGGGCTTTGCAGTGCGCCCGAGGAGTCGAAGCCGAGGATCTTCCCATGGCCCGACGGTGGCGTTGACACACCTGCCAGGGTCGCTATGGTCGCCGGCAAGTCCAGCGCGTTCACGACGAAGTCGTCCGTACGCGCAGGGGCTGGGGAACGGCCGGGCCAGCGGATGATCAGCGGGACCCGCACGACGTCGTCGTACATCACGTAGTGCTTGTCGATCATGCCGTGAGCGCCGCACATGTCGCCGTGATCGGAGGTGTACACGACGACAGTCCTGTCTTGCTGGCCGGTGCTCGCTAGGGACGCAAGTATCCGCCCGACGGCGTCGTCGAGTTGGCTTATAACTGCGTAGTAGCGGGCGACGACTGGGGCCCAGTCTTGCCACGTGAAGTCTTGGACACCCCAAGTGACCCGCTGCTGGCGTTGGATGTACGGCTTCCCGGCGAGCGGGTCGGCTACTGAAGGCCATGGTGGTATCAGCTGCGGTGGGTAGCGCTCGGCGAACTGGGCGCAAGGCGTGCACGGCAGATGAGGTTCGACGAAGTCAACTCGCAGATGCCACGGACGACCGGTGCGCCCGGCTTCCTCCAAGAAGCTCGACGCCTGCCGGGCGAACCAGTGCGTGCGGCTGGCCTCGACGGGAATGGGGTCGACCGCCCCGAACCAGCCGTCCGACACTCGCTCCGCTGGGTACTCAGCGCGTCTCCAGTCTTCGTAGTCTTGAAGGCTGACGTAGCTGTCGTAGCCAAAGTCGGTCGGGCCGTGGTCGGGGTTGACATGCCACTTTCCGAGGTAGTGGGTGCGGTACCCTTTGCGCTGCAGTTCGCGGGGCCAGCTGTAAGCGTCGGGAGCTAGCGCAGTCACGAGCGGGCCTAGGTCGTAGTTCCAAAGCGCTCCGAAGCTCTCTGGGCGCGCTCCGGTCAGAAGCGCTTGACGGGCGGGTACGCACAGTGGGATCGGGGTGAAAGCCGAGGTGTAGAAGGTGCCGGCAGAGGCCAGAGCGTCCAGGTTCGGGGTCTGGACGGGGTAGCCGCCGGCGGCCCCGACGCAATCGTAGCGGTGCTGGTCCGCGACGATGAGAAGTACGTTCGGTTGGGACCCGTCGTCTGGTGTCAACGGCGTCCTCCTGTCAATGGCGCCCGGCACCGGGTCGGTTCGTCGCCACCTGACCAGCTCACCAGGCGACCACGATGTGGTGTTGCCCGGAGCCGACGGAGCGGCTTTCACCAGCGCCTATCTTGCCGGCGTCCTCCCCTTCGAGCGTGAGGCTACCTGACCGGGGGAGAACGACCGTCGCGCGGCACGTGGGTGGTAGTTCGAGGAGCACGTCGAAGCTACGCCGAGCTTCATCCAACGACCAGGACAGTTTCACCGGGCCGCGGGGGGTGACGACCTCTCCTTTGGCCCATGACAGCGTGGCAGCCGGCACCGGCTGGACTGTCACTTCGCTGTAGCCAGCGCGGGAGGGGGCTATACCGAGGACCCGTTGATAGAGGAACGCGCCGACAGCACCGTAGGCGTAATGGTTAAACGATGTCATCCCCGGGTCGCCGAAGCCGCGCTCGTGGTGCCAGGAATCCCAACGCTCCCACATGGTCGTGGCGTCACCGCTGACAACAGGGTAAAGCCACGACGGCCACTCCTCCCGAAGCAGTAGGTCCATCGCTTCTTTCGTAGCCCCAGAGCGGGCCAGCTCCTCGAGCAACCAGGGTGTCCCGAGAAATCCCGTCGTCAGGTGGCCTTTCGACCTGACGTCTGACACCAAAGCGGCCCGAGCGCGGGCCTCTTCCGCCGCGTCGAGCGCGCCGGTGCGCAGCGCGAGAACGCACGCTGTCTGGGTTGCTGGGTTCAAGTTGCCGGCGTCGTCAAGCCACCGTTCCCGGAACACCCTCCTCGCCCGTTCGGCCATCCCCTGGAACTTGACTGCTCGATGTTGATCTCCCAGCTCGGCGGCGAGGGCAGCGGACGCTGTGGCAGCGATCGCCCAGTAGGCGTGGACTACGAGCGGTGTTGGAGTCGGCTCGGCTGCAAGCCAGTCGCCGAAACCGCCCCTGGGTTTCCACCCGCCTCGTTCGGTGTCGAGATACCCGAGCCAAGCGTCGATAGCGTCGAGGCACTCAACTCCGACCCGGCGGTCCCCGTAAGCTTCGATCAACGCGAGCGGCACGAAGACGATCGCGTCGCCCCACCCTGCGGCGCCGGCCTCGTCTGTGGAACGCTCCCCCGGTTCCTCCCCTCGCAGCTTCCACGAGTCGCGTCCAGCGACGAGATGCGCCGGGTCCGTGACCACCGGAGCAAAGTGGGGTATCGCCCCGTCGGCCGTCTGTCCGAGGCGCAGGTCTTCAAGCCAGCTCTCGAGGAAGTTCCTGACGTCGTAGTTGAACGCAGCGGTCGGCGCGAAGACCTGGATGTCCGCTGTCCAGCCGAGCCGCTCGTCGCGCTGAGGACAGTCGGTGGGTATCGCAAGGAAGTTGTCCCGAAGGGACCAGACGATGTTGGACTGAAGACGGTTCAGCCGCTCGTCGCTGCACGAGAAGCTGCCGGTTTGCTCCATGTCAGCCCAGTACGCGACGGCTTCGAGCGACTCCGAGTCGAGGTCGCCTTCGCTGTCGGTCAGGTTCACCTGCGCGTACCGGAACCCGTGCACGCTGAACGTCGGCTCTACGTGCTCCCAACGGCCTTCTCCAGCGCAGATGTACTCGTCGGTGGCCCGTGCCGTTCGAAGCCCGTCCCTCCAAAGCGCCCCGTCCGCGCTGACAGCTTCTGCGTGGGTCACAACCACCCGGGAACCGGGCCTGGCGCGAACTTTCATCCGCACCTTCCCCGAGACGACCTGGCCGAAGTCCGCTATCCAAGCGGCGGTTCCGCAACGTCGCACGGCCACCGCTTTGAGGGTCTGCCCCGGTACGACCGGCGGAGCGACCTCTCTTACAAGCGGCGGCGTGGGGTATCCGACCACGGCAGCAGGGGTGAAGCGTGGAGGAGCTGTGGCGTCAACCTTCCAGCCTTGTGGTTCACAAGAAGCGTCGAAGCACTCCCCGTGGATAGGGTCGGCGTACTGGATGCCGCAGCGGCCTGCCCGCCAGGACGGGTCTGTGTGTACTGTCAAGGTCTCCCCGTCGGCTCCCTCGACTACCAAAGTTGCGCGAAGAGCTCGCCCGGCCCCGTAGAAGCTGCGGCCGAACCATGCGATGGTGCCCGCCCACCAGCCGTCGGCGAGCGCACCTGCGAGCACGTTGTCGCCGGCTTCGACGGCTTCAGTGACGTCGTAGACCTGGTAGGGCAGGTGGTGGCGGAAATCGCGCCAGCCCGGAACCATAACTCTGTCCGAGACCGGGCGGCCGTTGATCCACAGGCGGTGGTCCCCTAGCGACGCCGCGTAGAGTCGTGCCCTGGCCGGCTTGAACCCCAGTTTGAAGGCCTGGCGTAGGGCCAGGGCCGGCCGGTACGACAACTCTGCTCGCCCCCACGGGGCGTCTCCGTGCAGACCCAACACCGTCGCCGGCGCCCAATCCGCGTCGTCGAAGCCGGACCAGGACCAAGGCGGGGCTTCGTGAGGTTCGACGCTCGGACCGCCGGACGCTTCACCTGGCGGCGGCATGACCTTCCACGAGCCGTCCGTGCAGGTGCCGGTGCCCGGGAGAAGATCCGCGGACACCTCCAACGATGCCAGGACCCCTGCGGGCTCAGGGCCAGGTTCGGCGGCGATGGCAAGCACGTTGAACCCGGGGAACAAAGGTGCCGTGACCGGTCCGACCGGATCGCACTCGTGACCGTTAACCCAACATTTGAGCGGCCGCCGGCTTAGGCAAACGAGCTCTGCACGACTCGAACGCGCTCCCGGCCGCACCCAGAAGGTCGTTCGCAGTGCCGCACCGCCACTTTGGTCCTCACCCCATATCCAGCTGGGGACTCTCCCAGGGCCAACGTCGCGCCGGACTACGTCTAGGTCAGGAAGCCGGCCACCTACCGGTTCGTCGCTCGCGGTGATCCACTGCGCCTCCCAGGATGCTGTGTCTCCCAAACCCGTTTCGAAAGTCGACCAGTTGCTCCAAGGGCCCTCCACGAAGCGGTCGTTGCGGAGCCTGACCCTCCACGTGTACGCAGAGCCGGCCTCGAGGAGCGGACCGCCGTAGGCAAGGTCGGCACATTCCGTTCCGTCAACCCACCCGCTGTCCCAGACCAGCTGGCCGCTCGCCGCCCCTGAGGCTGAAATGACCTCGATCCTGTAGGACTGTTGGTTGTGGTCCTGGCCTCGCCCCAGGGGCTGCCATCCGAACGACGGGCCGGTCAGCTCCACTGACAAGGCGTTGGCCTGTCGGTCGGCTTCGAGCTTTTGGGCCACCAACTCCTCGGCTTGTTCCTCTGGTGTCGTCATGTCACGTTCTCTTTCCCCGAACTCGATTGGTAAGCCCGACCCGCTGCGGTCGCTCCCGGCCACCTGCATCCACCTCCACGCGAGGTCCCTGTAGGAGACGTCCTCCAAGCTCAGGAAGCAGGAAAGCTAACTGAACCGTTTTAAATCACGTTCCAGCATATGGGAACGGTCAGGGCGTGTCAACCAGCCCAACGGTGCCGGCTACTAGCACTCAGAGCCTCGGTTCGCCCCGGCAGTCACCTTTGGGCGCCGAAGGTCCGGGCGGGACGGTCGAGGGTGCACCACCACCGCTCGATACGCTCCCGGAGCTCAGCCACCACGGCCGCCTTGTCAGGGGAGCCCCACAAGTTGCACCTCTCCTGGGGATCCACGACGAGGTCAAATAGATTGCCGTCGCCTAGTTCGAACGGAACGCGCCTGCCTGCGGCCATCCAGGTCTCGTCCATCCGGTAGCGCTCGGTTCGAATTGCGACGCGAAGACAGTTCCAGTGATCGTCGCGTCGGCGGGGACCGCGAGGTACGTCGGCGGACGGCCACCCGATCTGCCCGAAGGCCTCTCCCCTATCATCGACTGACGCGAAAAGATCTCGGCCCCGCCAGTTTGCCGGCGAATCCAAACCGAGCAGTCCCGTCAGGGTACGGCCGGTGTCGATCAGCTCGCAAGGCTCGCTTCGCGTCTCGCCTTGAGGGATAACCCCTGGCCAGGACCATATGAACGGCACCCGCCAGACCTCGGAGTCGAAGAATCCCTTTTCCGTCGCGCCCCACTCTCCCAGTGACTTGCCGTGATCAGAGGAGAACAACACGACCGTGCTGTCGCCGAGGCGCTGATCCTCCAACGCTGCTAGGAGCCGTCCTACCTCGTCGTCGACGTACGCGCACAGGCCCATGTAGTCCTTCCACACCTGGCGTAGCTGACGGTCGTCTAGCTCCCAGACGCGGTGCGCGTCGGCCATGTGGCGGTCCCACGAAGACCTCGTCTTGTAAGCCTGCTCGTCGAAAGTTCGCACGGGGAGGTCCGCTGGGTCGTAGAGCTGGTCGAACGGAGCAGGTGGCAGAACGGGTGTATGCGGCCAGTTGTGACTGACCCGCAGCAGGAACGGACGGCGGCGGTCGCGTCCGTGCGCGAGCCAGTCGATGGCCTCGTCGGTTATAGCCCGACTCGGGTTGTCCAATCCGCCCGGGTAGGTGCCTGCGAGGATGATCGACGCACCGCCTGGACGTTTGACCACATGGTGTTCTTCTTCGTCGAAGGATTCGTTGAGGCTGTAGTAGCCAGCGTAACGCTCGTCGTTGACCACGAGACGCTCGGCCTGCCAGGGACGCCAGGGAGGTATGTGACTTTTGCCGAACGTCACCGTCTGGAACCCTCCTCGCGACGCCAGCCACTCCGGGAAGGTGACCGTCCCCGGCGGCAGGATGTCAAAGTCGACGTCGCCGGCGATCCTCATGGCCTCTTCGCAGACGTCGTTGTGGAGGGTGTTGATCTCCTGGGGGTAGCGTGCCGTGAGCTGCGACGCCCGGCTGGGCACGCAAACCGGCGACTGGCACACGGCGGTAGTGAACAGCGTCCCTCGCTTCGCGAGAGCGTCCAGATTCGGGGTCTTCGCCCAGCTCGACCCGTAGCAGCCGAGTGAGTCAGGTCGGTGCTCGTCCGACTGGATCCACACCACGTTCGGCGTCACTTTCCCACACCCGGCTTTCGGACTGATCCCGCCGACTTCATCTCAGGGTCCCTCAGCGTGGCGCTGCCGGCGGTTGAGCACGTCCACCGGCCTCACCTCGCGAGCTCCAAGGGCGCGTGCGGTTTCGACCTGGTCGGGGAAAGGGTCATCGAACTTTTCGAGCCAGCCCACGGTGAGCCGGTGCATCTCCTCGCCCACATCTTGGTAGCGAAGCGTTCCTTTGCGGCCCTTGTAGCCGTAAAGGTTGAACAACTGGTGGGGGTCGTCTTCGTGGTCGTAGAGAGTGTCGAACCGTCGTAGCAGCACTGTCCGACCGACGTCGGAGGCCGGGTGTCCCAGCACGCCCGGCCGGCGGTCGATGTTCTCCACCGAGTAGGTCCACTCCCGGGTGTAGACACCCCTCCACGGGATGGAGTAGAAGAAAAGCGGAACCGACTCGACGGCGTCGTCGCGTCGGGCTAACACCGCGGCTGCGAGGTCGATGCCGTGGCATTCCTTCGGGGGCGTGGCGCCTAGAAGGCTGAGAAGGGTCGGCATCATGTCCAAGGAGCCGACCAGAAGATCGCTGCGGGTGCCTGCGTTGACACTGTTCGGCAGCTTGACGACCAAAGGTATTCTAATCGACATGTCTTCGGGGCTGCTTTTGTGCCAGTGGTTGCTTAGGGCACCGAACGTTTCACCGTGGTCGCTGGTATAGACGATCAGCGTGTCGTCGTAGAGTCCCTTCTCCCGCAACGCGGCGACGATCCGCCCGACGTGGTAGTCGACTTCGCTGCACATCGCCAGATAGCCCTGGACCATGAGGCGTTTGCGCTCGTTGTCGGGGATCGTCGGCCTCAAGTCGATCTCGGACGGGTCGTAGAGGCTTTTGAACTCCTCGGGCGCGTCGAAAGTAGAGTACCGCTCGGCGTCGCCTCCCGAATGGTTGTGGGGAGGGTGGTAGGAGACGAACAGCGAGAACGGGTTTTCGGGGTTAACCCCTCGCAGGTACTCGACAGCCTGATCGGTCTGGCCTTCGGCCTCCCACTTGCCGAAGAGCTCTTTGCGGTCGCCATCCCAGAAGTAGGAGTTCTGAGGGTCGTAGTTGACGTGACAGTTGTTGGACAGGAACAGGTCGTCGAATCCGTGCCGGTCGGGCCCGGGGGGCACCGGCCGGTCTCTGTCCCCGCCGTAGAGGTGCCACTTCCCGACGTAGGCGTTGCGGTAGCCGACAGCACCGAGCACTTGAGCGATTGACGGCCCGTTGTCGGTGAGCAGACGCCGGTCGTTGTCGATGCAGTTGTTCCACCAAGGGTGCTGGCCGGAGATGAGCATGCTGCGCGCCGGCGTGCACACCGGCGCGTTCGAGATGGCATGATTGAAAAGAATTCCGTCTCTAGCCAGAGCGTCAATGTTCGGGGTCCTGACCGAGCTGAGACCGTATGCCCCGACCATGTCGTGAGACTGCTGGTCCGACATGATGAAGACCAGGTTGGGCTTCTTGGTCACGAAACTACCTCCATGCTCTGTCGGATCTCAGGTGACCGTGCCATCACCCTCCCCTTGGCAAGCACACGACAACTGAGCTTCGCCATATCAGAGCATGCCACACAAATCTGAAAGGTTCCAAATCAGGCTGAGGGGTTTGTTGTCACCTGCCGGCTTGGTCAAATTCAGACCGGGCGGGTTAAGAACGAGGACCTGAATCGGTTCATGGCGTCGTCTTGTTACCCCTCGCCGGACGGTTCGTATTGCCCGCCTGTTGAGATGTCGTTAGTATCTACCAGTAGGTGAGCGGCCCGGTTTTGGGACGCGACGATACGGAAGCCAGGTGGTGGAGATGACTCCCACTCGTGAAGATCGGTTCAGTTTCGGGCTCTGGACGGTCGGCTGGCAGGCGAGGGACACTTTCGGGGATCCGACCCGTCCTCCCCTCGACCCGGTCGTGGCGGTGGAGAAGCTGTCAGAGCTCGGCGCGTGGGGAGTGACCTTCCACGACGATGACCTGGTCGACTTCCGGGCTTCAGCAGGCGAACGCGATTTCGCGGTCAGCCGTTTCCGTAAAGCGCTTGAGGCGACCGGCATGGTCGTGCCCATGATGACCACCAACCTTTTCACCCATCCGGTGTTCAAGGACGGAGGCTTCACGAGCAACGACCGGGGCGTGCGCCGTTTCGCCCTGCGCAAGGTGATGCGCAACCTTGACCTCGCCGCTGAGCTCGGGGCGTCCACCTACGTGTTCTGGGGAGGCCGGGAGGGCTCGGAGTACGAGGGTGCCAAGGACATCGCCGCAGCCTTGGACCGCTACCGGGAAGCGATCGACGCTCTCGCCGATTACGTGGTCACCAGCGGGTACTCGCTGCGTTTTGCTATCGAGCCGAAGCCTAACGAGCCCCGAGGTGACATCCTCCTGCCGACCGTCGGGCACGCCTTGGCCTTCATCGCCACTCTCGACCATGCCGACATGGTGGGGGTGAACCCGGAGGTCGGCCACGAGCAGATGGCCGGGCTCAACTACGTCCACGGCGTGGCACAAGCGCTGTGGACCGGGAAGCTTTTCCATCTCGACCTTAACGGCCAGCGCAGCATCAAGTTCGATCAGGACTTGGTGTTCGGGCACGGCGACCTGCTGAACGCTTTCTTCCTAGTGGACCTTCTCGAGCACGGAGGCCCGGGGGGAGGTCCCTCCTACAGCGGACCTCGGCACTTCGATTACAAGCCGTCGCGCACCGAAGACTTCGAAGGGGTGTGGGATTCAGCCGCGGCAAATATGCGCACTTACCTGCTTCTGCGTGAACGCTCAGAGGCCTACAGGGCCGATCCCCAAGTAGCCGAGGCCCTCGCCTGCTCGGGGGTCACAGCCTTGAGCGAACCCACCCTGGACCCCGGGGAGACGCTGTTTGATCTCCGCCGGGATCTCAAGAGCTGGGAGGACTACGACCCTGACACGGCCGGGCGGCGCGGCTACGGGTTCGTCAGGCTCCACCAACTGGCGGTCGAGCATCTCCTCGGCGCCCGCTGACACATTTGGCTCCGTGGCCGGGAGGCGCCGGCTGCAGCGAGCCCTCGTTGCCGGCGTCGACTCTTCGACGCGGTCCTGCAAGGTGGTTATACGCGAAGCTGGCAGCGGACGCCTCGTACGGTCAGGTCGCGCAGCGCACCCCCCGGGAACCAGTGTTGACCCAGAGCACTGGTGGACGGCCCTCGGCGAGGCGCTCCGAGCCGCTGGCGGGCTCGACGACGTGGCGGCGATATCGGTAGCCGCCCAGCAGCACGGCATGATCTGCCTCGACGAGCAGGGGGACGTATTGCGAGACGCCCTGCTTTGGAACGACACCCGTTCCGCCGGCGCTGCGGAGGAACTGCTCAGCGAACTCCCCGGCGGTCCGACTGCTTGGGCAGAGGCGACCGGATCGGTGCCGGTCGCCTCGTTTACCGTGACCAAGCTGCGCTGGATGGCAGCAAACGAGCCCGGCAACGCTGCACGCACCGACACCGTCTGTCTCCCCCACGACTGGCTCACGTGGCGTCTCCTTGGACGCGAGCACCGCTTGGTCACCGACCGAAGCGACTCGAGCGGCACAGCTTACTGGTCGCCGAGCAGCGGCACTTGGAGACACGACCTGGTAGAGCTGGCTTTCGGACGGCGGGTTCGCCTTCCCGAGATAGTCGGCCCTCACGAGGCGGCTGGTGTGACACCCGCCGGGGTGCTGGTCGGCCCTGGGGCGGGAGACAACGCTGCCGCCGCCCTAGGGGTCGACGCGAAACCCGGTGACGTTGTCGTCTCGGTAGGCACGTCCGGGGTGGTCAGCTCCTACAGTCCGACGCCGACAGCCGACCCGAGCGGCGCGGTGGCCGGCTTTGCCGACGCGACCGGCGGTTTCCTGCCCCTGTGCTGCACCCTCAACGGTGTCGGGGTGCTGGAGGCTACGGCCCGGTTGGTTGGTGTCACGCCGGCGGACCTCTCCCCCCTCGCCCTCCAAGCCGAGCCGGGAGCGGGTGGGGTGGTCGTCGTACCGTATTTCGAGGGCGAGCGGACACCGAACCGTCCGAACGCCACTGCTGCCGTACACGGCCTCGACGGTTCCAATTCGACCCAGGCCAACCTGGCCCGAGCGGCGTTTGAGGGCCTGCTGTGCGGTCTGGCCGACGGCGTTGACCAGCTCTGTCTGCATGGCGTGAAGCCTCGAAGGGTTCTTCTCGTGGGCGGCGGGGCCAACTCCGAGGCCCTGAGGCGGATCGCGCCTAGCGTATTCGGTCTGCCGGTCGTCGTGCCCGAACCCGGCGAGTACGTAGCTGACGGGGCTGCCCGCCAGGCGTCCTGGGTTCTCTCAGGCGAAAAAGCGCCCCCGGCATGGCCAGAGCCGCCTGGGAAGGCTTACAGCGCCATTAACCAGGCAGGCGTTCGCCGGCGTTACGCTGCGGTCCGAGACATGGTGGCGAGTCGCTGATCAAACTTTACCGTCGACACAGCTTGGCTCGTCTTCCCCTTCGTAGTCGAACCAGTCGACGTCGGCCACCATAGACGAACCCGCCGGCGCGGCTGCCCACACCCCGATCAGCGCTCCGCTCCAGGCTCCTGCCAGCTCGGAAGAGATGAGTCGCGTCGCTCCAGACCCGAGGAGGTGGCTGGCTCCGCTGTCGTCGGTGACCGAAAAACGGTAACGGTCAGGGTCGGCATCGACGCGTAGGCGCACCACCCCTGGTGGCAGGTCTACGGGTCGGTTCTCGGCTAGCAGGTCCAAAACTCTACGGCGCAGGAATGCGACACGCCTCCCTAAGCGACGGGCGACCACGATGTCGTAGCGATAGCTGGCCGTCTGGAAGACGCACAGACCGGCCTCCTCACCGTCCGCTGGGTCCGCGTCGAGCGCTGCTACGGCCGCGCAAGTAAGGTCCTCCTGGCGGCGCACCAGCAAGGCCTGACGCCGGTCAGCGCTCGGTCGCCCAGCGGAAGACGGCTCGATCTCCAGCTCAGCCGCCACCGCCGGGAAGGGATCGCGTGGGGCGGACCCGGGCAGTAGGCGGAGATGACCGCGACGCTCTTGGAGGCTCCACCACTTCCCTGCGTCAACGCCAGCCGCCCCTCCTGGGCGCTGCCGTGTCTGCGAGGTGTCCGCCTCACTTTCCAGCGGCGTCGCATGGGACGCGACGGTAACCCAGCACCCTTTCAGAGTCGCTGCGTCGAAGTCGTCGCGACGGTCAACCGGCGGCTGGGGAACCAGGGGTAACGTCGCCGTGCGCACATCCAGTCTGCGGGTCGCTTCGGGATCCACCCACGGCCATCCGTCTCTCCAGGAGACCGGCGCGAGAAAGGTCTCCCGGCCGAGGTGGGAGAGGGCCTCGTAGCTGGGATGACGCGTCGCTAGGAAGGTGATCCACCACGACCCGTCGTGAGCTTCGACCAACTCGCCGTGACCGGCGCCGAGCAGCTCGTCCCACCACGCGTGGTGCTGAGCGACGATCGGGTTCCAGGGGCACGGCTCGAAAGGACCCCACGGGCTGTCCGAGCGGCCGACGGTCACCATGTGCAAGGCACGCGAACCACCCTCGGCTAGCACCAAGAAGTAGACGCCTCCGATCTCGTAGAGGTGCGGGCCTTCTGCGTCGTCGGAGACGAAACCTGTTGCAATCGACCTCAGCGGCGTGACGAGCCGACCGTTGGAAGGGTCGATCTCGGCTTGGACGATGTCCTTGTCGGCGATCCGTCCGCGCCGCGTGTAAAAGCAGCGTCCGTCGGAGGTGAAGCAGATGCTCGGGTCGAACGAGTCGGCGTCGATCGGGAACGGACCCTCCCACGGCCCTTCGGGCTCGCCAGCACGAAGAAGGAAGTTTCCCCCCCCAGCCACATCAGTGCTGACAAGGTAGAAGTGGCCACCGTGGTGGCGTATCGTCGGCGCGAAGATCATGCGAGGACGTTGCAGACAGCCCGGTTCACCCGCCAGGGCGTGCCCGACGAGCCGCCAGTTCACCAGGTCACGACTTTGGTAGACCGGAAGTCCGGGTTCGAGGTCCATCGAGCTGGTGGCGAGGTAGTAGTCTCCGGCTCGCCTGCATACGCTCGGGTCGGCGTTGACCCCGCGCAGCACCGGATTTCGGTAGCCCACGCCCGGCCTGAGCTAGGCTCCCCAACCGGCTTGTTGTCCCCCGGCCCGCTGAACAACGATCTGCTCGGCCCAGCCTGACCGGGCATAGGCGGACATCGGGTCCGGGTCTAGGCCCATTTCGACACGCAAGTCGGCCAACATTGGTCTCACGTCGGTGTTGAAGGCGTCCATAACGACTGCGTGAGCGCCTAGAACGTCTCCGCTCAGCTGGGCTGCGCTCAGAGCCGCCTGGTCGACCAGCAACGCTTTCGCTGTGGCCTCTTGGACGTTCATCACGGAGCGGATCTCGGCGGGGATCTTCGGCTCGATGTTGTGGCACTGATCTAGCATGAACACCACAGGTGAGGACTCGTCCAAACCCCCCGCCGCGACCACCTCGGTCATGATCCTGAACAGCTGGAACGGGTCAGCCGCGCCAACCATCAGGTCGTCGTCAGCGTAGAAACGGCTGTTGAAGTCGAAGGCGCCGAGCCGTCCCGCTCTCAACAACCCGGCCACTAGAAACTCGATGTTGGTCCCCGGCGCGTGGTGGCCGGTGTCCACCACCACCATGGCCCGCTCCCCTACGGCCATGCAGTGCAGCAGGGCCGTGCCCCAGTCAGGGACATCGGTGTGATAGAACGCCGGTTCGAACAGCTTGTACTCGAGCAGCATCCGCTGGTCGTCGGCCAAACGCTCATACACTTGGGCCAACCCTTCCCCTAGACGGTCCTGACGGGCCCGGAAGCTGTCCTGACCGGGATAGTTGGTGCCGTCCGCGAACCACAGCTTCAGGTCCTTCGACCCTGTCAAGCCCATGATCTCCACGCACTCGAAAAGGTGGTCGAGCGCCTTAGCTCTGACTCTGCGGTCCGGATGGGTGAGACTACCGAGCTTGTAGTCGGGATCCTGGAACAGGTTCGCGTTGATAGTGCCAATCCTCACCCCCACGTCAGCCGCGTGCTTCGCCAGCTTCGAGTAATCGTCTACTCGATCCCAGGGAATGTGCAACGCAACCGACGGCGCGACCCCGGTCAGGCGGTGGACTTGGGATGCGTCGTCGAGCTTCTCGAAGGCGTCGCGGGGGACTCCGTCCTGGGCGAACACCTTGAACCGCGTCCCCGAATTCCCGTACGCCCACGACGGGGTCTCGATCGACTGGCGACGAAGTACCTCCTTGGCGCGTAGAACACCGGACGCTGCGGCAGTCTCCTTCATGTGTCCTTCCCCAACTCTGCAGATTGAAACTTTTCAAGGACAGACGTTACACAGCAAGCACAACCCTGTCAAGCACAAAAATCTGGCCCAG
Organism: Actinomycetes bacterium; assembly: GCA_021847945.1. Classification (GTDB taxonomy): domain Bacteria; phylum Actinomycetota; class Acidimicrobiia; order Acidimicrobiales; family Palsa-688; genus JAJZAM01. Next base: position 14,219 of record JAJZNG010000107.1, on the reverse strand, counting down.
TTCAAACTCGCTAACCCTAAAATACGGGGCCGGGTCAGTCCAAGTGAAATAGCTCCTCAAGTGGAACCATAGCTTCGTCAGGGCGGCCGCCTTGAAGGTCGAACAGTGGGGCCATCTCGTTCTGCCACCGGGCATTTACCTCTGTGGCGGCCATGGCGGCGAGGGCTTCTTGGAAGTCGTCGCACTCGACGTAGCCTATGACCGTGCCCGGGCCGGCAAGAAAGAGGGAGTAATTCCGCCACCCGGCCGAGCGCAGAGCCTCACGCATTTCCGGCCATACTTCGGCGTGGCGCCGGCGGTACTCGTCTACCTTCTCCGGTCGAATCCGGAGCGTGAAACATATCCTCGACACTGGCAATCCTCCCATTTTCGACCGTCTCGTGAGATGTCTGCACGACCCTAACCGCTTGCATCACCGTGCCTCCGAGGCATATACTTTAAACGATTCAAGTCCGTCCGATACGAAGGTTTGGTCGGGTTCCCGACGTCTGCCTGACTTACCCGGCGGTTCGTTAGCGTCTGCGTGCGAGGTTACCTTGGCTTCTGATTCTGTCGTCAACCAACTGCTCGAGCGATCCCATCGCCTCGGTGCGGACCCGCGTAACACCAACTACGCCGGCGGCAACGCCTCGGCTAAGGGGATCGACGAGGATCCGGTTACCCGTCAGCCCGTAGAGCTGATGTGGGTGAAAGGTTCCGGGGGTGACTTGGGAACCCTGTCGCCTAGCGGCTTGTGCGTACTACGCCTGGACCGGCTTCGGGCTCTCGTGGACGTGTACCCTGGGGTCGAGCGCGAAGACGAGATGGTAGGCGCGTTCGACTTCTGCTTACACGGCAAGGGCGGAGCAGCCCCTTCGATAGATACTGCGATGCACGGCCTGATCCCCTGCGATCACGTAGACCACCTTCACCCCGACGCGGGGATTGCCCTGGCGACCGCTGCCGACGGGGAGAGACTCGCCAAAGACTGCTTCGGCGACCGTGTCGTGTGGGTGCCTTGGCGCCGTCCAGGTTTCCAGCTCGGTATGGACATCGCTGCTATCCAGCGTGATCATCCGGAGGCGATCGGCGTTATTTTGGGTGGGCACGGGATAACAGCTTGGGGCGCTACCTCCGAAGAGTGCGAAGCCAACTCCCTTCGGATCATCCGCGAGGCTACCGAATACTTAGCCTCTCACGGACGCCCAGATCCTTTTGGTGCCGTGGTCGACGGATGGGAGCCACTCCCGAACGCCGAGCGAAAGCAAAGAGCGGCCGCACTGTTCCCGCTTCTTCGCGGCATGGCGAGCACGGACCGCCGTCAGGTCGGGCACTACAACGACAGCGACGTGGTACTCGACTTCGTGTCGCGAGGTCGCATGCCGGAGCTCGCAGCGAAGGGTACGTCGTGTCCTGACCACTTCCTGCGCACCAAAGTTCGTCCCATGGTCGTCGATTTGCCGGCCACAGCCCCCATACAAGACGTGAAGGCACGCCTCTCCGAGCTGCACGCCGCGTACAGGGACGAGTACCGTGAGTACTACGAGCGCTACGCGACGGTCGATTCGCCTGCCATGCGCGGCGCCGACCCGGCGGTGGTGCTTGTACCTGGGGTCGGGATGTTCAGCTTCGGGGCTAACAAACAGACCGCCAGAGTAGCTGGCGAGTTCTACGTGAACGCTATCAACGTGATGCGCGGGGCCGAATCGGTGTCGACCTACACGCCGATCCCAGAGTCGGAGAAGTTCCGGATCGAATACTGGCAGCTTGAGGAAGACAAGCTCCGTCGAATGCCCGAACCGAAACCTCTTGCGACGCGGATCGCCTTCGTCACTGGGGCCGCATCGGGGATCGGGCTGGCCACAGCAAAGCGCTTGGCAGCCGAGGGGGCGTGCGTCGTCCTCGCCGACCTTGACCTCGATTCGGCTGGTGGGGCCGCCAGAGGTATCGGCTCGCCCGACGTGGCCGTCGGCGTCGCTGGCGACGTATCCGACGAGGACGCCGTAGCGGCTGCCGTTCAAGAAGCGGTGCTAGCTTTTGGCGGCGTCGACCTGGTCGTCAACAACGCTGGGCTTTCGATCTCTAAAGGGCTCCTCGAAACGACATCCGAGGACTGGGACCGCCAGCACGACGTGATGGCAAAAGGCTCTTTCCTGGTATCGCGCGAGACGGCCAGGGTAATGTTCGATCAGGGCATGGGCGGCGACATCATCTACATAGTGTCGAAGAACTCAGTCTTCGCCGGCCCGAACAACATTGCCTACGGATCGACCAAGGCGGACCAGGCGCACCAAGTTCGCCTACTGGCCGCCGAGCTCGGAGATCGGGGGATACGAGTCAACGGGGTCAATCCAGACGGAGTCGTGCGGGGATCGGGGATCTTCGCTAGCGGATGGGGAGCTCAAAGAGCGGCCGTCTACGGAGTCCCCGAGGAGCAGCTCGGAGCTTTTTATGCGAAACGCACCCTGTTAGGACAAGAGGTCCTTCCCGAGCATGTCGCCAACGCCGTGTTCGTCCTCGCGAGCGGAAACCTCTCCCACACTACCGGGCTTCACATACCCGTCGACGCCGGAGTCGCAGCAGCGTTCTTGCGCTGAGACGGCTGCCCCGGTCGCGGTGCCTTCCCCTGCGGGTCTGCTGGCCTCGGACCGAGAGTCCGGCACCGCTGGGCGTGATACGCACGGCTCGGATCGCATAGGACCAGGTGGTTGCCCTTTGGAGACCGATCCTGCGCGAAGCGCAGGTATCCGCCGTCGGCCTCACAGGCGATATGGTAAGTTTTGCTAAAGAAATGCCGCTAGGAGAAAAGACTAGGCTCCCAGTCCTTGGGGTAGCCCGGTTCTCAACGCCAAGGCGTCGGATCGACCCGGATAAGGGTAAGAGTTGGTTGCGTCGGGCTCTGCCGATCGTAGCGGCTCACCGTTGGATGTTCGTTGCGTCTCTGAGCGCTTCGTTCGTCGGTCTAGTGCTACAAGTCGAGATACCACAGTTACTCGGCTCCGACGCCATCGACAAGGCTCTCGTGCCGGCCGTAGCGGCTCGCCGCACGAGGTCAAGTGGTCTCGTGTTAGGTCATTACTCGATTCTGCTTGCGCATTACGTGTGGATCGTCGTCGCCCTCGGTGCCCTTGCGGGCTTGTGCGGGTATGTCTCCCGCCGCTTCTTGCTGTCGACGGCCTACCGTATCGAGTTCGACCTGCGTTACCTGATTTACGAGCATCTGACAGAAATGTCGTTCTCCTTCTACGATCGGGTGCAAAGCGGTCAGCTGATATCGCGTGCGAACTCCGACATCCGTTCGACTCAGACGTATCTGACTTTCGCTCCGGCGATCCTGGTGCAATGCCTGGTGGCAGTGGTGGCATTCACATACATGCTGTCGATCAACGTGCGACTCGCCCTAGTAGCGATGTGCGCTATGCCGCTTATCTATTTCGCCAGCGTCAAGATGCGCCACGAACTGTTCCCGGTCTCGTGGCTTATCCAGGCTCGCTTGGCTGACGTTGCGACGATCGTCGACGAGAACGTCAACGGCGTCCGTGTGGTCAAGTCATTCGCCGCCGAGGATCGCCAACTAGGCGAGTTGGCGCGCGCCGCCACACGGCTGCGCTGGACTTACGTCAAAGACGCTGACATCCGGGCTGCCTTCACGCCCCTGGTGCAGAATCTTGGCCAGCTGGGTATGGCCTTCGTGCTGCTCCTAGGCGGCTACCTCGTGATCGGCCAGGAACTGCAGGTCGGTACGATAGTCACTTTCAGTTTCTGGATCGTCATGTTGCAGGCTCCGTTCCAGATGCTCGGCATGCTGATAATGCTCGGCCAGCGGGCTTCCGCGTCAGCGCAGCGCGTCTATGAGATCCTCGACGAGCCGCCGGGCATCGTCGACCGGCCAGGAGCGGTTGAACTTGTCGATTGCCGCGGCGAGGTCACCTTCGAGTCGGTCAGCTTCTCCTACACCGACGGGGGACCTTCGGTCCTAGATAGCTTCGACTTACGGTTAGAACCGGGGGACACGGTTGCGCTCGTTGGCCGCACTGGAGCGGGCAAGACTACCGTCGGCCGCCTCATCGACCGCTTTTACGACGTGACCGCGGGAGTCGTCCGAGTCGACGGCCACGACGTGCGCGACGTTACCCTCACCAGCCTGCGGGCGACGGTTGGGATTGTTGCCGACGAGCCGTTCCTTTTTTCGGTGTCGATCCGAGACAACATCGCCTACGGTCGCCCTGACGCCGACTTCGCCGATGTAGAGGCTGCCGCCCGGGCCGCTGGCGCGGACGAGTTCATCCGAGAGCTGTCGTCAGGCTACGACACGGTCGTCGGCGAGCGCGGTTACACCCTTTCGGGCGGTCAGCGCCAGCGCATAGCGATCGCCCGGACACTGCTTGTCAACCCTCGTATCCTTATCCTCGACGACTCGACCAGCGCGATCGACGTCCAGGTGGAGAAGGAAATCCACCGCAGTCTACGAAAGCTGATGACCGGACGGACGACACTGATCATCGCACATCGCCTGTCGACGATCAGCCTTGCCGACCGGGTGGTCCTGATAGACGGCGGGAGGGTAGTCGCGCAAGGAACGCACGTCGAGTTGCTCAGAGACGTGCCCTTGTACTCAGAGGTGCTTGCCCAAGACGACTCTTCGACCTCTGAGGTTGTGAATCGCTGATGTCGATGGGCTTTGGCGGGGGCTGGGCTGGTGGTGGTGGTGGTGGTGCGGCGTCGAACCCTGGCGGGGGGCTGCCATTCTCGGGGGTGCCGTCGGAAATGCAGGCCGGCGTCAACCGTCTGCTCGCAGGCGAACCAGCGCACGACTATCCCGACGTCCGCTTCACTCACCACGTCTCCCTGCAGGAGCGCCGCCAGTTGACGTTGCGGGGTCTGCTCGGCCGTCACTGGCATCTCGTCGTCGACGCTGTCGTCTTGGTGGTCGTGTTGAGCGTCGCCAGCCAGGTCGGGCCTGAACTGATCAGCTACGCCATCAATCACGGTATGGTCCACCCGGACTTGGCTGTGGTTGAAGTCGTCGCTGGCGTCTACCTTGCAGTAACTGCGCTGAGCGCAGTTACGCAGTGGGCGATGGTGCGTGTCACGGGACGGTTGGCTGCTCAGGTGATGTATGACCTTAGGGTGAGAATCTTCACTCACCTCCAGCGCCTCGGGCTCGACTTCTACACCTCCGAAAAGGGTGGGGTGGTGATGAGCAGGATGACCAGCGACGTCGAGAACCTCCAGCAACTTCTCCAGGACGGCCTGGCCCAGCTCGTCGTGCAGGGCCTGACCATGGTGGTGATCGCTGTCGTCCTGTTTCTTATCAACGTCGAGCTCGCAGCGATCACCGTGCTCATCGTCGTCCCGATTTTGGCGCTCGGGTCGATCTGGTTCCAGGCAGCGTCGATCCGAGCCTACGCCAAGGTGCGCGACGGAATAGCGGCGGTCCTCGCGGACTTGTCCGAGAACTTGCAGGGAATGCGGGTTGTTGTCTCGCACAACCGCCAAGCCCGCAATCGCGTCCACCACCGCAACGTTCTAGGCGACTACCGCGAAGCGTATGATCGTACCGCTGAGATAAACGCCATCTACGGGCCCGGCAGCCAACTGCTCGGATATCTGGCCCAGGCTGCACTCCTGGCGTTCGGCGGCAGCATGGTCATCCACGGAACGCTGAGCATCGGGGCGCTCGCAGCATTTTTCTTGTACCTGAACCGCTTCACCGGCCCTATACAGCTGCTCGCCCAGCAGTACACGGTCTTCCAGCAGGGCCACGCATCGATCCGCAAGCTCCGTACACTCCTAGAGCTCGAACCCACCGTCCAAGAAAGCGCCGACGCCGTCGATCTACCGCCTGCCGCCGGGAAGATCACTTTCGAGATGGTGGGCTTCGGCTACGGGCCGACTGAAACGGTCCTCAACGACGTCAATCTGGTCATCTCCCCCGGCGAAACGGTCGCTTTCGTAGGGCCGACCGGCGCTGGCAAGTCAACGGCGGCGAAGCTAGTCACCCGCTTCTACGATCCGACCAGCGGGAGCGTCCTAATCGACGGTCACGACCTACGTGAAGTGACGCTCTTCTCGCTTCGCAGTCAGATCGGGGTGGTCCCCCAAGAGCCGTTCCTGTTTGCCGGAACGGTCCGGCGCAACCTCACCTTCGGTCGACCTGACGCAACCGACAACGAAGTCTGGGAAGCATTACGTGCAGTAGGGCTCGCCGATGTCGTCGAACGCCTACCCGAAGGACTCGATACAGAAGTTCACGAACGAGGCCAGTCGCTTTCGTCAGGCGAAAGGCAACTTCTCGCCCTGGCCCGAGCGTTCATGGCGGCTCCCCGAGTGCTGGTCCTAGACGAGGCAACCTCAAACCTCGACTTGCAGTCCGAGACCAAGGTCGAGGCCGCACTAGATGCGCTGCTAAAAGGCCGGACAGCGATCCTGATCGCACACCGTCTCAGCACCGCAATGCGAGCGGATCGGATCGTGGTCATCGACGACGGTCGGGTGGTCGAGTCCGGCAGTCATTTTGAACTGATCGAAACCGGTGGCAGATACGCCGAGATGTTCGCTACTTGGCAGGCCGACGTCCAAGGAAAAGTGGATGACCCATCGATCCCTCTGCAGGCAGAAACTGTCGACGGCTCATCGACGACGACGGCCATCGAGCAGTGCGGCTCCAGCTGACGCCGAACGGCGAGGACCGCTCAGCGGAACCAGAAGCGCTCTAACATCAAGCGTCCGCGCGAACAGCGCCACGAGATAGTGATCGTCTCCTCGCTTCCCAGCGGGCCGATTTCGAAAGTCACCTGTTCGGTACCGTCAGCATCGAAGCTCACTTGCCGTCTTCCTAGCAACCGGCACTCGTCTCCTCCGAGAACTTCTATCTCCCCTTCGCTGCCGCCCTCAGCAACGACAGCCAACGCCACCTCCGTGCAGTGCGCCAGGCCCCTGACGTGGGGATAACACGCCCTGGCCTCACGTGTTCCTGAGGGGACGACGACGAATCGATCAGGAAACCCATCCCTCTCCTGCTTGTCCGCGTTCTGAAGCGCGAAGAAGTCAGCGGCGTCGATGGGACCTGATGCTGCGTCGTAGTTGCCGACACCGATCCGGTCGACTCGTATAGGAGCGATCGTACCGTCCCGCCGGTAGTGAACGTAGCTCACGAACGTGTCTCTGAAGTATCGGTTGCCCGTCTGAGAGATGTCGCAGAACGCAAAGTAACTTTGTCCGTGCCAGTCGAAAAACGACCCGTGCCTGCCCTGACGAGGGCCTAAAGGCCAGGTTGGAGTGTCCAATCCCGTCGGGAAGCTGGTCTCCCCTACGATCACGCCCCGGTAATCGTAGGGTCCGTACAGATCGCGCGACGTTGCGTAGTAGACGCCCCACGACAGGTAGTACACATTGCCCCTTTTGTGAAGGAAGGCTTTGTCGTCGGTGAGCTTGCCGGCGAGCGGCGAGTCGGCTGCGAAAGTATAAGGTCCCTCCGCATTACGGATGACCAGTTCGCGGGGTTCTTCGGCGAGCGAGATCATGTCATCGCCAAGTTTTGCGATGTGATAGTTCCAACAGCCGAACACAAGGTAACGCTCGTCGCCCTGGGCGAACACCGCCGGATCGTAGGCCATGGTTGGCGTGGTTCCAGCGGCTATAAGAGGCCGACCGAGAGGGTCGCTCCAGGGGCCACAGGCACTCTCGCCGGTTACGACACCGATCTGGCGGTCACCGTCCGAGAAATACCAGTAGTACCGTCCATCTTTCTCCGCGGCGTCAGTAGCCCAGGCGGACACGAAGTTCGGTCTATCTCCGAGGAATGTATCTGCCGGATGCAAGGTGGAGCAGTGCGTCCAGTGCACGAGGTCACGGGAGGACCACACATGCCAGTCTCTCATCACGAAACCCTCGTTTTGCGGGGAGGCATCGTGGGAGGCATACACGTATGCCTTGTCGCCGAACACGTGGATGTGCGGATCGTTGACACCACGCTTGGGGATGATCGGGTTTCCCCCGCCTCCGGCTACGTCCGCCATCACGCTACCCTGATCGTGACCAGCAAAGTAGCCCGGAAGGTCCCGCCGATCGTATCCACGGGCGGCGGGACCTTCGACGAGGCTAGGCGTCCTGGCCGGTCAAAAGCACCTTCGATCAGCCCTTCGCCCACGAAAGGTTCTGCCAACCGTTGGTAGAAATCTGCAGTTGCGCATAGGACTTCCACTGGCTTTCAAGGAAGCTGAGCTCGGAGCTCATGCTCTTGTCGCCGAGCAGGTAACCCTCGGTAACCACCTCGTTGTTGTTGGCTCCTGCTCCACCGGGGAAAGGCCCCATCGTGCGTGGTTTACCCCACGACCCTGCCAAAAGACCAGCATCGCTCGAAGGTACCGCAACCCCTTGCACTATCGGCAGGGCCCCGGTTGCTTCGATCCAAGGCTGGTTGTACTTCGGAGCGGTAACGAACTGCAGGAATTTGATTGCCGCGGCCAGCTGGGCTCCCTTGGTCGTCGACGGGATCATATAAGTCGTTCCGCCCGTACCGGAGATTCCGAACTCGGCCGGGAAGTTCTGCGACACCGAGGTCGTCGCGCTGGTCACCGTGGGGAAAGGCATCGTGCCGTATTGGAAGCTGGCACCCTTCAAAGAACCCTTCGCGTAGTCGCTACCCCACGCTATGGCGGCCTTGCCGGTGTAGAAGTTCTGCAACGCGACCACTGATCCGCCGCCGGTATCGGCTACGCCCGACCAGTTGGGAGTCGACCACTGCGATAGCATCTGCTTGGTCAGACGCAACGTTTCAGCTACCGCCGGCAGGTTCGTGTTCAACGCCCCAGTCGTGATAGCACGGGTGACATCCTCAGTGGTCAGCTGCGGACTCGTCCCAGACGCCCCCGTGGGGGTGTAAAGGTTCCAAGCGGAGAAGTACTGCTGGGCCAGCATATTCCAGATGGTGTCCAGGATCCAGCCGACGCCGAGCGAGCCTGACTGCATGGACAGCGGCGTGTACCCCGCCGCGGACAGTTTCGCAGCGTCACTGGCGAACTGAGTCCACGTCGTTATCGGCGCGGTGATCCCAGCTTTCGCGAAGGCCGTCTTGTTGTAGAACAGACCAACCGCTACCTCGTTGAACGGGATCACGTTTATGTGACCTTGCGCGTTGACCGCACCGACAACGTTGAACCCGAAGTACTCCGGGTTAAACACGTCAATCCACTTCTTATTTCCCGGGACGTAGGGATCCGGCTGATTGAGATACGAGTCCAAGTTCGTCACCATGTACGGCTTGTACGTCGCCTGATCGAACACCAACGCCGGCGCCGTACCGGCAGCTAACTCCGTCGACTCAGTCTGATTGAACGTGGCAAGGGGCAAAACCTCCGTGTTGACATGTATCGAGGGGTTGACCTGCTCGAACGACGCGACGAGTGAGTTCCATGCGTTCCCAAATGTGTTTGTGTCATTATTGAACTGGTTAGGTCCGGCGATCGTGATCGTCACCGACGGAGCGGTCGTCGCACCTGACGACGCCTGACTGCTCTTGGTGGAACTAGAGGTGCAGGCAGATGCCGTGACCGCCAACGCCAAGCCCCCCCCGAGAATCTTGAGCGCTGTCGTGGTACTGGTCCGACGATCCTTTTCTGACTTCGGCATATTTCGTCCTTTCTTAAAATTGCTTTACTAACACGGGACAACTATCGACAACCTGGATTCCGCTATATCCCTCAACCCCCTGCCACGACGTCCTTCGGACCTATAAGGCCGCAGGTCACAAAATAACTAACCTACGTGGGCAACCCTCCCTCGATGCCTGTTAACAACCACTTGGATAGCAGCGTAAAGAAGACAAGCAGAGGGACGCTCGCAATCGTATAACCCGCAAAGAGCGGCCCGTAAGCGGTGGAGTTCTGTCCCTGAAAGTATGTAAGACCTACGGGAACCGTGCGCAGATTATTTTGGGTGATTGTGAGCAAGGGCCAGAAATAATCGTTCCAGACACCGACGATCGACAGCAGCGTCACAGTTCCGATGATCGGTAAGGAAAGGGGAAGCATCATGTTCCAGTACATGCGGAATCCTCCGGCCCCGTCGAGCTGGCTAGCCTCGAAGAGCTCCGCGGGTAGCTGCTCCACGAAAGTTCTCATGATCACAACGGTGAGGATCGTGGAACCCGCGATGTAGGGCAGGATTAAAACCAGCCGGGTGTTGAGAAGACCGAGATCCCTCATGAACAGGAACAGGGGTATCAGCGTGGTGACACTTGGGACGGCTAGCAGGATGGCGATCAGTACAAACAAGAAGGTCCGTCCGAAGAAGTCAAACCGGGCGAACACGAAGGCCGCTCCCGATCCCAGTATGATCGACCCCACAATCGTCGAAATCGCAACGACAGCGGATGTAACAAAGTAGGGCTCGAGTTCATTCCAAGCCGCTACGTAGTTGCCGAAGTGAAACGGGAGAACTGGATACAGGTACGAATGATAAAACTGAGGGTTAGTCTTAAGTGACGTGACGAGCATGAACAGGTACGGGAAGAGTCCTATAAATGCCAACAGGCTTAATATGGATGCGACGATAATCTGTGTACGCCGACGCCTGTTCTTGCGGGGCCTACCTAGAAGTTTAGTTGACTGCACTTGCTAGATCCTTCTCATTGGGCTTTCGCCGGCGTACGCTCAATGTGATAGCGCTTAGGAGGAGAATAAGTAAGAAGAGAACGCTGCCCAAGGTAGCTCCATATCCCCACCTGTCTTCGTTGAAAGCAGCGTTGATTGCCTCGAGGACAGGGACATTAGTGGCGTAGTTCGGTCCACCTCCGGTAAGTATCTGGGACGCTACTCCATACTGCAGAACTTCGATGATGGCTAGGACGAAGAGCAGTTTGAACTGCCGTCCGAGGATGGGAAGATCAATCGACCAGAATCGCCGTATCCGTCCTGCTCCGTCAAGTGCAGCGGCTTCAAAGATCGCAGCGGGAATGTTTTGAAGACCCGCCAGGAAGATGAGGAAAGGCAGCGACGCGATCCACGGGAAGTTGATGAACAGCAGCGACAGTAGAGCGGTGTGCGGGTTGCCTAGCCAGTTCTGTGCAAGAAAGCCGAGACCAACATCGTGTAACACCTTGTTGATTAAACCGTTGTTAGGGTCGTAGAGGAAATCCCAAATCAGCAGTCTGACAACGAGCGGAAACGCGAACGGTATTATCAGTAGCGTCCGGAAGATGAACTGGAGGCGTCTACTGGTGAGAGTGATTATCAGTTCGGCAGCGAGAAGCGGGAAGATCCAACCTAGGGTGACGCCCCATACGAAGATCTCGCCGATGTGGACGAAGGACTGCCACCACAGACTGTCTGCGAGCATGTCCTTCAGGTGGCTCAGCCCGGCGAACGGAGAGCTATATCCAGGCTGCCAGTGGAAGAAGGAATGGTAGATGCCGCTGAACGCAGGGTAGTAGTTGGTCAGGGCTAGAAGCCCGAAGACAGGTAGAAGCACGACGTACAGGAGCCACGTGTGGCGATGAGTTCGTCTCTTCCTTCGGGGTTGGAGATTGGCTTTTGTTTGATCAGTGACTACCCGCTGGTCGGGGTAGGTCAGATCTGATTTGACCAACTCTCACTCCTTTCATGCCTTGATCTTCCTCTGCCGTTCCTACCTCCGCTTCTTGTAGTACCGGAGGTCGCCTTCCTGGGCACTACTCGGGCCCCGTGACGACCGTAGGGCACTACCTCCACGGTTCTGACCTTTAGCGGTCCAACCCTGAAACGCCATCGGAGTTGCCTGGCCCACTGCTGAGCCTTAATGGGCTAGTTCGGAAAATGGCAATATTCCTCTTTAAGCGCCATGGCTCAGACCCTCCCTGATGAGCGATTAAAACGTTTTAGTGATGGTATCAACGCGCACCCGGATTGTCAAGGGACTTTTGAGGCCTGTGCCACGACGCCCAGCCAAGGGCCACCACCACCGGGCAATCCATGGTCAGGCCGCCCGGGCTCCGCCCGAATATCACTGTAGCGAGCCTGCCGTCGCGCCACCTGAGGTAACTCCGCGTAAGCGCCCGATGATCTCTACTGCTCCCATGGCTCGTTGGCGCCCGTCGGAACGGGGTTCGTAACGTCGCAAACGCTGCGAACGGGCGACTACGGCCCTTAGACCACCACGTTCGGCCAGTTCTCCTGTGCTGCGCCGCTGGATAAGCAGGTTGCCGACCCCGGAGGCTTCCACGGGTCCCGTAACCACCTCCCGGCCGACAGCATCTGCTGTCAGCTGCGCGAGGACTGAACTTGCGCTGCCCCCGCCGACCAGGTGAAAAGTCTCGGAGGTCACACCCGAGAGCTCTTCGGCTTGTCGCAGCACGACAGCGTAAGTAGCAGCGAGGCTAGCAAGGACGGACAAGGTCAGCCCGGCCTCATCGGACGGAGCTATGCCGCCCGCTTCCGTGATGGCGTTGCGTATCCGCCCGGGCATGTCATCCGCCCGATCCCCCAAGCCGGGGGTGTCGGGATTGAAGACCGCAGCCCAGCAGTCTTTTGCAGTTGACAAGTCGGGCTGCGGACATCGGTGACCCCACCAGCGTTCGCACTCCTGGGACAACCAGAATCCCATCACGTTCTGCAAGAAACGCACCGTCCCGTCCACGCCGCCTTCGTTCGTGAAACCGGCCAGTCGGGCCTCTTCGGACAGTACAGGTCGCGCGAGCTCCAAGCCGACAAGAGACCACGTGCCGGCAACAGCGTAAGCTGGCGTTCCCGACACGGCCGGCACTGCTGCCACCGCCGAAGCCGTGTCGTGGCTGGCCACGGTCATAACCTGAACTGGCTCGTCGAAGCCCAGTTCCCGGCGGAGAGCCGGCCGCAGGGCTCCTAGTGAGAAGCCTGGTTCGACGACCTCGGGAAACCAGTCATGGCGAAGGCCACACAGATCGAGAAGCTCATCGTCCCAGCGACCGTCTCGACTGAAGTATCCCGTCGTCGTGGCATTGGTGCGCTCGGCGATCCGAGCGCCGGTAAGGAAAAAGCAGATCAGGTCTGGAAGAAGCAGCAGGCAGCTGGCTGCGTTGTACGCTGCTCGGTCACGCTCTGCGAGGAGCTGGCAGAGGGTGTTGAGCTCCAACGCTCGTACACCTGTCCTTGAGAAGGCGTTATCGAGGCCGACGATGCCGTCCAGTTCGGCCACCCGGCCCCGGGTTCGCAGGTCACGGTAATGGTAAGGCAGTCCCAGCAGGCAACCATCGCCGTCGAGGAGGGCGTAGTCCACCGCCCAACCATCAACTCCTATGCTCAAAGGCGCCCCCCGCCGAGCTGATTCACCCTTCAGCAGTCGGAGCACTCCGTTCCAAAGTCCTGTTATGTCCCAGTGGAGTCCGTCAGGCAAAGCGACTGGCCGGTTGGCGAAACGCCCCACCTCACTGACCTCGATCCGATCTCCGCTCCACGATGCTGCTAGAACTCGAACACTGGACGCGCCCATGTCCACCGCAGCCCACCACGGAGCAGTCATTTAACTTCTCGGGCGGACGCCGGGACACGACCTGTTATGCGTCCTCGGCTGAAGGCGTCGACTAGACGGCTGGATTGCAAGATTGCACTCCCCTCAACTCCAAAGCCGACCCACCCCGATGACAAGCCCCACGCAGGGGGAAACTAGATGACGTTGAATCGCTTCAACTATACGTTAGGAAAACCCCCGAGTCAAACACCGCCGGCGATCTCTACCTATCACCGGGTGTTTTCTGGCCTTGCTCCCCGACTTCGGCTGGCACCTGGGCGGTCTTGCGGGCGCTACATTGTCGAGGGTGGATGTGAAAAACGGCTGCCCGTCTGGCACCGCGCCCGCCGCGCGGAGCTCAGGCACTCCGGTGGTGCTTCGGGCTACGACGAAATCGGCCTACCCGGGCGGGGCCGGCTCTCCTGCGATGCCAGCGCCTCGCCCGCCGGAAGCACCCGGCGCTTTCCACATCATGGCGAAACCTACCGGGGCAATTTGCAACTTGGACTGTTCGTACTGCTACTACCTCTCCAAAGAGACGCTTTACCCGGGGGATCGTTTCCGGATGAGCCTCCAACTGATGGAGAACTACGTCCGGCAACTCTTGGAATCCCAAACAGCCCGAGACGTGACGCTCGCATGGCAGGGTGGCGAGCCGACGCTCATGGGACTTACGTTCTTCAAGCAGGTCGTCGAAGCCGCCAAGCGTTACCGCCGGCCGGGGCAGAAGGTGTCGCACACGATCCAGACGAACGCCACTTTGATCAACGAGGATT
>JAJZNG010000140.1 GCA_021847945.1 Actinomycetes bacterium | reverse complement strand
CTGGTCCCCGTCGGTTCTCAAAGCGACCACGTACGACAGCGGCGCAGCGTGCCAGCGCGCAGCGAGCGAAGAGCCCAAGTCCATGCCCACCGTGGACGTGCCGATCAGAACCAGCCGGGCGTCGACACTCTCGACGACGTTAAGCAAAAGAGCCTCCCACGCTTCGGGGCAGTAGCCGCCGAGCTCGGCGCCCGCTGCGAAGCGGACCACGTCGGCTGCTCCTAACTCGCCGGCCAGTTCGGGTTTGCCGAACAGGGCGGCCACGAGCCGGCCGCCCCACGCGTCGGCGAGCTCCCGGCCTTTTCCCAAAAGTTCGAACGTGGTGTCCGAGATGACACCACCGTCGTGCTCGACTACCACCACAACGTCATTTCCCATTGGGGATCCTCCTTCCCGGACCGGTACCGATTGACCTTCGCTGACTGCGGGACTCGCCGGGCGGTGTCACAGCTTGACCAGCCCTTTGGAGGCGAGGATCTCCACGATCCGCTCGGCAACGGCCGGAGCGTCACCCGAGATCATCTCCGCTCGTCCCGCTTTCTCCGGAGGGTACAGCCGCAAAAGCTCGACGCCGTCTGCCGGGCCGGTGGCATCGCCGGGCGCTTCTACGCTTTCCAGGCCGCCGGCGGACATCGCCTGGCGTATGCGGCTGATCGGCGCGTAGCGGGGAGCCTGCCGGGCGGTTTGCATGCCGAGAACGCAAGGGGTGGCGATCTCGGTTCTCACCACGGTACCCCCGGCCAGCTCCTGGGTGACGGTCACAGACCCCGAGCCGGGCTCCACTCCCACGACGACCGACGCGTGCGGCACGCCGAGAAGGCCGCCGAGCGTCCCGGCCAGTTGGCCGTCGAGGTCGTCGGAGGCCTGCACACCTGTTATCACCATGTCGTAGGACTGTCCTGACAGCCACTGCGCCAGGAGCCGAGAGCGCTCAGCGGTGCTCAGCCAGCCGTCGCCAGCGCCGGTCAGTTTGACGGCGTCGTCGGCCCCCCGAGCCAGCGCCGTGTAGAGCGTCTGGTCCACGTCGGGCTCGTCGAAAGCGACGACGCTCACCTGGGCTCCGACAGCTTCTTTGATCAGCAAAGCCTCTTCTAAGGCCTGCTCGTCCCATTCGTTGGCGACGAACTTGACGAACTCGCGGTCTATGTCGGAGCCTTCCGAGTTGAGCTCCAGTTCTTCTACGAGGTCCGGTACCTGCTTGACCGGTACGACAATTCTCATGGCTATCACAAACCTTCCTGACGTTGCGTGCCCGGATACTTTCTGGCCCCGGGCCTACCGGGGGAACATGGCGGCGTCTATCAACTCGACGATGTCGAGGACCTTCAGGTGCTCGTTGCCGGTGGACTTGGCGGCGTCCTCGAAGCGTGACACCTCGTAAGGGCAGCAAACGGCGAGGATGTCAGCGCCGGTCTCGGCGGCTTCTTTGACCCGGCGCTCCGATAGGCGCTCGGTGACCCGGTCCGAGTTGAAACCGTCGAGCCACATGCCCCCGCCGCCACCCCCGCAGCAGTAGCCGTTCTCCCTGCAGCGGCTCATTTCTACGAGCTCGACGCCGGGAATGCTGGCGAGCAGGCGTCTCGGGGCGTCGTACTCGCCGTTGTGGCGACCGAGGTAGCACGGGTCGTGGAAGGTCACTTTCGCCTCGACGGACCCGGCCCACTCCGCCCGGTCTATCAGAGGGGCGAGGAGCTGCGTGTAGTGCAGCACGTCGAAGTTGTGCCCGTAGGTCGGGTACACCTTGCGTAAAGCGTTGAAGCCGTGGGGGTCCGGCGTTACGATCCTGTTGAAAGTGTACTTGCCCAGGGTGGCTACGACGTCTTCCATCAACGCTTCGAACAGCCCCTTCTCGCCGGCCGTGCGCTGGCTGTCACCGAGGGTCTTCTCCTCGGCCCCCAGGATCGCCCAGTCCACTCCGACAGCGTCTGCTATGCGCGCGAACGCCTGAGCCGCCTGCTGGCCTCTCGGATGGTAGGACCAGTAGTCCTCGACGTAAAAAAGGACGTCGACGGGCCGGGGATCCGACGCGAGGATCCGGACGGGCACTCCCGCGCCTTTAGTCCACGCGTGGCGGCGCCTCGGGTTCTCCCCCAGGCAGTTACTCTGGCGGAAGGTCTTCTCGAACACATCTTGAAGTTCGGGAGGCATGATCCCGTCGGTGACGGCGGCTTCGCGGGCGGCGGGCATGATCTGGATCATGTCCACCTCTTTTGGGCACACACGTAGGCAGTTGCCGCACGTGGTGCACATCCAAAGGTCTGCGTCGCCGAGCAAGTTGACGCCGGTTTGGGCTTTGCGGTGCAATTTGCGCGGCCCGTACTCGCCGACGAGGTCCACCGGGCAGACGGGCACGCACTTGCCGCATCCGTAGCACCATTCGATCGACTCTCCCCCGGGCAGGGAGGAGATTCGCGCCAGCTCCGACGTCGTGTAGCCGCTCAGGACGCGGCTTTCGAACATGCGGTTCCACATGCCGGGAAGTTCCCACTCGCGGCCCGACAGCGAGGAGGTGACCGTCGCGTTCTCCAGCTCCGTAGCGACTGGCGGCTGTTTGCGTCCACCTACAGGCATGTCTCGGCCTCCCACTGGTGCAGTCCGGTCAGCCTGCGGGCGAGGGACGGCAGTTGGGGGACTATACGGTTGAACTCCTGGCTCATCCTCCTCCGCAACACCGTGTACATGTACACGCCGTAGACGCACGCGAGGAACACGTCCAAAGCGAACGGGTCGCTTGAGATCATTCCCGCGGCGGCAGCCGACGCTTGCAGCACGGCTAGGTTCGCCCCGACGAGACGGTAGGTGGAAACCCGGTCGGGGCCGTAGAGGTCCACGTCGTCTGACGCTACCAGCTTCAAAGCACCGGTCTCGGTTCTCGGGTTCCACACCCACGAGCTCCACAACCAGAACCTGGCCGGGTCGTAAAGATGCAGCAGTTCCCACGGGAGGTCGAGGGCGATATGTTCGAAGGCCTCGAAGGTGGCAGCGAAGTCGTCCAGCCTGTGGGCCAGAGGTCGCTCGCCGTGCACGAGGTCCGCCAACGCGCTCTTTACCTCAGTGGGGTCGTGGGTTGCGAGGACGCTGCGGGCTTTGGAGCGCGAGGAGAAGAAGGATCGAAGCAGGCTGAGCGTCTCCGCCTCGGTCATCTTGGGGATCCGGTCGGCCCGCAGGGCCTCACCGAGCCAGGTGGACTTGTCCGCCAGGCCGCTCGCCATCTCGCTCAGCGCGTCCCGGTCGACGCTTCGGCGGATCGCCTCGGCGAACTCGGCTGCTGTCCCAAGGTCGACGGGGTCTGTTTGGCCCATTGCGGGCAAGTCGACTTCGAGGGTCGACGTGCTCATGCGCCTATCACCATGCGAGCCGCGCTCAACGCTCTGGCCGCTGCCGCCGCCCCGCTCGACGCACAGTCCTCGAGGTCGGCGGGGCCAAGAGCCGCGCCGGCAGCGAAAATACCAGGCTTAGAAGTCGAGACCGTGTCTAGGGGAGGGTTCGCCGCTTGGATGAAACCGTACTTGTTCTGCTCCACGCCCAAGATCCCGGCTAGCTTCCTAGTGCCGGCGGACGGTTCCATTCCGACCGACAGCACGACCATGTCCATGAGGGTCTCCATTGGACGACCCATGGTGGTGTCTTCGCCCCGCACCAGGAGCTTGTCGCCTTTGGCGAGAACCTCGCTGACGATGCCTTTCACGTACTGCACGTGGTGGCGTTCCTGGGCGGGCCAGTAGATCTGGCTCTCCCAGTAGCCGTACATGCGCATGTCGATGTAGAAGATGAACACTTCGCAGTCGGGGATGGCCTCGCGGACCTCTATAGCCTCCTTGGAGGCCACGCCGCAGCAGACCTTTGAGCAGTATTCGTTGCCTATATGGCGGTCCCTGCTGCCGACGCATTGTATGAAGCACAGCCGCTTCGGTGTCTCACCGTTCGAAGGCCGTCTCACGTCGCCGGCTTTGAGCATCGCTTCGAGGTCTTGCAAGGCGATGACGTCGGGGTATTCGTAGTAGCCGTACATCTGGGTCTCCCTGCCCGGGTCGAAGTGGCGGAACCCCGAGGCGACGACGATGGAAGCGCAGTCGACAGTTCGTACGGCACCGCCCGCCGCGACGTCCAACGCGAAAGCGCCCGCCTCACCGCTCAGGCCGGTTACCTCGGCGTCTAGGAGCACCTCCAGCGAGGTGCTTGCCGTCAGACGCTCGACCATGGCGCCTACGACCTCCTCGGCGCTTCGCATGTGCGGGGTTAAAGAAGCGTAGTTCTCGGCTATCGGCGTGCCGCCGAGGAAACCCCTCTGCTCTATCAGGACTACCTCAGCGCCGAGGTCGCACGCAGTCTGGGCGGCGGAGATACCGGCGGGCCCGCCGCCTATAACAACTATCGGTTTGTCGGTCATCTGCTGTCTCCTTCAGGCTTCCACGTCGTCCCAGGTGATGAACTCTTTGCCGCCGTCTCGCAGGTCTTCGAGTTGGGCTTCGAACTCTGCCCACGCTTGGCGCCAGTCGATGCCCATCTTCTCCAGAAGCGGCCGGTAGTTCGCCGAATGCCAGTGAAGCTGGCAGACCTTGTAGGGATGCGCTCCCATCGCCAGGGCGGCGAACTGTGCTTCTGACATGACCGGCACGTCCACGTCATGTCCTTGCGCTCTCGCAGCGAACTGGCTTTTGTCCAAGGCGGTGACACAGCCGGTGTCGTGGGTTAGCACCACGTCGGGGTTCGCCTCCTCCTTCATCACTTCGAGCTTTCTGGTGGTGGCGAACGACCGGGTGAAGTCCCGTTGCACGAGGATGTGACGGAAGCCGAAACCACAGCAGTCGAACCAAGTGCTGTAGCTTCTCACGTCGGCACCCAAAGCTGTCGCGATGCCTGTTACCACAGCGGTGCGCTGACCCCCGTAGATGTCAGGGTCGAAGATGGCGTCGCCTTCGACGAGCTTGTAGTAGTGACAAGCTGGGTGGATGCTGACGGCAATGTTCGAGAAGTCCCTAACCTGTCGGGCTGCGATCTCGTCTCGAAGAGCGTGGATCCACTCCGAGTAGTGGACGATCTCCTCGGGCATGACCATGGGCTTGCCCAGCTTCTCTAGGACTTTGCGGACCTCGTGGCGTAACTCGGGGTGGCCGAGAAGTTCCCTTCTCACATCCTTGTAGTGGCCGTAGGAGGTGCCGCAGTGTATAAGAGGGTAAAAGCCCGTCTCGTAGGCTGCGGCGAAGTTGCGCAGAGCCACCGCAGCCTGAGCCGCGGGGTTGGAAGTTGCGCTCGCGTAGTAGTTCCAAGCGGTGCACGACGTCTGGTCGCGGGGATCGTCGTAGTCGTAGCCGAGCTTGCGCATCAGCCAGAAGATCGACGTGGAGTATCCCGGGATGTGGCCGCACTGACCGCAGGACTTGTGGTGCCAAAGGTGGCTTCTAGGTATCTTCTTTGACAGCCCGTACTTGGTGGACACCGACACGTGGTCTTCGGGCACCCGGTGCACGATCCACTCTCCCCGGGCTTCGAGGTCGAACACCTCCTCGTGGAAGTCCGCGCTGCGCCGGTCGGCCTCGCGGTCGAAGCGCTGCTTTTTGGCGAGGACCACCGATACTGGCTCGGCGCTCATATCTCTATGCCCTCCTCTTCGAGACGCTCCTCCATGACCTCTTCGAGGATCATGTGCAAACCCTCGTCGACGTCTTTTATCATCGAAAGAGCTCCGGTCTGCATCCAGATCAGGTACAGCTCTATCAGCGTCCGCTCCGACACCGACCAGCCGGTGGAGGTCGTGTGGTGGGTCTCGGGCGGGAGCGCTCTTCGCCAGAGGTCCAAGTTCACCGAGACGTCTTTCACCTCGGGTCCCCAGTCGGGGAAGGCGTCGGGTTGTAGCATGTCCGGCGACACCTGGGTTCCTGTGGACATGATCTTGTAGATGATCCGCGAGTAGCCCTCCAAGGCTTGCTTGGCGGTTGCCAAGCCCTCGTTAATCGCCACTTCGCGCATGACGGTGATGATCCCGCCTGGGTTGTTCCCCCGCGGGCAGCGCAGACAGGAGAAGCACTGGGAGCACTCCCATATGTCCTCCTGCATCTGCTGGAAGACCAGCTCGAAGTCCTGACGCGCCACAGCCTGTGCGATACGCCTGGGGCTGAAATCGTAAAAACGCGCCGACGGACACACCGCCACGCATATCCCGCACTCGTAGCAGCCGTAGATGTAGTCGGGCATCCGGTGATCCGCCATGACTTGCTCAAACAGGCGGTGCTTGTAGCCCGGGTCGACGTCGGGGAAGCCGGCGGGGGAGTCGTTCTTGTAGTGCGCCGGCGTGGCGGTAGGCATCAGAAGCTGACCACAGCAGAGGCGTTGATGGCCAGGTCGTTGAAGCTCGCTCCGCCTATCATCTCGACACCGTCGATTAGATCTTCGATTGCGAGATCGTTTAGATCCAAAGAAGGCTGGCAGACCCACAGGCGCACGCCCAGGTCCGTGGCCTGGCGTATGAAATATGACAGGGGTTGGCCCCGGTCGCCTTTCGGACCGATCTTGTCGACCACGTCGCGGCGCAATAGCTGCGGCCCGTACATCGTGAAGTAGATCCCCACCTCCACTTCCATGGCCGCTGCCGAGGCCGCCAGGAAGAAAGGTGTGGCCGAACGTCCCGGGTCCGAAACTCCGTGCGTCTGCACGTAGAGGACCCGCTCGTCGGCGTCGCTAGTCCAAAGTGACATCTATGCCTCCCCTCCGGCACTAGTTGCCGCGGCGCAAAAGCACACGGTAAGCGCCACCGGTCTGCTCGATCGACACCAGCTCGTTGCCTGTGCGGCTCGCCCAGGCCTTCATGTCCGGTTCGACCCCAGGGTCCGTCGCGAGAAGCTCGAGGACCTGTCCCGGCGCGAGTTTCTTGACCGCTTGCGCGGTCTTGATCACAGGCAGTGGGCACTGCAACCCCTTGCAGTCCAAGGTCTCGGCTATCTCCAGGTCGGCCATATCTCCCCCTTAGCTCGCTCCACGTTCCCCCAGGACACGTGCATGCGTAGATTCGCATGTGCTTATGTGGTTGGAAGGTTTACCATCTCGGTGTCCGCCTGTCAAGTGTTTTGCGCTGACCTCTTAGCGCTGGCTGTCTTGCCTCGGTCTCCTTCGGGTCTGGTGTTACCAGCTGGGGTCGGGTATCGTGCGCAGTGATGAGCGCTTTCGCCTATGAAGATATCGGTGTCGTCGATGACCGCCTCCGGCGGCAGTTCGACGAGCTGGTATCGGGTATGTGCAAGGCTCTAAACGACCCCAAGCGTCTGCTGATCATCTACGCCCTACGCAGCGCAAGTCGCTCGGTCGGCGAGTTGTGCGACATGCTCGGCGCCCCTCAGTCCAACGTCTCTCAGCACTTGGCGGTGCTTAGGGACAGGGGTTTAGTCGAAGCCGACAGGCGTGGTAACAGCGTGTTCTATTCGATCCGCTACCCGGAGCTGGTCGACGCAATAGAGATTTTACGCTCCGTCATGGGCAAGGAAGCCGAACGCCAAGCCGAGGTTCGCCTGTGAGCTTCTCAGGTATCGGCGGCATGGCCCGTTATCGCCACGGCGAAGTCGTCGGGGCTCACGCCCGGGCAGTCGACGCCGTGTTCGAGCATGTAGGAGCCGACCGCTTGGCAGACTGAGCGGGCGTCGAACGCGACCCCGGCGAGCGACGCGGCTAGGCCAGGGAACGCTTCGGTGGGAACGAAGGTGAAGTCTCCGGTAACCTCGGCGGCTTCGACGACTCCGTCTCGCACGTCGACGACGGCTCGGATGAGCCCGCCCGGTGCCTTGTACGATCCCAAGCGGGTCTTCACGCCTTCTCTAAGCTTGATCGTGTTGTGCGCCCGCCCGGTTCGTCGCGCCAGCTCGGCGGGTGA
Source organism: Actinomycetes bacterium (assembly GCA_021847945.1). Taxonomy (GTDB): domain Bacteria; phylum Actinomycetota; class Acidimicrobiia; order Acidimicrobiales; family Palsa-688; genus JAJZAM01. The sequence continues at coordinate 1,061 of JAJZNG010000140.1, read as the reverse complement.
GGTCAGCTCGGCGCAGATCGCCCTGGCCCGCGCAACCGTCTCGGCCGGCAATTCGCTCGGCGCGAGCTGTCCGGTGAGCTCCTCGAAACTCTCGATGAGGGCTGCCGACACTTCGGTCGTCGAGGGCTCCCGGCCCGTGGCAGCGGATATGGAAGTGACGTTGTCGGCCAGGGAGCGGTGCAGCTTGTAGCGCATCTTCTCGTCGGGTACCCGCAGGACCTGAGCCATCAGCTCGGTGTCGAAACGCCGGAGCACGGCCCCCACGAAGCAGAATGACCCGGCGATGTCCGCGGCTCCCTGACCGGAGATCTTTCGCTGGTCGGCAGTGACCAAGTCGTTGACCGGCCGGTAGGTCACGGGCACCCCGAGCTTGGCGTAGGCGGCGATGACCGGCTCGGACAGGCGCCGGTAGGTGTCCGACAGACTCCCACGGATCAGGGTCGAATCTCGGGGTAGCACCAGCTGGTAGAAGACCTGTCCTGGCCCTAGAAGAACCGGGCCGCCACCTATGCGGCGCCTGGCGACCGGGAGGCCGAGCGTCTCGCAGCGTTTCGCGTCGATGGCTTCCTCGAAGTCGTCGAAGAAACCGACGCTCACGAAGGTGTCGTCTGGTTCTACTATGACCAGCCCGTGCACGCCGTGCTCTGCGAGAGCGTGCACGTACGCGAGCGCCATGACGCCGTCGCGCTGGTCGGGAACAAACATGCTAAGGCCGCCGCCCACAAGCCAGACCATAGCATCGCCAATCAGGACTGGTAGCGGGCTGAACTGCTGACCCATCAAACCAGCCGTCTCCGTCCGGCGCACTTCGCTCCGTTTGAGGTGTTATCGGCCTGCGGTGCGGAAGCCTTTAAGAGCAGCGCCGATGGGGAGCAAGACGGTCCGCTTGCGAAGTGAGCCGACTACGAGCTGGGCTGGTCCTGCTTGGACAGGTGCTCGTAGAGTTCGCGCAGCTCGCGCTTTAGGATCTTGCCGCTCGGATTCTTGGGGAGGGAATCCGCGAAGGCGACGTACTTGGGTCGCTTGTAGCCGGCGAGACGCTCGCGGGCGTGAGCGGCGAT
>JAJZNG010000144.1 GCA_021847945.1 Actinomycetes bacterium | reverse complement strand
GACGAGGTCCTCGAGCTTTTACACATGGCAGGCCGACCTCTGCCTCACGCGGTGCTGATGATGATCCCAGAAGCATGGGAGAACCACCGAAGCATGGACCCTGCGAGGCGAGCGTTCTACCAGTTCCATGCCGCTGTCATGGAACCATGGGACGGACCCGCGTCGATAGCGTTCACCGACGGCACCGTCATAGGCGCGGTGCTCGACCGTAACGGACTGCGCCCGTCGCGCTACTGGGTCACAGACGACGGACTCGTGGTCATGGCGTCCGAGGTGGGCGTGCTCGACATCGAAGCGTCGAAAGTCGTCCAGCGCGGGCGGCTCCAACCGGGGCGGATGTTCCTCGTCGACACCTCCAAGGGGCGTATCGTCGCCGACGAGGAGATCAAGGCTCAGCTCGCCGGTGAGCACCCCTACGCTCGCTGGCTGGAAGAGAACCAGATCTTCTTCGACGACCTGCCTCCACGTTTCACTCTCACTCCCCAGCACTCGTCGATCGTCACCCACCAACGCCTGTTCGGCTACACGCTCGAAGATCTCGACACGCTACTTGGGCCGATGTGCTCCACTGGATACGAGCCGGTCGGATCGATGGGTACCGACACTCCCATTGCCGCTCTTTCTGATCGTCCCCGTCTCCTCTACGACTACTTCAGTCAGCTTTTTGCCCAGGTCACCAATCCGCCGCTCGACGCAATACGCGAGGAGCTCGTCACTTCGCTAGCCACGTCGATCGGCCCGGAACGCAACCTCCTCGCTCCCGAGCCGGAGAGCTGCCGCCAGATCGTCATCCCGGCGCCGATCCTCACGAACGAGGACCTCGCAAAGCTGCTCTACATAGACGAGGACGGCCTCGTCGAAGGGTGGAGGACCTTCGCCATCGACGGACTGTTCGACGCGAAGGCGCAAGACCCTGGACGAGCCCTCGAAGCAAGCCTTGACGAGATCTGCGCCAAAGTCAGCGAGGCGATAGGCGACGGTGCCACGATCATTGTCTTGTCGGACAGGCACGCCAGCGCGGAGCTGGCGCCGATCCCGGCCCTGCTGCTCGTCAGCGCCGTGCATCACCATCTAATCGACGAGAAAACCCGCACCCGTGTGGGGTTGGTCGTCGAGACTGGAGAAGCCCGGGAGGTCCACCACATGGCCCTCCTTCTCGGCTACGGCGCTGCAGCGATAAACCCCTACCTGGCCCTCGACACAGTGACCGACCTCGTGGCCTCAGGCGATGTCCAAGGTGTGACACCCCGCCAGGCGACACGAAACTACGTCAAAGCGGCGAGTAAGGGAATATTGAAGGTGATGTCCAAGATGGGCATCTCGACGGTCGCTTCCTACACCGGTGCCCAGGTCTTCGAGGCGATCGGGCTGGCCAGCGGCTTGGTAGAGCGCTACTTCGCCGGGACGGTTAGCAGGATCGAGGGTGTCGGTCTTGGTGAGATCGCTTGCGAGGTCCTCGCCCGGCACCGCCTCGCCTGGCCCGACCGTCCGAGCGAGCTTGCCCACAGGGACCTCGACGTGGGCGGCGAGTACCAGTGGCGTCGGGAGGGCGAGTACCACCTGTTCAACCCGAAGACCGTTCAACTCCTGCAGCATTCGACACGGTCGGGTCGCTACGACATCTTCAAGAGCTACACCAAAGCCGTGGACAGCCAATCCTCGCGCCTCGCGACCCTACGAGGCCTGCTCAGGTTGCGTGAGGCTGCTGAGACGGGGCGGTCGCCGGTGCCGCTGGATGAAGTCGAACCGGTCAGCGAAATAGTGAAGCGCTTCAGCACCGGCGCCATGTCTTACGGTTCCATCTCCGCCGAAGCCCACGAGACTCTTGCGATCGCCATGAACCGCATAGGGGCCCGCTCCAACACTGGTGAGGGTGGCGAAGACCCCGAGCGTTTCACCCCGGACCCCAACGGAGACCTGCGTCGAAGTGCCATCAAGCAGGTCGCCTCCGGCCGTTTCGGGGTGACGAGCGAGTACCTCGTGAACGCCGACGACATCCAGATCAAGATGGCTCAGGGCGCCAAGCCAGGCGAAGGCGGCCAGCTTCCCGGCCACAAGGTGTACCCGTGGATAGCCAGAACCCGCTACTCGACTCCCGGTGTCGGGTTGATCTCACCGCCTCCCCACCACGACATCTACTCGATCGAGGACCTCGCGCAGCTGATCTTCGACCTTAAAAACGCGAATGACAGGGCCCGCATACACGTCAAGCTGGTCGCCGAAGTCGGGGTAGGTACCGTCGCCGCCGGGGTGGCCAAAGCTCACGCCGACGTCGTTCTCATCTCAGGCCACGACGGGGGAACGGGCGCGTCGCCGCTTACATCCCTCAAGCACGCTGGCGCACCGTGGGAGCTCGGCCTTGCTGAGACGCAGCAGACTTTGATGGCCAACCGTCTGCGCGACAGGATCGTGGTGCAAGTCGACGGTCAGCTCAAGACGGGCCGGGACGTCGTGGTTGCCGCTCTTCTCGGGGCCGAGGAGTTCGGTTTCGCCAGCGCCCCGCTCGTCGTTAGCGGCTGCATCATGATGCGGGTGTGCCACCTCGACACGTGCCCGGTCGGCATCGCCACGCAAAACCCCGAGCTTCGTCAACGTTTCAGCGGCAGACCAGAGTTCGTGGTCAACTTCTTCGAGTTCATAGCCGAGGAGATAAGAGAGCTCCTCGCCTCCCTCGGTTTCCGCAGCCTCGACGAGGTGATCGGTCGTGTCGACCTTCTCGACGCCACGAAGGCCGTCGACCACTGGAAGGCGAAAGGCCTGGACCTCACCCCTATCCTCGCCACGTCCGGCTCGGACGCCGGCGAACCGAGACGTCACATGGTCGACCAGGATCACGGTCTGGCCAGCGTGTTGGACCGTGAGCTCATAGAAGCCTGCCGCAATGCCATCGACCGCGCAGAGCCGGTAGTGCTTGAACGGAGTATCCGTAACGCGAACCGGACGGTCGGTGCGCTGCTGGGCGCCGAGATCACCCGCCGTTACGGTTCGGCCGGTCTTCCCGACTCGACCATCGACATCTCTTTCAGCGGGTCCGCCGGCCAGAGCTTCGGCGCTTTCGTACCGAAAGGGGTGACGTTACGGCTCTACGGGGACGCCAACGACTACCTCGGCAAGGGCCTGTCGGGTGGACGTCTCGTCGTCGCTCCCTCCCCCGAGTCACCACCCGGCTTCGAAGCCGAGGAGCAGGTGATCGCCGGTAACGTGATCCTCTACGGGGCGACTTCCGGTGAAGCGTACATAAGGGGGGTTGTCGGCGAACGGTTCTGCGTTCGCAACTCCGGGGCTGAGGCTGTCGTGGAGGGCGTCGGCGACCACGGCTGCGAATACATGACCGGCGGGAAGGTCGTGGTGCTCGGCCAGACAGGACGGAACTTCGGCGCAGGGATGTCGGGAGGCGTCGCCTACGTCTGGGATCCCTCAGGAGACTTCGGAAGTGACCTCAACGGTGAGCTCGTCGACTTAGAGGACTGCGATGCCGACGATTTGACCTGGGTACGCGACGCCCTGGAAAGGCACGTCGCCTACACCGGTTCGAAGGTCGGTTCGTCTCTGCTGGCTCGTTGGGCACGAGCGGCCGACGAGTTCGCGAAAGTTATGCCACGCGACTACCGCAGGGTGATGGAAGCGCAGAGAGCAGCGGGGGAGTCTGGCGTGCAAGCCGGCAGTGCGGTCATGGTGGTGTCGCATGGGTAAGCCGACAGGGTTCATGGAGTTCCAGCGGGAGTTACCGGACCGACGCCCCGTCCACGTAAGGATCGCCGACTGGAACGAGGTGTATGAGCCGTTCTCACGCCAGCGCCTAGAGACCCAGGCCAGCCGTTGCATGGACTGCGGTATCCCCTTCTGCAACGACGGTTGCCCGCTGGGGAATCTTATCCCTGACTGGAACGACCTCGTCTACAAAGGCCACTGGCGCGAAGCCATCGAGCGGCTGCACGCGACTAACAACTTCCCCGAGTTCACGGGACGTCTCTGCCCCGCCCCGTGCGAAGCCGCCTGCGTCCTTGGGATCAACGCCCAGCCTGTGACCATCAAACAGGTCGAGGTGTCGATCATCGACAACGCCTTCGATCAGGGTTGGGTGACACCGTCCCCTGCCAGCGTTCGGACTGGCAAAATGGTCGCCGTGGTCGGCTCCGGGCCGGCCGGCTTGGCCGCCGCGCAGCAACTCACCTGCGCCGGCCACGACGTCACCGTCTTCGAGCGCGACGACAAGCCGGGCGGACTGCTCCGCTACGGGATACCAGAGTTCAAGCTCGAGAAGCGTCACCTCGACAGGCGGCTGGACTTGATGGCGGCGGAAGGTACCCGCTTCGTCTGTAGCACGGAGATCGCCGCCACCCCGGGACCGGGACGCATAACTGCTTCGTCGTTGACCGCCGACTTCGACGCCGTCGTCATCGCTTGCGGCTCTACCGTGCCTAGAGATCTTACGATCCCCGGACGGGACTTGGCGGGGATACACCAGGCTATGGAGTACCTACCGCTCGCAAACCGGGCGGTCGACGCTGCGAACCCCCCGGGCGCGACTTCTATATCCGCCCGAGGCAAAAGAGTCGTCATCATAGGTGGCGGTGACACGGGGGCCGACTGCCTCGGAACAGCGCACCGCCAGGGCGCCCGCTCGGTGCACCAGCTGGAGATCATGCCAAGACCTCCCGACGACAGGGACCCGTCGACGCCGTGGCCTACCTGGCCTTTGATGTTTAGGACTTCGTCCGCCCATGAAGAGGGCGGGGAGCGCCTCTTCGCTGTGTCGACGACGGAGTTCGTCGGCGACGACGACGGGGCAGTGAGGGCACTGCGAGGCTGCGAAGTCGACGTGCGCACCGCCGGAGGGCGCACGACCTTCGAGGCGGTATCGGGAAGCGACTTCGAGCTTCCATGCGAACTGGTGCTACTCGCCCTCGGTTTCTCGGGGCCGGAGCCGGCTTTGGCCGAGGCGTTCGGTTTGGCACCTACACCGCGAGGGAACATACCGAGAGGCAGCGACTACAGCACTCCGGTGCCGGGGGTGTTCGTGTGCGGTGACGCCGGGAGAGGCCAGAGCCTGATCGTCTGGGCGATAGCCGAGGGCCGTTCGGCAGCCATGCACGTCGACCGGTTCCTAGTCGGAGACACTCTCCTCCCGGCTCCACTCCCCTTCGCTCACCAGGCGGGGTAGCCTGAGAACGTGGAAAAGGACAGGTCCGAGGACGGCGAGAGCGACGAGTTCGCTTCCGCGGAACACGATGGCGCTGTGGACTTCGAGGCCGGTGACGACAGCGACTTCGTAAGTCTCCCCGGCGAGGAGCGAACAGCGCCTCCGACGTCCGCTCTGCCCCCCAAGCTCGAAGCGTGGCGGCGCCGAAGTGCGACAGGCGCAATCCTCACCGGGTTGGCACTCGGATTCCAGCAGGCCCTTGAGGCTCCGAGAGAGCAGCCTTCGATCATGATCGAGACGTCAGGCACTCCGCCGCGTGACCTGCCCGTCGACGCCGAGGTGGAAGTGCTGAGACCCCGCCAGAGCATCGTCAGCATCCGGCCCTGGCTCATCGAAGGTTCGAATCGCCCAGCGGCGACTCCGGGTGACCGTAGCGCCAGCGAAGGGCGTCGCGACGAACCGCCCAGCAGGGAGCCGAGCTCCCCGGAGCTTCCATGAACCTCTTCGGTCGGCGGGCGGGCGCCACACGGCAGCCTCGCGAGTCCCCCTCTCCCCCACCCGACGACGGGCTCAAAGCGTCCGCGATGAGAGGGACCGAGCCTCTCTACGGCTACGTAGTGGCGTTGGAGCTGGTCGTGGTCGGAATCCTCAACCTGACAGTGAAGTCGGGCAAAGGGGCCCCGGCGCATCCTTCGACCGCGTTGGCCGGCGTAGGTGTTGCTGCGGCCATCTCGCTTTTCGGGTTCCTTCAGACCAAGAACAGGGTGCTGGTGGCTTTCGCCGTGATCGCCACCGCCTTCCTGGTAGACCTTCCAAAGGTTCCCAACTCGCTCGCCTTGGCGCACGTGTTCTCTCTGGCGTTGCCGTTCGCGTACTCGCTGATTCTCACACAGCGCCACCGCAAACGAATGAAAGGCGAGCTGATGGCGGCGCGGGCCCGACGCCCGAGTTCACCAGCCCGGACACGACCCAACGCCAAGACGAAGGACGCCCCTGCGACGCCGAGCGGGCCCCGGCCTTCTGGTCGCTACACGCCGCCGAAAGCTCTGCGGTCTAAGCGGCGCTAGATCCCGTGCAGGCCGGGGTCAGCGCGGCCTGCAGGAACGACAGGGCCGCGCTGCGCTGACGGACCAACGACCGAGCCGAAGAGTCCAAGCCGAGCGTTCGTAGCACTTCTCCTTCGGTGACCATACCCACTACAGTCGAATATGAGGTGAGCAGCAGCAGCCTTGCGTCTTGGCGGCGCAGCTCACCCAGGTCCATGGCTAATTCCAGATAGGCGGTGGCCTTGTCGATCAGGGGACTCAGATGCCCAGCTAGGCGGGTGGCCGCCGGAGGTCCGAGCCTGGCGACTTCCCTTACGAGCCCGAGCAGTTCCGGACGTCGTCCCGCGATGGAAAACACGCTTCGCACCACCCCCCGCACCTTTTGCCATGCCCCGCCGTCCACTTGGGCGTCCATGAGTGCTGCGTAGACGTCGGCGGCGACGTCATCTACGACCACCTCTAATAGCGCTTCCTTGGATGGAAAGTAGTAGAGGATCGTCTGCTTGGTGATACCCAGCTCGGCGGCTAGGGAGTCCAAGGAGGTGACGTCGTAGCCTCGACGGGCGAAGGCGACTAGGGCGGCGTCGATGACACGCCGGCGCGTTGAGACACTCGGAGCGTGGAGACGTTTTCCTGGAGCGGGCACCTACCATATGGTAGACAATTGCGGTGCTGCGCGAGTCACTCGAAGGTAAGAGGATTGCGATCACAGGAGCGACCGGGTTCCTCGGTACGGCCCTAACTGAGAGGCTTCTACGGTGCGTGCCGGGCTGCGAGGTGGCTCTGCTGATCCGCCCAGGCAGGCGCGGAGCCGCCGACCGGGTGCGCAGGGAAGTGCTCCGCAACAACTGCTTCGAACGCCTGCGAGCCGGGGCCGGCGAAAGCTTCGACAGTTTGGTATCCGACCGCCTGCACGTCATGGCAGGCGACGTAGGCGTGGACGGCTTGGGCCTTGACGCTGACGGTAAGACCCTGCTCGCCTCATGTGACGTGGTCATCCACTCTGCGGCCACGGTCAGCTTCGACTCGGCACTTGATTCAGCGGTGGAGATCAACCTTCTCGGGCCGACGAGAGTCGCCCGGACGCTGCTCGACTTGCACTCCGAGCGGGGCGCTGGGAGGCCTCTGCCGCACCTGATCTCCATTTCCACCGCGTACGTGGCCGGCTCTCGCAGGGGAAGGGCACCCGAAGCGGCCCTCTCCGACACCCCGTGGTCTACGGAGCTCGCCTGGAGACCTGAAGTCGACGCGGCCCGGCGGGCCCGGTCAGAGCAAGACGCCAAGAGCCGCGGGACAAAAATGCTGTCCGACTTCGCCCGCCGCGCCCGGCGGGAGCTCGGCGCAGCAGGAACCCCGCTCCTGTCGGCACGGGCGGAGAAGCTACGCGAGGAGTGGGTCCAAGACCAGATGGTGGCCCTGGGCAAGGCCAGAGCACGCGGGCTCGGCTGGCCCGACGCCTACGCCTACACGAAGGCTCTGGGCGAGCGGGCCCTTCTTGAGGAGCGAGGGGATCTTCCGCTCAGCATCGTGCGACCGTCGATCATCGAAGCAGCCCTGGCCGAACCTGTGCCGGGGTGGATCAGGGGTTTCCGAATGGCTGACCCGGTGATCATCTCCTACGCCAAGGGACTCCTCAAGGAGTTCCCTGGAGTACCCGAAGGTGTCATAGACGTCATACCGGTCGACCTTGTGGTGGCCTGCATCGTCGCTGTCGCAGCGCGCGGGCCCCTTGAAAGTCCCGACGTTTTGCAATGCGCTTCGGGATCGCGCAACCCTTTGCGCTACCGCCAACTCGTCGACCTAGTACGAGAATGGTTCCAGGCTAACCCTGTCGCAGACTCGTCGGACCAACCGATCACCGTGCCCGAATGGTCCTTCCCGGGCCGTCAGCGAGTCGCGCGACAACTCGAGCGGGCCGGCAGGACTCTCGGCGGAGCGGAACGAGTCCTCCAGGCACTTCCGCTTCGCGGCAAGCGCGCTGAGCTGAGCGCCACAGTCGAAGAGCGCCACGCAGAAGTAGACAGGGCCCTCTCCTACGTGGAGCTTTACGGGGCGTACACCGAAACCGAGGCGATCTTCTCCGTCGAGCGGCTCATCGGACTCTACGAAACGCTCCCAGAAGCCGACAGACACGACTTCTGCTTCGACCCCGCCGTCCTCGAGTGGAGATCGTACTGCCAGGAGGTTTACCTGCCGTCGGTGGTTTCCCATGCCAGGGTGCGCCTGGTTGGAGCCTCGCAGCGTTCAGAACGCTCACCGGCTCTTTCCCGTCAGGAGCGAGGGAGGCGGGCCGTGCTTTCGGAGTCGCGACAGCTGGCCGTGTTCGACCTTGAAAACACGCTGATCGCCTCCAACGTCGTCGACTCCTACTCCTGGCTTGCAACCCGCCACGAGTCCGGAGCAGACAGGGTACGCTTCGTGGCGAGAACTCTACGAGAAGCGCCGCGCCTACTCGCCGCCGACCGGGCGGACCGTAGCGACTTCCTCCGCCATTTCTACCGCCGGTATGAGGGAGCCCCGGTCGAGCAACTCCAAGCCGACGCTTGGGAGATGTTCAGCGACCTCGTCATCACCAAGTCTTTCCCTGCGGGGATTCGCCGTGTCCGTGAGCATCGACGGGCAGGCCACAAGACGCTTCTCATCACCGGCGCCTTGGACGTCATGGTTGAACCGTTGCGACCGCTTTTCGACGAGATCGTCTGCGCCCGCTTGACCCGGAACGGCTCGGTGTTGACAGGGGAGCTCGAGGAGGCGCCGCCAACC
>JAJZNG010000100.1 GCA_021847945.1 Actinomycetes bacterium | reverse complement strand
GCACAGCGAAGCGTATTCTAGGTGTTTTATGTTTTTTTGTTGACAAAGGTTGTGTTCGATCGTACCGGTCGCGGCCTACAGCTACACCGCAGAGTGCGACCCGATTCTCCAGCTTAGTCTGAGAACTTTGGTTCTATCAACGCTTGGCCGCATGACCGACAGCGGCCAGGTCTCGTCACGCACGCCGGCGCTGACGACCTCCCTTGGTGTCGCAACGTCTCGGGGCACGCCGGCGGTGTCTTAGCGATCCACCGACGACAGCCGGGACCGCAGAAGCATCACGGCCTTGGTGTGAATCTGACACACGCGGCTTTCTGTCACGCCCAGGACCTGTCCTATCTGGGCGAGTGTAAGCCCTTCGTAGTAGTAGAGGCTGAGCACGATCTTCTCGCGGTCACCGAGGCGGTTGATCGCGCCAGCGAGGATCAGCTTCATCTCCTCGACTTCGAAGGTCCCCACAGGGCCGTCGCCTCGATCAGCCAAGGTGTCACCAAGTGTCAGTGACTCCCCGCGATCGGTTCCTCCACCCGAGATGACCTCGTCCAAACCCACAATGCCGATGTAGGAGATCTGGCTGAAGATGTTCTGCAGGTCCGACTCGGAGACTTCCATCTCGGCTGCCACCTCGGCGTCGGTCGGGGCTCTGCCGAGCGTCGCCTCAAGAGACGCGTATGCCCGCTCGACCGACCTCGCCTTCGTCCTCACCGACCGGGGAACCCAGTCGATCGAGCGAAGCTCGTCGATTATCGCCCCTTTGATCCGGGTGATCGCGTACGTCTCGAATTTGATGTTTCGCTCGGAGTCGAACTTGTCTATGGCGTCGATCAGACCGAACATCCCGTAGCTGACCAGGTCGGCCTGCTCGATGCTATGAGGTAGACCGGCCGAGACACGGCCGGCGACGAACTTGACGAGCGGCGAGTATCGCACGATCAACTCGTCGCGCAGTGCACGCTCCCCCGTCGCCTTGTAACGAGACCACAGGTCGTCAACGGCTTGTCCATCCTCCGACGTCTCAACCATCGCTGCACCTCGGCTGAAAACTTCTCCTCACGGTGCTAGAGGGTACCCGCGCCGACGGTCACAGTGTGTGAAGACCAGCCCCCGACACAGCAAAACACCCTAATTTACGCACATTGTTCGAGGCAGACAGTGCTCATGCAGAATTCGTTGGCGCCTGTGCCGAGCCCCCAGGGACGGAAAGCCTTCAGCGCACCCTCGTGTAAAGGCCGGCGTTCTCGACGACCTCTCCCCTCTCGACTAGCTCGTCGAGGACCTGCAATGCCTCGCCGGGGCTTATACCCCCGGTGAGGACCACCTGGTTGGGCGTCACCGGGTACCATCCCATCGAGTCGAGAACTGACCTTGCGAGACTGCTCAGCTGGAGACAGTCGGAGCCGGGAAGCCCCGCCGGTTGGCCGGGAAGCCTTTCCCATTGGCCGGGAAGCCTCGAAGGTTTGGAGGTGTCGAACATTCCGAGGCTGTCTAACACGTCGGTGGCGTTGCGGACCGGGCCAGCCCCCTCGTATAGAAGCTGGTTTGTGCCCGCGCTGGCCGCGGAGCGCACCGCTCCGGGGACGGCACGAACTTCCACCCCTCGCGCCAACGCCGCCTCTGCCGTGATGAGGCTGCCACCTCGAGAGTGGCTTTCCACCACCACGACCAGACGGGCAAGCCCGGCGATTATCCGGTTGCGCGAAGGGAACCGCCACGCCTGCGCTGGTCTTCCCGGCACCGTCTCCGACAGGACAGACCCGCATGCGGCTACCTGCTCCCAGAGGCGCTCATTGCGCTTGGGGTAGACGACGTCCACGCCGCTAGCCACGACAGCCACCGGCGCTGAGGGCGCGCCGACCTTCGCGGCGTCGACAGCGCCTCTATGGACGGCACCGTCGATGCCAATGGCCAGGCCGCTGACCACGCAGACTCCCGCCGCCGTGAGGTCCCGTCCCAGCTCGTAGGCGGTCGCAATCCCACAGCTCGTGGCGTTGCGAGTTCCGACCACCGCCACGCACGGGTCCCGCAGGGCTTCGAGCCGTCCCCGCCAGAACACTGCACCCGGCGGGCTAGGATCCGACATCAGAGCTTCGGGGAACTCCGGCTGCCCGCTCCAGGTCACGTGGATCCCTCTTGCGGCGATCGGCTTCCACCATTCTGGCGGATCGACTTTCGCAGTCAGCGACCGCCACTCCACTCCAGGGCGGCGCTCATAACAGCCCTCCGACGCGAGTACTGGCGCTTCAGGTCGCCCGGGAGGCCGCCTCAAGGTCCCAGCTTGGACGGCCCGCCACGCAGCATGCGGTTCGCAATTCCGCAGAATGCTCGCAAGGTTCGCCGGACCCATACCGGGCAGCGCGCTGAGCGCCGCCACGTAGGCGTCCTCCTCGTAGCCGCGACGTGTCATCTCCGGCCCGCGTCGTTCGGATACGCTTCCTTCGGGTACGCGGCGTTCGGATACGCGGCGTTCGGATACGCGGCGTTCGGATACGCGGCGTTCGGATACGCGGCGTTCGGATACGCGGCCTCGAAAGGCCGCTCGGCGGCCAGAACGTTCGAGCGCAACGCTAGGGCTCCGTAGACGTCGGCCGGCCTGAGCTTTCCTTCCCAGCCGTCCAGGTCTGCGATGGTAAGGGCCACCCGTCGAACTCGTTGCAAGCCCCGTGCGCTCAAAAGACCCTGACGAAGGCGCACCTCGAGCACTCTTAGAGCGCCAGCCGATAGCGGAGCTAGCAGGTCGAGGCTCGCAGATGGGATCGCCGAGTTGCTCGGGAAACCTCGCCGCCCAGCCACCTTGCGAGCTGCCGTCACGCGCGCAGCCACCGTCGCGGTGGACTCGAAGGCGGCATCGGATTCTCCGAGAGGTAGGTCGCCGCCGATGCTGCGCACCAGGTCGGCCACTTCTGGACGGTCGAGTCGGATCCTAAGGTCGAAACGGTCGAGAAGCGGACCCGACACACGAGCCCTGTAGCGCTGGCGGGTAGCTTCACTGCACCGGCACGATCCCGGCCCCAAGTCGGCTCCGCAAGGGCAAGGGTTCATCGCAGCGACTAGAAGTACATCGGACGGGAACACTGCCGTAGCCTTGGCCCTGCTGACCCGCACCTGGCGCTCCTCCAGCGGTTGGCGGAGAGTGTCGAGTACAGCGCCCGAGAACTCGCCCAGTTCGTCCAAGAAGAGCACCCCACGGTGTGCGCAGCTGAGCTCGCCCGGTCTCATCGCTGCTCCTCCGCCGCCGACGATCGACACGAGCGACGAGCTGTGATGCGGCGCCCTGAAGGGCGGCCGGACCGGAAGTACATGGCTGGGCAGGGGTAAGCCGGCCGCGGAATGGACTCTCGCTACTTCGAGCGCCTCGGACACCGTCAGTGGCGGCAGAAGACCGACAAGCCGCTCGGCGAGCATCGTCTTGCCCGCCCCGGGCGGACCGACCATCAGCAGGTGATGCCCTCCCGCCGCTGCGACTTCGACGGCCATCCTGGCGAGCGGCTGGCCGCGCACGTCAGCGAGGTCGGGCGGGGCCACCACAGAGTCCATCCCTGAGCTGACGACCGGTTCGTCCCAGGAGCCCCGACCTTGCAGACACGCCACAACCCGGGACAGAGTCGGCGCCGAGACCGCTCTCAAACCGGATGCCGTAGCTGCTTCGGCGGCGCAGTCGGGTGAAACGACCAGCTGCGCGGTCATCAGGGCATGGGCCCTCGCAAGGACACCAGGCACGCCGCGAAGCGTTCCGTCAAGGCCGAGCTCACCGATGAAGCCGACATTCTCAGCAACCATTGCTGGCAGCTGCCCGTCAGCGATGAGCAAAGCTATAGCCACGGGGAGGTCGAGGCCTGAACCGCCCTTGCGGATCCCGCTCGGAGCGAGGTTGACCGTGACACGGTGCTGGGGCCAGGACATCCCGCTTGAGATGATCGCTGCTCTCACCCTGTCCCTCGACTCTCGGCAGGCGGCGTCGGGCAGGCCTACGATCGAAAAACTGGGAAGGCCGTTGGACACGTGGACCTCCACTGATATGGCCTGACCCTCGACTCCTATCAGCGTCGCAGAAGCAACTTTCGCCAGCACCTTGTCTCCAGTCTCTTGCAGGTGGTGGGGAGCCGGTCATGCGGGCCTCCTAACGCTGCCCCACACCCTAAGAGGGGGGTGTGACTACGGCCGCCACGACTCGAAGTCGCTAACCGTTCCAAAGCGTCACAGGGCGTGTCGTCAGCTGCTTCGCGTCTGCCTCCGGCGAGCCCACAATGTATGGGTGACACGTCGCGCCAGAAGGCCGCAGCAGCCCCGGGATCGCCTTTCGGAGCTCACAGCTTCGCTGCGAGACGGGGCTGAGGTGCGGGTCGTGCAACCGTTTCAGGCAGTCAAGTCCTACGTATGCCCGGGTTGCCAGCAGACGGTCCCTCCCGGGGTCGGGCACGTCGTGGTAGTGCCGTTCGAAAACCCGGATCTTCGCCGTCACTGGCACCGACCCTGCTGGGAACGTCGCCTCACGCGAAGGCCGGGCCGCTGAAGAGACAACCGGAGGGCGTGCCGGCCTACCCTGGCGGCCTACCGGTCGCCGTCGCGGATTAAACCGCCCGCCTTTACGCTGACCGAAACGTGGTGGCGTGGGACCGATCGAGAAAGGCCGAGCGTGCCCGCCGGAGCGCTCGGGGGACTGGATCAGCGGGCTGAGCCGCTCACAGCGTCCAAAGCCTGCGACAGGTCAGACCAAAGGTCCTCGGGGTCTTCTATCCCGACTGACATTCGCAACAGTCCCGCCGGAATAGCCTCTTCTCCCGCCCACCTGCCCCGGCGCTCGATCAGACTCTCCACTCCCCCGAGGCTTGTGGCCACGCACACGAGCGACAGAGCGTCGCACACCCTGTCGGCTGCTTCGGCGCCGCCGGGCACCTCGAAGCTGACCATGATCCCGAAGTCGCTCATCTGCCGGCGGGCGCGAGCGTGACCGGGATGGGTCTCCAGACCCGGGTAGTAAACCTTGACCACCGCGGGGTGCTCGACGAGTCTCCGTGCGAGAAGGCCGGCGCTCATAGCGGACCTGCTCTGGCGGAGTTGGAGCGTGCGGGCTCCCCTAAGCGCAAGCCAGGATTCCAGCGCACCCGGGGTGGCTCCGTGCAAGGAGCGCCGGGTCGCCAGCTGGGACAGCACCTCGTCTCGTCGTGTGACCACCGCCCCGATCAGCACGTCAGAGTGGCCGGACAGGATCTTCGTAGCGCTGTGCACCACGACGTCTGCTCCCATCCTGAGCGGCTGCTGGCCGACCGGCGACGCGAAAGTGTTGTCCACGACGACATCCATACCCAGCCCGTGGGCGCCGGCCGAGAGGGCTTCGACGTCCGCTATCGCCAGCAGAGGGTTCGTCGGACTTTCAAGCCACAGTAGTCCGCCCGCCCCGAATGTCCCCTCGGCGCCTGATGGCCTCCCAGGGGTCTGCGCTACCTCCGAGCAGACAGCAAGGACTTCGTCGGTCGCTGCGACGTCGACCGTCCGGAAACGCAGGCGACCTCGCTGCGACAGGTCCGCTAACAACCGGCGCGTCCCGCTGTACGCGTCCGCCGCTACGACGACACGGCCGGGGACCGGCAGAGTCTCGACTACCGCTGATATGGCCGCCATGCCGGAAGCGAATGTCAGGCACCTTCCGCCTTCGAGCCCGCCGACGAGCGCCTCGAATCCCTCCCAGGTGGGGTTACCGTCACGAGAGTAGGCGTGAGAGCCACCCTGGTGGAACGTGGAGCTGAGCACGAGCGCAGGGTTGACCGGCGAACCCGGTTCGCCTGGCGGACGGCCGAGATGAACAGCAAGAGTCGCTGGCGAGGTTCGAGATTCCGCCGGTTGCACGCTAGGAACCTCCCGGCTTGTGAGGTTCCGACAACGTCAGCTCGACAAGAGCGCTCGGCCGGTGCCTCCTCGCGTTGGTATAGGAGCTCAAAACGCTGCTTCGATGACGCTTAAGGCTTCGGGGGTGACCGAAACGACGTCGAAGCGCACGGCGAAAGAGCGCCGCCTCCCAGCTCCGGCTGGGAGCGCGCGAAGCCATGCTCCCGCCAAGCGACGCAACCTTCGCTGCTTGGCGGGCCCTACCGCCTCGAAGGGCTCCCCGAAAGAGTTCGACGTTCTGGTCTTGACCTCGCTGAAGACCAGGACGTCGTCCTTTCTCGCGACGATGTCGATCTCACCCTGCGGACATCGCCAGTTGCGGTCGAGCACCTCGAAACCCCGCTCCTGATACCACAGCGCCGCCAGGTCCTCGCCGTAGACGCCGAGGTCGCGGCGCCGCTGCGAAGCCGGGGCCGCTGACATCTCAGAATGAGTCCTTGTCGGGGAGCTCCTCGACGTTCACATCCTTGAATGTGAGGACCCGAACCGACGAGACGAACCTCGCGGGCCGGTACATGTCCCACACCCAAGCGTCCCTCAGGGAGATCTCGAAGAAAGTTCGCTCCCCCTCACCCCTCGGCTCTACCTGGACCTCGTTGGCCAGGTAGAAGCGCCGTTCCGTCTCTACTACGTATCGGAACATAGCGAGAACGGCGCGGTACTCCTGGTAGAGAGCAAGTTCGATCTCTGTCTCGTAGCGTTCGAGGTCCTCGGCGCTCATCGGGGCACTTCTTCACTCACGACTGTCATGCTACGCCACCATTGAGACGCTGGGAGGCCGACGCCGAACCCGAGCTTGGCGCCCGAACCCCGGCCCAACCGTTGGAGCGGATAAGCCGTAGAGAGCCGAGACGGCCAAGACGGCCAAGCCCGCGGCTGCAACAGTTGGGCGCAAGGCGGCGTACACTCAGCGGCCGTCGAGGTCCGCCCGGCTCAGGCGGCGGTCGGGTATGAACCACATGACTGAGACCCCAACGTATAGGCCATAGGAAATCCACGGACTAACCCAGGCCAGCCCGAGACCAGCGGCGTAGGCTAAGGGGGACAGCTGCCCTTGAAATCATGTCCGAGGGCCCGTGCTATCTCCGAGGCTGAGCCGTTGGCCGCGACGATCGCTGACACAAGCAGCTCGTAGGCGATCGCCGCCCCGAGGCCAGCCGCTCCGTAGGCGCAAGCCGGCAGGGCGGCCAAGTGGTTGTCGGCCACCCACTTGGTGAGCACCGGTATGAGGGACAGCCAGAAAAGCAGGTGCAGGTTCGTCCACATCACCGCGCCACTGATGCGCTCGGTGGAGCGCAGGAGATGGTGGTGATTGTTCCAGTAGATCCCTATGAAGGCGAACGAGAGCATGTAGACCAGCAGGCTGGGCACGCTGTGACCGAGGTCGCGCAAGCTTCCCCCGCCCGGCTCTCGCAGGTCGAAGGCCATCAGGGTGATGAGCACAGCCATAACCCCGTCGCTGAAAGCCTCCAGCCGATCCGGGTCGCTACGTCGGCTTGACGGACGAGACATCCCCTCCTCCATCAACGGCGCCACGGAATCCAGGAGCCGCCCGGTCGACGCCTCCCTAGGCTGGTCTTCACCCCGACGGCAACGCGGGCTGATACCCGCAACCTCGGGTTGTCGCCTAGGATGACCATTTTCATCCCGCCATTCTTCCACGGGACTCGCTAGTCGACTCGACCGACGTGTCGCTGAAAGTCCCAGAAGCCCCTCACACGACCTGAGCCGCGAAGCGTCTAGTAAGTCGGTACCTGACCGTCACTTCCTGCTATCAGTGCTAGCAGGAGGTGACGCGCTATGGCAGCGATCAGCGTCCGCCACCTGGACGAGGACGTGGCAAGCAGGTTGAAGGTGCGGGCTGCTCGCCACGGCCGATCGATGGAAGCTGAGGTCCGGGCGATCCTCCCTGAAGCGGTCGCCACTACTGACGACTATCAGCGCAACCTTGCCCAAGTGATCCGAGAGCGCTTCGCCGCCACCGGCGGGTTCGACCTAGAGGTTCCACCTCGCCAAGACATGCCCCGAGCGGCCGGCTGCGGGACCACTTGACGGCGATAGCAGCCCAGGTGTTCGCCGACTTCGACGACGTGATCGTGGCCTTCGACGCTCGTGCTGCCCACCTCTATGGCGGCATCGTCGCCCGCCGCGGGGAGGTGGGTCGACCCATCACCACCTCCAATGCGCAAATCGCTGCGATCTGTGCGTCCCGGTCGGCGAGGCTAGCCACCCGCAACACCGCCGACTTCGACTTCACCTGCACCAGCGTGATCAATCCGTGGAAGAGTCCATCCCGCTAGCCGATCGCTCCGGCGCTATTAGCTGGCATGGGAGTCGAGGTACTCGACGAGTAACCGAAGTGCTGAGCTGGATGGAGATCGCCGGTGGGGCGGTCTACGACGCCCCTGTGGCGCTAGCCGCCGTCGAGCACAATGCCGACCTCGCAATCCGCGACGCCCGGGATCGGGGCACCTACGAAAAGGTTGGCGCCGCAGTGGTCATCGCAGGCTGGCCCCGCCTCTTCGCCGGGCGTCTCGAGGATAGGTCTAGGCTCAACTCTGATGCTGATATCGACCATGAACGACATTCCCGGCTGGGAGATCACCGAAGTGATCGGCGAGGTGTTCGGCCTGACCGTCCGAAGCCGCAACGTCGGCTCGCAACTCGGCGCCGCGCTCAAGTCACTTGCCGGCGGGGAACTTAAAGGGATGACAAAGAACCTCGTAGCAAGCAGGCAAGAGGTGATCTCCCGAATGGTCGACGAAGCTACAGCCAAAGGCGCTGACGCCGTGCTCGCCATGCGCTTCGACACCTCGGAGATGGGCGGGAACTGGACCGAGATCTGCGCCTACGGCACAGCCGTCAGAGCTCGCAGGAGATAACCGTCTTAGACACCCCGACCGCCGCCCAGCATCGACGTTCGGCCGCCTAGCATTCGCCTAGGGATCCGTCGATCCCCCGGCAGGCACCAAGGTTTCTGGCTAAAGAGATGCATTCGCGAATCAAAGCCCGTGCGAACTCGTCAAAGCCTGCGACCCCGCCGGCGGGTGTCAGACAACGCCGGATCGGACTCTAGCC
>JAJZNG010000103.1 GCA_021847945.1 Actinomycetes bacterium | reverse complement strand
TCTCGACCGCCGTTCGAACGAGTTCGTCATGGCCGACGTCGGCGTGCGCTGCGTGGCGGACCAGCCGTGGGTCACGGCAGCCGAGACTGCGGAGTGCGCGATCGCATTCGACTCTGTCGGGCTCAAGGTCCGCGCATTGGAACTTCTGAGTACAACCCGGCACATGCGTGAAGAGGACGGGTCCTACTGGACCGGCTGCGTTCACCCGGAGTGCATCCGCTACCCGGGAGGGGAGAAGACCACCTATACGGCGGCCGCCGTTGTGATAGCCGAGCACTGTCTTAGTGGTACAGGCCCGGCTTCAGGGCTGTTCCGGGGCGAGACGTTCCCGGCGCCTTACGGCGCTGCGGAGGTAGTGGACAGCACCGCAGAGACCTGACGGGCGGCGCTGCGCCCTGACGCGATGCAGGCCGGAATCCCGGCTCCGTTGTAACTCGAACCTGCAAGAGCGACTTGCGGGAGGATCCCGGCCAGATTGGATTGGACTATGTCGACCCAGCGGAGGTGGCCGACCCTGTAGAACGGGAACGCTCCTGGCCAGCGGCTAACCCTCCATTGCGTCGCAGTGAGGGGTCTCCGCAGGGCCGCCGACAGGTCGGCGATCAGCGTCTCGGCGAGCTCTTCGTCGGATAAGTTGACGGCTCTGGTGTCACCAGAACGGCCCGCTGATATCCTAAGCACCATCTGATCGGGGCCAGACGACCAGTGGGGCCATTTGTTGGAGCCGAATGAGCACGCCGTCATCAACATCCCCGAGTCGGGCGAAACCAGGATTCCGTTCACGTCGTCGGGCAGCCCGAGGTTGGATCGCGAAACGCACACGGTAGCCACCGCGACGTCTGTGAATTCGACGGAGCTGAGGCCGCTTGGAGCGAGCTTCCCGAGGATGCGAGCTGCCTGGGGGGCCCCGACCGCTAGTACGGCCCCGTCGTAGGGCTCCCCGTCGACGTCGATCGGTCCGACACGAGAGTTCGGCGGGCTTACTGACCGTACGCTTTGCGACACGAAACTGACCCCGCCGGAGCGGAGTTGCTCTACCGTGCGTTCGATCAGCGAGGACATCCCGCTGCGCGGCGCGAGGAATACCGGGGTATTCGACTTCGTGGCGGGAGGAGCCTGTTTGCGCAGTCCCGCCAGGAGACTGCGGGAGGAACGGGCGGTTGCTAGCAGGCTAGGTGCGGTAGCTCTGGCGCTAAGATGCGCAGTGGGGGCGGCGTGGATGCTCCCGAGGAGCGGCTCCACGAGCCGGTCGGCAACCCGGGGGCCGAAGCGGGCGGCTATCAGGTCCCGGACCGTCTCGTCGTCGCCGACAGGCGTCGCCGGAGCGACGAGATCCCACGCCGCTCGTGCCGCTCCCAGCGGTCCGAGGAGTTTGCTTGTGGCGAGCGCGCGGATGTCGGTGGGTGCACCGAGCACGAGACCGGAGGGAAGCGGGTGGAGGCGGCCCGCAAAATGCACCAGGGTTCGGCCGGCGGCCGGAGCGACCAAATCAGTTCCTAAGCCAACGGCCGTGGCCAGCTCCACGGCAGCCGGAGTCCTGGTCAGGAACGCGTCGGGTCCTTCGTCTACGAGTCGACCGGCGAACTCGGAGGTGAGCAGCTTCCCTCCGAGACGTGCAGGCTCGTAGACGGTCACCTCGGCTTCGTCGCAGACCTCGAAGGCCGCAGCGAGCCCGGTGATGCCCCCTCCTACTACCGCTATCCTCATCTCCCGAACTCATGTACCAGGTCGGCGAGACGTGCCAGCACGTCGGGGTCGGTGTCTGGGAGCACACCATGGCCGAGGTTGAAGACGTGCCCTTCAAGCCCCGAATCTCGGGCCTCTCTTAGGATCCGCAAGGCTGCAGGTTTGACAGCTTCCCAGCCGGCCACGCACAGAGCGGGATCGAGATTGCCCTGCAGCGCCACTTTCGCCCCTGTCCGCTCCCGGGCCACTGTCAGGGGGACCCGCCAGTCGACTCCTACGACGTCGACGCCAGCTTCTGGGAGCATTCCTAATAGCTCGCCAGTTCCGACCCCGAAGTAGATCAGCGGCACAGCCAGTCCTGAAAGAGCCTGAAGAACTCTGCGCGTCGCCGGAAGCACGTGTCGTCGGTATGAGTCTGGGTCCAAGGCACCCGCCCAGCTGTCGAAGAGTTGGATGGCCTGCGCTCCTGCACGCACCTGGGCTTCGGCGCTGGCGATCGCCTGGTCCCCGAGGCGGTCGAGCAGGGCCACCCACGTGGTGGTGTCGGTCGCCATCAGCGACTTGGTGCGAACGTAATCGCGAGAGGCGCGTCCTTCGATCAGGTAGCTCGCCACCGTGAACGGGGCCCCGGCGAAGCCGATCAGGGGAACCTTCAGCTGCGAAGCGAGAATGCTTACGGTCTCGATGAGCCAAGGGGCGTCTTGGTCGACGTGAAATGGCCTGACACGATCGAGGTCAGACGCTGATCGGAAAGGACGGTCGACTACCGGGCCTACACCGGCTTTGATATCCACTCCGAACCCAGTGGCTGCGGCGGGCACCACGATATCCGAGAAGACGATCGCGGCGTCGACACCGTAACGACGGACGGGTTGCATCGTCACTTCGACGGCGAGGTCCGGCTTGCGGAGCGAATCGAGGAGGCCCTCCTCACCGCGAAGCTGGCGGTACTCGGGAAGGGCCCGTCCAGCTTGGCGCATGAACCACACCGGCGTGTGAGCGACCGGCTCGCGCCGGCAGGCTGCTAAGAACACGTGTTGGCTTGGCGCAGTCACAACTAAGACGCTACCCGCAGGTAGATCCTGTGTGGCTTGCAATGTCAGCCGCCAGCACGCAAAGTGGTTATCCCCTATGGTGCACCCCGACGTCCAGTCAGAGCAGGTTTTCGTGGACCTGGCGTACACCAGGCTCGCTGCCATGCGCGACGCCGCCCGCTTGATGGTCCGCGAGGCCTTCGCGGACAAAAGCAGCGGTTTTCAGGCCGTCACCGAACGCGACATGCGTGTTCGTAGCGGTCTGAGCCGGTTGGAGCAGCTTTTCATCGGGTCCGAGTCGCTGGTGTTCGGCAGGATCGACGGGTCCGGTGGGGCGGTGGTTCCCTCTGGCGCGGCGGTTCCCGCTGGCGCCGAGCCCACCAGGCGCGTTTCGGGTCGGAGCGAACCTGAGGTGGAGACGTTCCACATCGGACGTCTCGGTGTGTCTGGGATCGACCAGGAGCCGCTCGTCGTGGACTGGCGTGCTCCGGTAGCGGAGCCGTTCTACCGAGCGACGGCGGCACATCCGATGGGCCTGACGCTTCGCCGTCACCTGCTTTGCAACGGTCCCAGAGTGGTCGACCTCGAAGACGAACTGTTCGACGTTGACGGTGACGTGAGGGGCCGCTCGCTCGGTCTCGGTGGTCGGCAGGTCCTGATGGCTAGCCTCGACCGTTCCCGGTCGGGGCGTATGCGCGACATTGTCGCAACAGTCCAAGGCGAACAGGACGAGATAATACGGGCGCCGCTGCCAGGAGTGATCGTTGTGCAGGGTGGCCCTGGTACTGGCAAGACTGCGGTGGCTCTCCATCGTGCGGCTTACCTTCTCTACACCCACCGGTTTCCTCTCGAGAAGCAGGGGGTCCTCGTAGTAGGTCCGAACCGGACCTTCCTGCGATATATCGAGCACGTCCTGCCTTCCCTGGACGAGACCGGGGTTGAGATGTCGACGGTCAACGGACTCTATCTGTCGTCCTCCAAGAGGCCCCCAACTACAGACGAGAACCTTGCGACCGCCAGACTCAAAGGCGATGCTCGGATGGCGAAAGTGATCGCCCGGGCGCTGAGCATCCGCCAGCGGCCGCTAAAGCATGACGTTCGTGTCCCGTACGGGGGCCACCTGCTCCGTCTGAGCGTGGCCGCATCCCAGCAGGTCGTTGCGGCAGCGAAGCGCCGTCCTGGGACTCACAACGCGCGCCGCCGGCTCGTGGAGGCATACCTGTGGCGTTACATGGCAGCACAGATGAGCGAAGAAGGCCAGGTGGTCGGGACGCTTCCACCCGATCCTGGTGAGCTCGGCCGCAACCTCCGGCGTGTACCGGAGATGGCAGAGGCACTAGAAAGAATGTGGCCTCTTCTCAGCCCCGAGCAGTTGCTGAGGGACCTCTTCGGGGCGAAGCCCCTAATAGACGCGGCGGCTCGGGGCATCCTGAGCGAACACGAGAAGGGTCTGCTGTTCAGGGACCGCGGTGGATCTCTCGATACCGTGAGCTGGTCCGCTGCTGATGTGGCGCTCCTAGACGAGGCCCTTGCTCTGGTCGGTCCGCGGCACAGAGCCGGTGCCGATGCGAACGTGGCACCCCGGGCTTATGGTCACGTCGTGGTTGACGAGGCGCAGGACCTTTCGCCGATGCAGCTTCGAATGATCGCTAGACGGTCGCTCTCGTCGTCGATGACGCTCGTCGGTGACATCGCTCAGGCGACCGGCCCGACCGTGCCTCGCTCGTGGGCTGACGTAGTCACCCACCTGTCAAGCCGGCGGGGCTGGAAACTTCTCGAGCTTTCGGTCAACTATCGGACTCCTAGTGAGATCATGGAGTTGGCCTCCCAAGTGCTCGCCCAAGTAGATGGTTCTCTCAGGTCTCCGGAGTCGGTCCGCTCGTCGGGCAAGCCCCCCAGGCTGCTCCGAGTCGGCCCTGGTCCGGGAGATGCCCGACTCCTCGGGCTGCTCGTGGAAGTTGTCGCCGAGGAGACGGCAGGGCTAGCTGAGAGGGCGGCGCTGGGTGACTCGTCGGCGCAGACAGCCCCACCGGGTACGGTCGGGGGTGAGTCGTCGTTGCCTGCGTACGGCACTGCGAACGGAACGCTGGCAGTGATTGCAGCGCCGAGCGCTCTTGAGGCGGCGGCTGCAGCCTTAAGCGAGGCGCGCTTCGATTTCGGGGTGGCCGGCAGGGAGGCTCTCGACCGGCCGATCACCTTGCTATCGGTGGACGACGCCAAGGGCCTCGAGTTCGACGCGGTGATCGTATTGGAACCCCGAAGTGTCGTTGCAGAGAGCTCCCAGGGGCTACGCGGTTTGTACGTGGCGTTCACGAGGGCCACCCAGAGCCTGTCGGTGGTCCACCAGGAGGACCTCCCGTTTCGTGTCGGGGGCTGAGCCACCGGGGTGGGATCGCTTGCGGTCGGGGGCACTTGGTAGTGTCAGCTGGCGTGGGAATCGGACCTGAGCGCAAGGCGGAACTGGTAGCCCTCGTCAAAGAGCAGGGCTACGAGCGGCGTTCGGAGCCTTTTCGTCTCACGTCGGGAGGCTGGAGTCATGACTACATAGACGGCAAGTACGCGCTCTCGCGTGGCCCGGCTTTGCGCCGAGCTGCGGAGGCTGCGCTGGAGGCTCTAGGAGTCGACTTCTGCGCAGCGGGGGGTCCGACGATGGGAGCGGACGCTCTGGCGCACGCGCTGTCGATCCTGTCCGGATGTGGCTGGTTCTCAGTTCGAAAGGAGCCTAAGGGGCACGGCCGCCAGGCGTGGGTGGAGGGCAGCCGCCTTCGTGAAGGCGACGCGGTTGTCATGGTTGAAGACGTGGTTTCGACCGGAGCTTCGCTGCTACGAGCTGCTGGGCGCCTCGACGAGCTCGGGGTTCGGGTCGTCGCAGCTACGGCGCTGGTCGATCGAAGCCCCAGGGTTTTGGAGGTCTTCAACTCCGCCGGAATCCCTTGGAGGCCCCTTCTCACGTGGGAGGACCTCCAGATAGAGCCGTTGTGAAGCCCCGCCGCGCCAAGACGAGGCGAAGGTGCCGGCTCTGACTATTCCCGGAGGCTATCGGAGTAGGGTGCGACGGCCCCGTCGGTGTCGAGCGCCGCTTCGATGCGCTCCAGGCCCTCTTCGAGGGCTCGTAGGTCGCCTATAGGGTCGAGCAGGTAACGGCGGACGCCGCTGACATGCGTGGGTGCGGCCTTTTCGAGGAGAGCTTCACCAGCTGGGTTTAGAGCGGCGACAGTGCCTCGGCCGTCGACAGGGCAGGTCCTGCGGGCGACCAGCCCGGCCTTCACCAAGGCGCTAACCCTCCTGGTGAGTCCGCTGCGAGATATGACCAGCAGTTCCGCTAAGTCCGACATGCGCATTCCGGCGGCGCCGGCCTCGCTCAGATGGACGAGCACTGCGTAACCGCCGAGGGTCAGGTTGTGGGATCTGCGCAGATCCCGGTCCAAGAGGTCGTGGATCCTGGCTTCGTCTCGCAGGAGGCGCCTCCAGATCGACTGCTCACACTCGGACAGCCACCTCGTCTCCCCGGCGACCTCTGTGTGGGCCTTTGGATCGATTTGTGGTGTCCGGGCAGTTCCGTTCGCAGAGACCTCTTCACTTGAAGCCATGTGTCAGGTAGAATTCAGTCTCTGGTAGGTCTCTGTGCCTGCTCCGTACACCTGCCCAGGGTACATCGGGAAAGACGAGGACGATTGCCCAACAACCACGCCGCCCAGCCTGAAGAAGACTTAGTCCGCCTCTATCTCAACGATATAGGCAAGCATGCCCTGCTCACCAAGGATGACGAAGCCCACTTGGCCCAGGCTATAGAGGCCGGACGGGAGGCTAGGGCGGAGTTGGCTTCGGGAGGGACGGTCAGCCCGGCCCGTAAGCGGGAGCTGAGACGGCTGGTCAGGGCAGGTGACGACGCCTCGGAGACCTTCGTCAAGGCGAACCTTCGACTGGTCGTTTCCATAGCCAAGAAGTACCAAGCTGCCGAGCTTCCTCTTTTGGATTTGGTCCAGGAAGGGAACCTTGGTCTGATTCACGCTGTCGAGAAGTTCGACTGGCGGAAGGGCTTCAAGTTCTCGACCTACGCTACATGGTGGATTCGCCAGGCGATCACACGAGGTATAGCCAACACTGGACGTACCGTGAGGCTGCCGGTCCATGCCGGGGACCTGCTGACCAGGGTAACCAAGGCCCGGGGTCGCCTAGAAGGTCAGCTGGGTCGTCGACCGACTGTCGCTGAGTTGGCTACTGACCTAGAGCTCGACGAGGAGAAGGTGATCGAGATCCTTCGCCACGCAGCGGAGCCACTTTCTTTGTCCGAGCCTCTCCGAGAAGACGGGGACGCGGAGCTCGGCGACGTGGTGGAGGACCGGGGTGCCGTCTCGCCTTTCGACGCTGCTGCTGCCGCTTTGCTTTCGGGTGAGGTGAACAAGATGCTGGTAGCGCTCGACGAGAGGGAGCGCGAGATACTGCGACTCAGGTTTGGTCTCGACCGTGGGGAACCCCGGACCTTAGACGAGGTCGGTGAGCATTTCAGCCTTACCAGGGAGCGGATTCGCCAGATCGAAGCCCGTGCCATGTCCAAGCTGAGGCATCCTTCCACGGATCGCGGGGCCCGGGAGCTGCTGACAGGCTGAGGACCAAAGGCGGCCTGCCTAGAGGTTGCGTCCCCCGAGTCCCCTGGGGACTTTCGCTATCACGGCTGCGGCTACCAGGCGGAGGCGTTTCTCAGTTACCAGCACAATAGCGATCTTTCCGGATTCCCCAGCTGGGGCCAGTTGGACTTGGCCGGGGCTGAAAGTGCCGCTGAAGGCCATGGCGCAGATCTCGGTGTCGTCTTCCGCTGCCAGGTTAGCCTTTTCTGCTGCTGGAAGGGACAGGCGGACTTTGTCGAGTGGAAGCTCGTGCACACCGACCAAGCGGGCTTGGTCGGTGTGCAGCGACGAACGTCCGACCGGTATCGCCCGGTAGCAGACCGACACCGAGGCGTTGGACAGCGTCGACGTGGAGGAGCAGCCGCTCAGGGCTGCCACGCAGACGGCGAACGCTGCGACAACAGGCCAGGCTCGTGTCCGACGGGTTGCTACGGTGCCCATGGTGAAGCCTCCTCCTTGCGCGCAGTGTGGCGGTCGACGGCGGCCGCCGGCGTGAGCTCGTTAAGCAATCCTGCTTTGGACCCGGTGGCGACCGGCAGGCGTCCCCGGGCAGACCACGCCAGGCGCGCCCAGGCCACCCATCCGATCCCCAGCATCAGCCAGTAGGAGACCAGCCGGTAGAGCAGGACAGCCGCCACGGTGGACTCCTCCCCTCCGCCGAAAGTCACCAGAGCGACCGTCAAGCTTCCTTCCACAGCGCCAAGACCGCCTGGGGTGATGGGCAGGTTCGAGGCGAGCTGGCCGGCTGCGTAGGCGAGCAGCAGACCACGCCAGGGAACTCCTACCCCGACGGCGTAGAAGGCCAGCACCAGGCACGCGAGGTCGGCGAGCCAAGTGGAGGCCGCCATGAGCGCAGCTATCGACCACTGCTTGCGCGAGGGGTTGACGGCTGACAGCTCGGCCACCCAGCGGTCGACCACCTCTTGGGGGGTCAAACTCGACTTGCGCCGCCTGATCAGCCTCCTCCCGAGCGAAACGAGCGTCGCGAAGTGCGCTAGCACCAGTCGACGTTTCACGAACGCGATCACCATCAACAGAGCAACAGCGATGATCCCCAGGATCGCCTCGACGAGGTCGTAGGCGCTGCCCGTCGAAGCGGCGATCGCAAGGCCTACTAGTGCCATGACGGAGAGCGCCAAGAAGGTCAGCATGTTGAAAGCCACCAGAACCCATCCCGACAGCACGTCGTCGGCACCGCGATGGCGGAACTGGCGGAAGATATACGCCAGGTAAAACACGGTTCCGCCTGGGAACGAGGACTGGATTGACGATCCCGCAAGGGTGATACCCAACATTGTCCCCGCTTTGATCTTTACCCGCCCCGCTCGAAGTAGACGGCGCTGAAGCGAGGACAAAGCAGCGTAGGAGGCGAACTCGCCTACCACCGCAAGAACCATCCACCACCAGCGCAGACGGTTCAGATAGCCGGTTATTCCAGACAGCTCTCCGGTCTTTCCTGAAATCGCCCAAGCCCCGACGCCGACGACGCCGAGACCGCCGATCATTCTCAGGGCAGGCCACGACCTTCTCAGAAACCGTCTTAGCACGGTCGGGTCGCTGGCGCGTCGGTCAGTGGGCTCTGTCACCTCCCTTCCAGCATCTCACGAACGGAGCTGACCCGGAGTGCGCAACTGCGGGTCGCGTAGCCTCGTCACCTTGGTGCGATGTCTCGATCCTCACAGGCCGAGACCGAGGTCGTCGCGCCCCAAGGTCGCGCCACGTGCAGGCTGGTGACTCGGCCAGCGACCAATTCCACTTCCACGTCCAGCGGATATACGGTCTCCGGGCAGGGCGCAGTCGATCACCCGACCTCGCACGCCCGCCAGCGCCTCGGGCGGTCCGAGGACGACCAGACTGGCGGTGGTCCGTGCGGCGACTGCTGGTGTTAGAGCGTAGGCGTGCCCGAGTCTGTCGTGGCTGTTCGGTGCTTTGGGGCTCGATCCGTCCCCGCCGTCCCAGCGGACGGAAACGTCGGCTAGGTGACAGCCAGTCGTAACGACTGTCCCGCGGGTTCCGAACGGTACCAAGCGATCTCTGCTCGACAACATGACTACCCTGTCGCCTTGACCCCAGAGCGGACCGGCCGACGGCCGGCGGGAGTCGCTGCCATCGTGGGGGCGACGCCCCCATCTCTCGGCGAGGACGGCAGCGTTGAGGGCGGAAGTCTCTTCGACGCCGAGTCCTACCATTACTGCGTCTACTCCGAGATTGCTCAGCTCCCTCCAGCGAGCGAGGACGGCGGCCGCGTAGCGTCGTCCGGTCGGCTGTATCTCCGGTGAGATGCCCCGGGGTTCCCCTTCGCGGTTGGGGGTGCACGCCCATGGCTCCAGGGCCGGCACGTCGACGATCCTGGAAGGGCTCTCCACGAGACCTCGGGAGGCTGGGCTGGCGAGGCGCGGCAGGGTTCCACCTTCGACGAGTATGAGCTGAGCCCGCTGGCGGCGCGCCTCGCCGGCGATCAAGAGCAGGTCGGCGCTACTGCGGCGGTCCGCTTGGTCCACTACCAGAACATCGAAGTTCTCGCCTCGGCGGTAGATCGCCGTCGAGGCGAGAACCGCCCATCTGATCGCCGACCCCGCCGACGGCGTGTTGACCGCAACGCGAAAGCCGAGCTGTTCGAGGTTGCGCCGGTGAAGGTCGATTATCTCGGCGTGCTCAAGCAGGCGGCTCCTACCCGCAGGGCAGGTGAAGCGGAGCACCGGATCCGCGAAGCCAGACGGCATTTCGACGCCGGCGGACGTTCGGGGGAAACCGGGACTGCCAGCCCGGGGCCGGGTGATCGTCGGTAGTGGCAGGTCCTGGCGGAGTTCCCATCCCTCCTGGAGCATTTCGACGAGCCTGCGATCGGCTTTCAACGCGAGCGACGTTGACCACCTGGGGCGTGATGTGGTCGACTTGACGGGAAGACTGGCGCCGCAAAAGCCGTCGACCCACGCAGTCGCCGTGTCCACGCTTGCGCCGCCGGGGTGGGTCGCCGCCAAAGCTACGATCACGTCTGCCCGTCGGAAGTCTGACCTCTTGACGGCCAGGTTGGTCTCGACGGCCCGGCGAAGATGCTCGTCGTCGAGACGGGCGCCGCTTCCGGCCGGCGCCGTGAGGCTTCTTGAGTCCGGATGTCCAGCCGATAAGAGGCTGTCCCGGATGGACTCTGCAGGACGCGAGCGGGCCAAGGGGAGCGGGACCCAGTGGGCGGCCGCGTTCCTAGCGCCCGCTGCCACAACCCTGTCCTGCCAGGGCACCGTCACAGCCCGACGTCTCGCCTCGAAAGCTCCAAAAACCTCGACAGCCCTGGTTTGAGAGCTCGCTGCCCGCACGGCTGAACGAGCTACGTCGGCTACGTCCGCCAGCCCGTCAGGCCGGATACGCCATTCGATGTTCCACCCTCGAATCGCCATCTGGTGCCTGAGCTCCAGGTGGTAGAGGGCGCTGAGCGCTCGACGGTCGAGGTACCACTGGTCCGACATCACCGCTGACCAGCGGTCCTGCGCCCTGGAAAGGTTGGCGACTATGAGATGGGTGTGGACGTGCGGTTCGCCCGCCGAGTTGTAGCGGTGCGTGAAAGCCGCCGCAATCAGGCCGTCGCACCTTACCCGACCTCCCGGTTCCCCGGAGCGCGATACCTCCAACCCCTGGTCGAGGTATGAGATCAAAGCCGCGACGGCGCTGCGGTGGGCGTCGACAGCGGTGTTCGCCGGGTCTCGACCCTGGGTTGCGATGAGCGAGAAGGATTTGGGGGACGCCCAGATGAGGTCCCAGCCGGCCCGGCGGCGAGCAGCGTTTCGTCCAGGCAAAAACTGGGATGTCCCCGGATCCCGGCCGTCGAGGACTCGGCGTAGGTGCTCCGGGTCGACTGCGCCGCTGAGGCCCAGTAGCCTCCCTGCGCCCTCAGACCACACGCCAGGGTCCCTACCGTCGAAGTAATACTTGACGCTGCCGGCACTCGCCGACTTAACAATCAGCATAAAAATATATTTCCATATATTTCATGTCTAAAACAAGGCTATGCTTTGGCCTTCCCGCTTCGGGCACCTGTTTGGTCCGTCAGAGCCCATGTATAGGTTGGTTCGGTGGCGCAAAGACAGGCTTTGACATGAGCCGGGCTATAGCCTGCGGCTACTGCGGGGGAGTCCACGGCACCGTCGCTGAGGTGAGACGCTGCTGGGAACGTGCAGGTGAAGCCGACAAGAATGCTGCGCCAGGGAGCGCCCCCGACGTGATGACTGGGCCGCCGGCCGGCGCTGACGAGGACATCAAGATGGGCAGCGCCGTGCTTGGGCGCAGCGTTATCGTCAGGCCAGGTCAGAGGCCCCCGGACGCGTGGTCCAACTGTGAGCGCTGGGATGGCGACGTCGATAGCCTTGAGTTGGCCTGGCGTGAGCGCATCCCGCTTGTTGTCGAACTCGACGGGGACCTGCCAGAACCCGGCGCTGTGAACATTCCAGTGTGGTCGCTTACGCCAGCGTTCTCGCTGCCCGGTGAGAGAGTCCGATTCTTCGCGTTAGCCAACGCCGTCGACGCCCGCGAAAATAGACCTCGCTGGGTGTTGCGTGACCTGGCTGTGGGACTGGGAGCAAGTCCCGGGGTGAGAGCAGACGTAGTATTACCATGCGGAGCTGACGCCTATTGCGACGGCGGTCCGTTACGCTGGAAGGGCGACGTGGACGGGTTGGCCGTGATCAGCCGGGTCGCTCTGCAGGCAGGCTCACTCAGTCCATTCGGATCGAACGAGCCCGATGCTGAACTGGCGGAGGACCAAAAGGCTGCCGTGACGCAACCGTTCGGGTCTGCCCGGATTATCGCTCCTGCTGGATCTGGCAAGACGCGCGTCCTGACGGAGCGCGCTCGACACCTTCTGTGCAACTGGAAGCTCCCCGGCCGGGCTGTCACCCTGGTCGCGTACAACAAGCGGGCTGCCGAGGAGATGGTGGCCCGAACTCCGGACTTGCCGGGCCTGCAGATCCGCACGTTGAACTCGTTGGCCCTGTCGGTCGTCAACCGTGCGCAGCGCGTGACGACCGCCGGGGAAGCAGAGGTTCGGGCGCTGCTCGGTCGCCTCGTTGACTTCCCGCGACGGGCTAACACGGACCCAGCGGTAGCATGGATTGAGGCTCTTTCGCGGGTGCGTCTCGGGCTCGAAGACCCCACAGAAGTCGAAGCTGACTACGCAGGCGAGGTCGAAGGGCTTACATCCGTCATGGAGAGTTACAGGGCTCTCTTGGCCGATCGCAAGATGGTCGACTTCGACGAGCAGATCTACCGTGCGATAGAAGTTCTGCTCCGCCATCCCGAGGTCCGCAGCTGGGCAAGGGCATCCTGTAGGGTGCTTCTTGTCGACGAGTTCCAGGACCTGACTCCGGCTCATCTCCTGATGATCCGGCTTTTGGCCGGGCCGGCTGGGGACGTTTTCGGAGTCGGCGACGACGACCAGACCATCTACGGGTACGCCGGCGCATCGCCTGAATGGCTGATCGATTACCGACGTTACTTTCCCGGTGCGCAGATCCAGCAGTTGAGGGTCAACTACCGGTGCCCTCCCGGGGTCGTTAGGTCGGCGGTGACGCTCCTAGGGCACAACCGCCGGCGGGTTGCCAAAGAGGTCGTTGCGTGCTCGGAGCGGACCCACGCAGACTCCGACCTCCGGATCGTCGCGAGCCAAAATGCCGTGGACGCTACCGTGCAGCGAGTCGTGGAGCTCCTTGGCGGGGGAGTAGCGAGCGCTGACATAGCCGTACTGTCCCGGGTGAACGCTTCGTTGGTGCCTGTGCAGGTCGCGCTGAGTGAGGCTTCGGTGCGAGTCCGGGCAGCGGTTGGCGAGTCCTATCTCTCGCGTAGCGCAGTAGCGGCAGCCCTTGCGTGGCTGCGTCTCGCTACGAGTGATCCACGGCTCCGTTCCCCGTCCGACGTGGCTGCAGCCGCCCGCCGACCGGCGCGTGGGCTCTCTCCGAAGGTGGTGGAATGGATCGCGGAGCAGCGCGACGACAGAGGCTGGCGTCGTCTTGCTGGGCGATTGAGCGAACGGGACGCTACCAAGGTTGCCTCGTTCGCCACTGATCTGGCTGTACTGTCGCGTCTGGCGGCGGAGGCTACGACCGCTCGCCTGTTGAGAGAGGTGCGCGACGAGGTCGGCCTGGACCGGGCGATGGCGTCCCTTGAAAAAGCGCATCGCCGTCTCGACCGCTCAGCTCAAAGCGACGATCTGGACTCGCTGGTGGCGATCGCGCGCCTACACACTGAGCCTCGAAGTTTCGAGCTGTGGCTACGAGGAGTGCTGGGACGGCCGAGTGCTCCTGACGGTGTGACCATGGCAAGCATCCACGCTGTGAAAGGTCAAGAGTGGCCCCACGTGGTGGTACACGACGTAACTGCGGGTGTGTTGCCACATCGTCTGGCCGATGACCTGGAAGAGGAACGCAGGATTCTGCACGTGGCTATTACCCGCGCTTCGCGGTCGGCGACTGTCGTGGCGGGCGAACCCGCCTCCGTCTTCGTTTCCGAAATGCTCACGCAATGGAAACCGACAGTCGACAGAGCCGACGCAACCGGGTCCTTGAACCCAACTGTGTTGGACCCGGTTCGGGAGGCTGCTTCGGCGGCGCTCCGGGAATGGCGGAAGAGCCGGGCACAAGCAGAAAAAAAACCGGCCTACATATATCTGACCGACGCGACGATACGCGCGATCTCCGCAGCGCTGCCCGCCGACATCAAAGGCCTCTCCGATGTCAAAGGACTTGGACCAGCGAAGTTGCAGGCGTACGGAGCTGAGATCCTTTCGCTGCTCGACGGCGTACGCAAGCACTGATCGAGATCGCACTCAGGCCGAGATCGCACACAGGCCGAGACCGATCTGGCCAACCCGACTTGCCGCCTGGCTGTCAACCGACTCCAACTACTTGCATACATGGAGTGCTATGAAATACTATTAAAAGACAACACTCTAACTGTGGAGGCTGGGAAATGTTGCTTCTCGCGACGCTGTCTCTTGCGACGTCCAGTGGGTCGGCTTCTAGTACGCCTGGACTGACACTCGCCCCTAACATCAATGACCTTCCGGGCGCTTCGGTGCTGTCTGACCTGACCAACGGCCTCGGCGGCTGGGCACTGATGGCCGCCATGGCTGGCGTCGTCATAGGGGCTGTTATGTGGGCGTTCGGCCATTACTCGCAGAACTATCAGCAGGCGTACAACGGTCGGAAAGGTGTCCTCGTGTCCGGGTTGGCCGCGATCTTGATCAGCGGAGCTCCTCAGATCGTGGACTTCTTGATCCGCCAGGGGGCCAAGATATGAGCTCCGTCGGCGGTTCGGTCGCCTGCGTCCTGCCGCTGACGTGCGAGGCCGGGAACTTAGGCGGGTCACTTGCAGATCAGGCGGCACACTCTCTTCTGGAGTCCATAGGGTCGTCGTTGGGTCACGGAGCCGCATGGATAGTTGCCGAGGTGTGGAACCTCATCTCCACCTCTACGACGCCCAGCGTGGACGCTGGCTGGTTCCAATCTGAACTAGTCGTGATGGAGCAGGTCGTGGTCGTGGTAATCCTTCCTATCCTTCTCGCTGCGAGCGTCGGCCCTGTTCTGCGTCAAGACGGGAAACGCCTCGCGCGTGTGTGGTTTGTCGGCCTTCCTGTAGCGGTGCTGGCAGGCTTCGCCGCTTCGCAGGCGGTTGGTAGAGGGATCCAGGTTGTGGACCTGCTGTGCCGGCTGTTCTTGGACGCGGGCTCCCAAAAGCGAGCGAAGCTCTTTATCGCAGCAGTAGCCGGCGGGCAGGTCGGCGGGGAACCGCTCTTCGTCCAGGGTCTGCTCTCCATCTTGACCATAGTCGGAACGCTCCTGGTTTGGCTCGAACTGGTCGTTCGATCGGCCGCACTGTACGTGGCGACGATCTTCACGCCATTGGCGTTGATCGGCTTCATCTGGCCTGCAACGCTGTCCACGGCACGAAGAGCCATCGAGATCCTTGTTTCTCTGGTTTTGTCCAAGTTCGTGATAGTCGTATCCGTGGTGCTCGGCATGGAGGCTTTCGTAGCCTCCAATCTCGCTGCGGCAATATCGGGAGCAGCGATCCTGCTGCTCGCAGGGTTCGCTCCTTTCGCCCTGCTGCGCCTTGCGCCGGTGGTGGAGACTTCAGCCATAGCGCAGTTGGAAGGAATGTCGCACAGACCACTCCGCGCGGGGGCCCGAGCGGTTAGCTCTGCGGCCGGAGCGCCGTTCCATCCCGTAACGCAGCTGGTGATGGCGGCGCGGCATTCGTCATCTGGGGATACCGCCTCCGTAGATACGAGACCGGTAGTAGCGCAGGCGATACCCGAACGCCAGGCAGATTTTCCCACAGGGCCTTCCGAGCCGGGTAGCCAAAGTTGAGCAGCGTCACACCGGCTCCGCGATACCGTTTCAACGCCTTGGAGCGTCGAGGGCTCGTCCTGGGGATGGCCCTCGGGCAAATGCTCACCGCTGGAGCGGCCGTCGTGGTCGCCATAGCCGTCCGGTCTTTGATCGGACCCCCGGCCGGAACGCCAGCCGGCTTGGTAATAGCCCTCGGCGGTTTGGCCTTGGCGATGTGGCCCTGGCGCGGTGAGCGGGCCTACAACGTTGTTGTGCTCGGAGGCTCCTGGCTGATTCGTCGGGGGTACAAGCCCCACTTGAGCCCCGCTCCAGGCGAGGGAAGGCTGCTGCGTCGAGAACATGGCTTGGAAGGCGCCCGGGCGGGTGGGACCCCTGCTGTGCCCGAGGCTGTCGGGTCGCCGCAAGGTGTTTTGACGATTGTGCCCGCAGCCTTGGACCGGGGATTCCATCCAAAGACTCAGACAGGGCCGCGCGGGGTGTCACTTCACCGCTACAGGTCAGGCGCGGACAGTAATCCGGCCGCGTATGTACACGACCGTAAAGGCGGCTTTGTGACAGCAGTACTTGCAGTGGAGGGCCCACCTCTGTGCCTTCTCGACCCCTTCGAGCAGGCCGGCCTGCTCGAAGGCTGGCGCAGCGTCCTCGCCTCGGTGGGCCGGCCCGGTGGTCCTGTGCGCCGACTGCAATGGGTAGCGCGCAGTTCGCCGTCGTCAACGGCGGCAGACATTTCTATGGATGCTGCTTCGGGTCCTCTGGTAGCGCCCATGGACACCTCGTATGGCGTATTTTTGTCCGAGGCGGCCCCTCAGATCGAACGTCACGACACTTGGGTTGCTATTTCTGTCGCTTCGGACGCCGGCATGCCCCGGCGCCGGCAGAGCCGCTTAGACGTGCTCGCCCGGGAGGTGCGCTTCCTCGATGGCCAGCTGCGTTGCGTAGACCTGAGAACGTCCGAGGCGCTGAGCGTGGAAGCCCTCACCGACCTTCTTGCCAGCCGCCGTGGAGGTTCTGCGCCACTTGCCTTACGGGAGGGATGGTCGGAGACGCAACTCGACGGGATGTGGCATCGCACATACTGGATCAGCGACTGGCCGCGCCTTGAGGTCAGCCCGAACTTCCTCGCACCCCTGCTCATCTCAAGAGCTTCTCGCAGGGTGTCGGTGATCATGGCTCCGGTTCCTCTCGACCGGGCCGTCCGTGAGGCGCGCTCGGCGCGTACGGCGGACGCAGCCGATTCGCAGCTGCGAATGAAAGCCGGCTTCCTGTCGAGCGCCCGGCGTGACAGAGAGACGGAGGGAGCTGAGCGCCGGGAGGCTGAGCTCGCAGACGGCCACTGTGACTACCGCTTCTCCGGTTACGTCACGGAAAGCGCCGAGACTTGCGACAAGCTTGCAGCCGCCTGCGCCGCGCTCGAGCAGGCAGCTCAAGCCGCCCGAATCGAGCTGCGCTGCCTGTACGGCCGTCAAGCTGAGGCATACTGGTGGACGCTGCCGCTGTGCAGGGGACTCAGGTAGCTCGTCAGATGAGACCACCGCTCTCGCACCGAGCTACCACGGCCCACCTTCAGTCGGTGTACCCGTTCGTGTCCGGCGGAGGCCTTGACGCCGGGGGACCTCTGATAGGTAAAGACCTACTCGGCGGTCCCTTCCGCTTCGACCCTTGGGAGCTCTACGCCCGAGGGATCATCACCAACCCGAACGTCTTGGTAGTGGGACAGATCGGCAGAGGTAAGTCGAGCTTCGTGAAGACTTTCGTGAGCCGGCAGTTGGGGCGGGGTCGTCAAGCCTGGATAGTCGATCCTAAAGGCGAGTACGGCGTTCTGGCGGAGGCGTTCGGCTGCCAGCCCGTGCTGCTGCGCCCCGGAGGTCCAACGCGGCTCAACCCGCTCGACGTTCCCAGCGGCGCTCGACACCAGCCAGCCGGCGACAATGTCGAAGCAGCGATCAAACCCAGGCTCGAGCTCGCTTGTGCTCTGCTGTGCTCGTCGCTCGCCAGACCGCTCGGCCCCGAGGAGCGAACCGCCGTCGAACTGGCGGTTAGACAGGTATCTGTCCTAAGCCCGAA
Source organism: Actinomycetes bacterium (assembly GCA_021847945.1). Lineage (GTDB taxonomy): Bacteria > Actinomycetota > Acidimicrobiia > Acidimicrobiales > Palsa-688 > JAJZAM01. The sequence continues at coordinate 25,862 of JAJZNG010000103.1, read as the reverse complement.
GCCGACGCTTGTGGATCTAGTCGAGGCGATGCTGTTTCCCGAACCTGCCGCGGCCCGGTCGCTAGGCTACGAGAGCACCTCGCTGGCGGAGCTTTCGAGGACGGTGGCGTTGGAGCTGCGGCGGATGGTGATGGGAGACCTCGCCGGCATGTTCGACGGAGCGACGGCTAAAGGAGTCGGCATCGACGGCAGGCTTGTGGTTATCGACTTGTCGGCGACGTTCTCTTCGCCTGCCCTTCCGTTGATAATGGCGTGCGCCACGGCGTGGCTCCAAGCGGCCTTCTCGGCTTCTGAGACCGTTAAACGCCTGGTGGTCCTCGACGAAGCGTGGGCAATCCTCTCGGATCTAGCCACGGCGAGATGGTCCCAGGCGACGTTCAAGCTCTCCCGGGCTCTCGGTGTATCGAACTTGGTGGTCTTGCACCGACTATCGGACCTCGGGGCGCTCGGCGAGGACGGTTCAACGCAGAGCAAACTCGGTGACGGCCTGCTCGCGGATTCCGAGACGCGAGTGTGCTTCGCGCAGAGCCCCTCGGAGATTCCTGCCACAGCGGGACTGATCGGTCTGAACTCGACAGAGTCCGACGCTCTGGGCCGTCTTCCCAGAGGGGTCGCACTGTGGAAGGTCGGCCACCGGACGTTCCTCGTGGAGCATTTGGTGTCCAAAGCAGAGCGTTCGATGATCGACACGGATGCGGCGCTGCGGTGAGGCAGCAGACCCCACTTCCGGGTCGCGGCGCTCCCCGCCGCAACGCCTCCCCCCCGTTTTCGCTTCCCCACGCCGGTGGCCGTATGCCGGGCCGCCCAGGGCCGCTCTTGATGTCATGTGCAGCGGTCGCGTTAGCTTTGCCCTTCAGCTGGGTTTGGTTGACTGCTGAGATTGCCGGCAGGGTCTGGCTGCACTGTTGGCCGGGTGTTTCAGTCCCCGCTCTAATGGCGGCAACTGCGGCCCTGCCGGGCCATGCCGGTGATCCAGGAGCCGCATGGGCGGGAACGTCGGCCGGTACGCTGGTCCGGGTTCCCGCGTCGGCCTTCTATCTGTGGGCGACCGTCACTGGCGTCACGATTGTCGCCGTCGTCGTCGGCTTGGTCATGGGCGCTGGGCGCCTACTCCGATTTGAACGTCGCGTCGAGGGAAGAATCGCAGACCGCGGGCCGCGCTGGCGGGTATCACCGGAGCGAAAGGCCGGGCGGATCGGGCATATCGGAAGGACGCGAGAGCGGCGCGGCGCGGATTGGGCCAGGGCAACCGATGTGAGAGTCCTTCAAGTGTCGCCTCGGCAGGCCTCGGGGAGGTTGGTGTTGGGTCGTCGCCCGGGCATTGGGGGCCGTCTAGTGGCGACAGAGCAACGCCACTCGGTGCTTGTGATCGGACCGACACAGTCGGGCAAGACTACCGGTCTGGCGGTGCCGGCGCTGCTCGAATGGGACGGTCCTGTCCTCGCTACGTCTGTGAAAGACGACCTCGCAGCTGCAACCTTTGCGTGGCGGAGCAGGCGAGGGGTCTGTTCCCTCTTCGACCCGACGCGTTCGGTCGGCTTGGCAGCATCGGCAAGGTGGTCTCCGCTGTCGGAGTGCCTTTCGTGGTCAGGCTCCCAGAAGATGGCCACCTGGCTTGTGGAGTCGACCCCGGGTCGGAGAGGGATGTCGGACGCGGCCTTCTGGTACACAGCGGCAGCGAAGCAGCTTGCACCCCTTATGCTTGCCGCCGCGTCGTCGGGGATGAGCATGGCTGACGTGGTCCGCTGGACTGATACCTGCGACTTCGACGAGCCGCTCAACCTGCTCGTGCTAGCCGGCCACGACCTGGCGGTCTCCTCGCTGTCCGCGTGCGCCGGACGCGACGATCGCATAAGGAGCTCAGTTGGAACGACCCTAGAGACAGTTCTTGTGCCCTTTGCTGATCCAGTGGTAGCGGGCTCCACGGCGATCTCGGACTTCGACATCGACGAGCTCCTGTCGAGGAGAGGAACGCTCTACCTGTGCGGACCTAGCCACGAGCAGGCCAGGGTTGCGGGGCTTTTCGCCGCTCTGGTGTCGTCCGTCGTAGCACACGCCGTGGAGACCGTCAACAGCTCCGGACGCCGTCTCGACCCTCCTCTGCTGGTCGTGCTCGACGAGGCGGCGAACATCGCTCCAATAGCCGACCTTGACATCTTGGCTTCGACGGCCGCCGGCCTCGGTATCCAACTCGTGACGATATGCCAGGACTTAGCACAGCTGTCCTCCCGCTACGACGCCGAGCGGGCCAGGACCATCGCCAACAACCACAGAGCGAAACTGCTCCTGTCCGGGGTCTCAGACCTGGGCACCTTGGACATGATGTCGGGTCTGGCAGGCGAGCAGGCAGTCCAAGAGCTAACGGTCACCCAGGAGATGAGGGGAGGTCCGACGACGACGGCGCGTTCTACCGCTTTCCGAAGACTCGCCCCGCCCGACAGGCTGCGCCGGGTCGCACCGGGTGAAGCGGTCCTCGTGTACGGGCATCTACCGCCGTTGCAGCTCCGCCTTCGTCCCTGGTACTCAGACAGGCGTCTAACCCGCAAGGTCGGCGGAGTATGAGAAGGCAGCGATACCGGGGGCTGCCTCGCCTGATACGCGGGCGCGCCGGATGTTTATCGCGAGCGGGCCCTGCTCGGGGAGACTCTGGGGGGCTCGCCGGGCATCTTGGGGTATTCGGGTGGCCAGGGGGCGTCCCCGAGGCCGGCCTGCTGGTCAGCGTTGACCAACTCCAGCAGGCGCTGTAGGGACGCTGGTCTGGCTCCCGCCCAGGGATCACCGCAGTGCACGATCCTCGGGGGCACCGTCTCCATCGTCAGCTCGTCGGGGTCTACGCGGTCCAGTTCCTCCCAATGCAGAGGTGTCGAAACCTGGGCGCCTGGTCTGGCACGCACCGACCACGCACCAAAGATCGTCTTGTGAGGTGCGTTCTGGTTGAAGTCCACGAAAACCCGGCGACCCCTGCCTTCCTTCCACCACGAGGAGGTGAACAGGTCAGGCCGGCGTCTTTCCAGCTCCCTCGCAAGCGAAACGGCAGCGGCCCGGACTTGCAAAGGGGTCCACCCCGCCGTCAGACGCACGTAGACGTGAATGCCTCTGCTTCCCGTCGTCTTGGGCAGGCCGTTGTAGCCGAGCTCTTCCAGAAGCCGCGACACCTCGAGGGCGGCCTGCACGACCATCTCGAAACCTGCGTCGCGTGGAGGGTCCAGGTCGATACGGAGCTCGTCCGCGTGCTCCTGGTCACCGGCGTGACATGCCCACACGTGGAAGCCTAGACAGCCAAGGTTCACCGCCCACAAGACGTGGGCGATGTCAGCGGCGACCAAAGCGTCGGATACCGTGCCGTTCGGGGTTGCCACCTGCAGCGTCTGGAGCCACTCGGGGCGACGCGGTGGTACGCGTTTCTGGAAGAACGAAGGCCCCATCGCCCCGTCAGGGAATCGCTGCATCAATACTGGCCGGCCACCGATCGCCGCCATGAGAGGATCTTGCACCGCAAGGTAGTACCGTACCAAGTCGAGCTTCGTCTCTCCGCGCTCGGGAAACATGACTTTGTCCGGGTTGGTGACCGTCACCAGCCTGCCGGCTGCTTCGACCGACACCGCAGGCGCCGCCGGCGTCAACGATCCAATCTCAGTCGTCGCTGGCGGTCTCGGTCCCCGCCGGCCGGTAACAGGCGGCCACTAGAGCCTTTGCTGAGGCAGTGCCAAGGAGGCAGGCGAGCAAACCCCATCGAAGTCCGCTCCTGGGCGAGCCCCTTAGTGCATCGACGGAGAGGCGTCCTGGGCCGAGGGCTGCCATAGCGGCGCTTGCCGCCGCCACGATAGCGGTGTACTCCCAGCCTCCTTTGAAGACGAAGAAGCCTTTACCGCGATGGTCCGTCGCAGCCGCCGTGGCCATGAGGCCGATCGCAGCCGCAGCGGGATAAGGGCTAGCAGCTCCGAGGGTCACTGCCGCTCCCGCCGCAATCTCGGTCGCAGCCGCTACACGAGCGTGCAGCGCCGCCGGGCGCAACCCGAGCGCCTCGAACCATCGGGTGGTGCCAGCCAACCCTCCCGTCCCAAACACCTTGTTGTACCCGTGAGCGAAGAGCATCGGCCCCACCGCAAGGCGCAGCACCAGGGAGGAGGCGTCTGGCGCTATCGATCCGGCCGTCGGCTTGGACGCTTTCATGCCCCAACGCTACCTGCTGCAGCCGTCCCCGGGGGTTGAGAAACCGTCCAGGAGTGCTAAGCCGCCGAAGTGGGTTACGCCACGCGCGACTAGCTAGCCTCTTTCCCGTGACACTGCCGGAGCGCACCAGGATCGCCGTCCGGGTCGGGGTCGGTGTGTCGGAGGTCTCCAGGCGTCTCGCCAAGGGCGGTGGGTCGGTGATAGGCGGCCGGGCGATACTCGCGCTCGACCCCAAGGCGCTCGCGCGTCTAAGCGCCGGCCGCAAAGTGGCCTTGGTGTCGGGCACGAACGGCAAGACCACCACGACTAGCCTCCTCGCCACGGCACTTTCGGGCGGTGGAAGGGTACTCACCAACCTGCAGGGCGCCAACCTTCCGATGGGACTCGTCTCGGCGCTCGCCGACGGTCCCCCCGGCTCGCCGGCGGCGCTCGAAGTGGACGAGGCTTGGCTGCCCAAGGTCGTCGCGGCCACCCGCCCGGCTGCGGTGGGTCTCCTCAACCTGACCCGCGACCAACTCGACCGTAACAACGAAGTGCGGACTCTAGCGTCCTCGTGGCGATCGGCCCTGGCCGGCAACGCTGCCGGCACCGTGGTGGCCAACGCCGACGACCCCCTCGTGGTCTGGGGCGCCGGCAGGGCGACGAACGTGCTCTGGGTCGGGATAGGGCAACCCTGGACAGAGGACTCGGGGGGATGCCCGAGCTGTGGGAGTCGTATCATATTCACCCCGTCGAGCTGGTCCTGCGGTGCGTGCGACTTCGCACGACCCCGAACCGACGTCGAGCTCGAAGGGGACACGCTGCGATGGCCGAACGCTACGACGTTGCGCTTGGAACTGGCTCTACCAGGCCGTGCCAACCGGGCGAACGCAGCGGTCGCGTTGTGCGTTGCGAAGGCTTTGGGAGCCGACCCGAACGTAGCCGCCAGGTCGTTCTCTTCCCTCGGTGAGGTAGCCGGCCGATACGCGAATGTCGCCGTCGGTGGGAGAAAAGCCCGGCTTCTCCTTGCGAAGAACCCTGCTGGCTGGATGGAGACTTTCGAGGTGCTGGCGTCCCCTCCCGCCCCTGTCGTGGTTGCGGTCAACGCGCGCTTGGCGGACGGCCGTGACCCGTCCTGGCTGTGGGATGTGCCTTTCGAGCGCCTGCGGGGGCATTTCGTCGCCCTCGCCGGCGAACGGGCATGGGACCTTGCGGTTCGATTCCGCTACGCCGAAGTGGACCACACGGTCATCTCCGACCCGCTGGACGCGATGCGTCACGCCTCAGGAGGCGGCGACTTCGATGTGGTGGCGAACTACACCGCTTTCCAAGAGATCCGCTCCAAGGTGCGCTCGGTCGGGGTTGGCAACCTATGAGCGTGTCTGTCTGCTTGTTGTTTCCTGACCTTCTCGGCACGTACGGAGACTCCGGAAACGCCACGATCCTCGTTCAGAGACTGCGTTGGCGTGGCATCGCCGCCGAGCTAACTGTGATCCACTCGGGGGACGTCGTGCCCGCATCCTGCGACCTTTACGTGGTGGGAGGCGGCGAGGACCAACCCCAGGCCCTGGCTGCAGACGAGCTGGGAGCCACATCGTCTTCTAGTCCCCTTGCCAGGGCCGTGGACAGCGGGGCAGTGGTGTTCGCTGTCTGCGCTGGCCTGCAGATCCTTGGCAAGGAGTTCGCAGGACCCGACGGGGAATCGCGCGCCGGCGTGGGCTTACTGGATTGCGCCACGAGTCCCGGCCGGAGGCGTGCCGTGGGAGAGCTTGCCGTCGAACCGGCACTGGGGTTGGGGTTGTCCCGGACTCTCAGCGGTTACGAAAACCATGCTGGGGTGACGACTGTCGGCCCGGGGGCGGAGCCGCTCGGGCTGGTCGTTGCGGGAGTCGGTAACAGCTCGGACAGCGGTGTGGACGGCGCCAGGGCTGGTCGGGTGCTCGGCACCTACATGCACGGCCCGGCTCTCGCCCGTAACCCTGATCTTGCCGACCTGCTTCTCGGCTGGGTCGTCGGACCGTTGGAGCCTCTCGACGACACTGACGCAGAGGAACTTCGCAGGCGTCGCCTTTCGGCAGCGGGAGGTGTCCCGGCATCCGGCGTCGCAGGCATATTACCCCGGACCTGGAGGCGGATCCTCCAACGCCGGTAGGGTTCAGATTTCCTGCGGGTCGGCGCTGGCTGCGTCAGTCGCAGCAGTATCAGGGGCCGCGGTGTCGGTGGGCCGCTGTGAACTGGGCCGACGCGTCGCAGGCGCCGTGCGAGCGGCTGTGACCTCCCAAAGCTTAATGCCCCCGAGTATTCCAGCCGAGTTGTCGACGACGCTAACCCCTTCGGGCAGGTCGTTCCCGAGGCGAGCGGAGTTCCCCCCGCCGACATAGCAGTGATCGAAGAACGTGAGCGCCCTGAACGTCTCCACTGCTTCGAGCACGTGGGCAAGCCACTTTTTGTTGCCCGACTTCTTGCGGGCGGCTTCGCCGACGACGTCGTTGTAGCTGCGTCCCTTCTTGAAAGGGTGGTGGGCGAACTCCAGGTGAGGCTCCAGTTGGCCCTCGTAGAATAGGGCCGTCCCCAGGCCTGTTCCCAACGTGAGGACCAACTCCAGTCCCTGCCCTTTTATGACCGCCGCGCCTTGAAGGTCGGCGTCGTTGGCCACCTTCACCGGCTTGGACGTCACCTTCTCCAGGGAGGCGGCGAGATCGAAATGCTTCCAGGCGGAAACGAGGTCAGCATCCGGCTGGCCTCCGGGGCCCTCGGGGGAGACGAAGTGCGGCGCCGACAGTATCCTCCCGTCGCGTACCATGCCAGGAAAACCGACGGAGACACGGTCGAAAGCAGGTAATTGCTTGATCAGCTCCTCCAGAACGGTGACGAGCTTGTCTGGCGGTAGCGGGTACGGGGTGTCGCAGCGTACACGGTCGTGCTCCATGTTGCCGGCGCCGTCGAGCACCGAGGCCTTAAGGCCCGTCCCGCCGATGTCGATAGCGAGAGTGTCGGGGGCGGATCGGCTTGTCCTAGATGTGGCCACAAGGCGAGACTACGCGAGCGGTCGAGCCGCGGCCAGCAAAGTGCAAAAAAAAGAGCCTCTTGGCCCTAGGCATAAGCTTGCCGATGGGTAGAGAATATATCTGTCAGGTTTTAGCTGCAGAGGTGTAGAGATGACTCCAGATGCGAGACTGAGCGCTGCCGAGAGGGCCGCTTTGGCCGATCTCGAAGCAGCCGCGCTGGCTGACGACCCTGTTTTCGCGTCCCGCCTCAGAGGTACCCCGGTTTCGGAGGCCATGCGGGCGGTGTCCTCGGCGCGGCTCGTGCTGCGACGCGGGTGGGTCAGACTGTTATGCGTCAGGTGGTGGGGACTCGTGATGGTGGTGGCGGGACTTGCGGCGGTGATCGGCGGCTTGGCCGTCTCACTGGCCGTTTCCCTTGCAGGTGTAGCAGTGTCGGGGGTGGGGCTGAGAGTTCTCGCCGAGATAGTCGTCGATCGCAGCGTGCGGAGGGGCGTAGGATCGGACCAAGCCGCAAGCTAGCCGGCCGTCGCTTCCTGATACCTCTGGCGGTACCCGTCAGCCGGAGGTAGATGGCGCTGTAGCTCTTACAGCGGTGGCCTTTACGGTCCCTGCTGGCCCAGCCGTGCCGGACACTACGACGGTGTCGCCGATCTTCAGCCCTGCCAGGCTCGATTCGGCGGTGATGGTCACCTTGGCGGAGGGTCCTACGTCCACTTTGACGATCTGACCGGCAGCGTTGCTGATCTCTACGACGTTGCCGGCGACGTCTATGACCGTGCCTGTGGCCGCGGGTGATCCCGCCGTGGGGCTACCAGTAGAGCCGGCAGCTCCAAAACCGCCTGCTAACCCGCCGCCGGCTGCCCCTGCGAACCCTCCGCCTGCCCGCAAAGCGGCGAAGCGCCTGGCTAGGGCCGATGCTGCGCTCGAAGTGCTTGTGCCGTGGTGGCGTTCGGCTACCACCCCGCCCCAGAAACCGCCGCCGAGGGCTAGCACCAGCACCAGCACTGCCGTCAGGTACCGGACGCGCAGTGCTTTGGAAGCTTCGGGTAGGGCCCATTCGTCGTCGGGGTCCTCCGGGTGGATGGTTACGACCGGAACGTGGGTCGTCTCGGGGATCGGCACCGGCTGCGTCGGGTCGTCTGGTTGCATCTGGATCACCTTCTCCTCGCGTGCCCTAAAATTTTCTTGGTAGGCCCTGCTACTCGTATCTGAGAGCGTCGACGGGACGGAGTGACGCAGCCCTGTTAGCCGGGTAGAAGCCGAAGAAAACCCCGACGGCGACGGCCACCACGAAAGCCTCGACCACCGAAGTGGGCGTCGCGACCGGCTTGACCCCTACGATCTTGAAGCGGCTGCCGATCAGCCCGACCGCTACGCCTGCCAGCCCGCCGAATAAAGAGAGTAGGACCGCCTCGGTGAGGAACTGCCCGAGTATCGCCCCCCGTGGAGCTCCGATAGCCTTTCGGATCCCGATCTCCCGGGTTCTCTCGGTGACCGTGACGAGCATGATGTTCATGATCCCGATACCTCCGACGAGCAGGCTTATCGCGGCGACAGCGCCGAGCAGGACCGTAAAGGTGGAGGTAGTCGACGCAGAGGTGGACAACAGGGACTGCTCGTTGATCACGAAGAACGGGAGGTTCGCCACGGTCGTCTGGTTGGCGGAAGCGAGAATGTCAGATGCTTCTGCCTCGGCGGCGTTGACGTCCTTGGAGTTCTTCGCTTCGACGATGATCTGCTTGAAGTTGTTCGTGTAGCCGGTCAAGAGACCCTCGGCGGTCGTGTAGGGGATGATCGCGATGTTGTTGGGGTCGACTCCGGTGGTGGAGCCTTTAGCAGCGAGCACGCCGATGACCTGGAACTGCGCTTCGTTTTTACCCTCCGTCACGAAGATGTCGGTTCCTATCGGGTTCGCTCCGGCTGGGTAGAGATTTGACAGGAGGGTCTGGCCTATCACGGCCACCTGGGCTGAGCTGGCGACGTCGGAGGAACCTATAGACCGGCCGGCTTCGACGGTGTAGTCCTCGGCGGGTAGGTAGGTTGGGCTGGTCGCAGTTACCGTCACTGTCGTGGAGGCGTCCTGGTAGCTGGCTGTAACCGAGGCGCTCAGCACGGGAGAAACCGAGAGGATGTCGGGTGCCTGGTTGGGATCCGACATGGTTTTGATGTCGGCGGCTGTGATCGTCGCCGCCTGGCTCTGCGTGCCGGTCGTGGCCGGCCCGCGTCCGAACCTGCCCCTGTTGGTGATGGTGATCGTGTTGGTCCCTAGAGCTTTGATCTTGCTTTGAACTGCGATGGAGGAACCGTTGCCGACAGCGACCAGCAGGATCACAGCTCCCACCCCGATGAGCATGCCGAGGACCGTGAGCGCCGAGCGCAGCTTGTTCGCCGAGAGGCCCCGCAGCGCCGTCGTCATGTAGAGGAGGATCGTCATCGGGCGGCGCCCATCTCGGCCCGGCGGGGACCTCTGGTGGTGTTCTCGTCGGAGATGATCAGACCGTCGCGCAAGCGCACCGTGCGCTTTGTCCGCTCCGCTATGTCAGGCTCGTGGGTGATGAGGACCACGGTTCGGCCCGCCCGGTTCAGCGACTCGAACACGTTCATCACCTCGTCGCTAGCGTGAGTGTCCAGATTGCCTGTCGGTTCGTCCGCGAGTATGAGCGCAGGGTTGGTGACCAACGCCCGGGCGACGGCGACACGCTGCTGCTGGCCTCCTGACATCTCGCTGGGCATGTGACCGGCCCGTGACGACAGCCCAACCAGGTCCAAAGCGGCCAGAGCACGAGCCCGGCGTTCCTTGGCGTGCACCCCGGCGTAGAGCATCGGTAGCTCAATGTTCGCGAGGGCAGACGTTCGCGGAATCAGGTTGAAACTCTGGAATACGAAGCCGATCTTGCGGTTACGGACCCGGGCCAGGCGCGTCTCGTCGAGGCCACGTACATCGACCCCGTCCAGCCAGTACCGCCCGCTGGACGGAACGTCAAGACAGCCGATGATGTTCATCATCGTCGACTTGCCGGAGCCCGAAGCGCCCATGATCGCGACGAACTCTCCCCGTTCGATCACCAGCGACACGCCGGCGAGAGCGTGGACCTCGGAGTCGCCCATCTTGTAGGTGCGGGTGATGTTCCGCAGGGCTATGACCGGCGGAAGCTGCCGGTCGCTGCTGGGCGATCCGGAAGGGACGGGGCTCACCGGATCATCCGAGGCCGCCGGCTATGCCACCGCCTGCGAAGCCGCCGCCGGCAAAGCCCCCGACTCTTGCTGCACCACCGGTTGCCGTCGTGGCGCCCCCAGCGGTAGCGGCGACGGTCGGTTCGATCACGACGTCGCCGGCTGACAGGCCGGAGAGGATCTGCGTTGTGGAGTCACCCACGAGACCCACCGTGATCGACCTAGTGGTCTGCTTGCCGTTGGTTAGCAGGGATACGGTTGAGATGCGGCCGGTTGTGGTTATCGCCGACGAGGGCAGTTCGAGGGCGTTGGACACTGACGCTACGACCACTGCGACCGTCACGCTCATGCCGTCTTTGACGGTGGCGGGCGGGTTGGTGAGGCTTATCGTGTCGTCGTAGGTGACGACGTTGCTCACCACGGTCGGGTTCGGGTCGGTCTCGGTCACAGTCCCCGACACGGTCGTGTTGGAGAGGGCGCTGAGGGTTACCGCCGCCGGCTGGCCGACCTTGATCTTCACGGCGTCAGCCTCGGGGAACCCGGCCACGACCTGCAAGTTCCCGAGAGTCGCTAGGGTCAAGAACGCCGAGGAGCTTCCCGCCGACCCCGCCGAAGACGACGAAGCGGAACTCGACGAAGCGGAGGACGAGGAGGCAGCGGAACTGCCGCCACCTGACACAGTCTCACCGACCGTGCCGTTGAGAGCTATGACAGTCCCCGAGAATGGTGCGGTGAGCTTGGTCTCTGCCAGGGCCTGCTCGTCGTTGGTCACCGCCTGCTGTGCGGTGGTGATGGCCGTTTCGTCCTGGGTCAGCGTCGCTGGATTCACGTACCGCTTGGCTTCGATCGACAGGTTCTCCTGCGTGAGAGCGTTCTGGGCGTTCGTGAGCGACGTTTCGTCCTGGTTGATGGTGTTCAGGTCGCTTGCCACTGCGCTGCACGGATTGGAACTTGCAGTGCTGCTCGACCCGGTCGAGGGGGTGCTCGTCGAGCCGGTCGAGGAGGATCCAGTCGAACCGCTTTGGTTTGACGATCCAGGGTTCGCCGGAGGCAGAGTGGTGGTCGTGGTCGTCGTCGGGGTGGTCGCGCAAGCCGCTTCGTCACTTGAAAGCTGGGCTTGAGCTCCGCTGAGGACGCTCGCAGCGGTAGAGGCGTTCTGCTCGTCGGAGGAAAGCGTTGCGTTGTCCTGCGCTACCTGGGGTGGGGTTTCGCCGCCGGACTCCGCAAGTGAGAGGTTGCTCTCGGCGGTGGACAGTTGCCCTTCGGCGGTGGTCAGAGCAGTCTGGGCGGTGCTCGGGTCGAGCGTCGCGAGTAGCTGACCTGCAACGACTGACTCGCCGAGGGTTACGTTGACGGAGCTGACTGTCCCTGCCGTCGAGAAGTCGACGTTCTCGTCCTGTGCAGGGGAGATGTTCCCTGATGCCGTTTCGGTCTGCTCCACGGTTCCACGGGAAACGGTGGCGGTCCTGACGGCGGTGGTCGTCGCGGCCTTGTGGAACACGGATGTCACCCCGAAGTAGGTCACGATCCCGATCGCTACGACCAGGGCGCCGTTCAGGATCCACAGGCGGGGGTGCTTCATCAGCCCGCGGTCGTAGTGGTCGTCGTAGACCTAGCAGGCAGTAGGGGAGCGCAGGCTGCTCGAGCGGCGGCGAACGCAGCGTTGGTAGTCGGAGCGCTGCCCGAAGTGTTGGCCGTGGATGGTGCCGAACCGGTGGGTGTGGTCACGCCGTGGGCGCTCAGGCAGTTGCGGTATGCGGCGAATTGAGGACTGTTGGCGGCGCCGAAAGTTCCCCCTCCGGGAAGGTCGGATCGGCACGCAGTGAAAGCGGCTGAGTACTGGGCGAAAGCGCCTCTCCCTGCCCCGCCGGCGCCACTACCAGTACCAGCTGCACCAGTACCAGCTGCGCCCGCGCCAGCGGCGCCCGAGCCAGTCGCTGACCCGCCAGGACGGAAGCCGCCTCCGGCGCCGAAGGTCGCTGCCACACTTGCAGGAACCCCGTGGGCTTCCAGGCAAGAAGTGAATTTGGCCCGGCTCGTGGTATTCGCGCCTCCGGCCGCAGCAGCGCTGGATGCGGTCGTCGCTGAGGTGGTCGGCGAGGAGGTCTTGGTAGAACCGCCGCCACAGGCAGCGGCGAGAAGTCCGAGGCTTGCAAAACCTGCGGCGACAATGACACGGCGGCGACCGTGCGGCCGGCGGGCCGGACCGGTGAGCGGACCGGTCTTGGTCGGCGAGAGGTGGGGCTTGGAACGCATAAGTTCCTACAAACAGAGCTGGCCAGCCTGAAAGCTAACCTAGAAGATGTTTAAGTTTTCCTGAGAGACGGACGTATTTTCGGACTAAAGCGCTCTAATAGGATGAAAGCTACTGTCGCTGGGGTGTCCAGGGTCGTATCCTCGGAGGCTAAGTCGAGGTGCCGGTGGTAATGCCGGCTCCGGCCTCGGTAAAGATTGGAGTGACGTTGAGGATCTTGGTGCTTGGAGGCGACGGTTACCTGGGGTGGCCGACCGCCCTCAACTTGTCGTCGGTCGGACACGACGTAGCCGTCGTGGACAATTTCGTCCGGCGCCGCTGGGACGAGGAACTCGGCGTAGACAGTCTCGTTCCTATCCTGAGCTTGGAGGAGCGCCTTAGGGCGTGGCACCGCCTGTCGGGAATCCGTGTCACGAGTTACGTCGGGGATCTCTGCGATGGCGATTTTGTCTCGTCGACTGTCGCCGACTTCGATCCGGACACCATCGTCCACTACGCGGAGCAAAGCTCCGCGCCCTACTCGATGCTGGACCGGAACCATGCCGTGTCGACCCAGGTCAACAACGTGGTCGGCACTTTGAACGTGCTCTACGCGATCGCCGAACACAACAGAGACATACATCTAGTCAAGCTCGGCACGATGGGGGAGTACGGAACGCCGAACATCGATATCGAGGAAGGCTGGCTGGACGTCGAGCACCGCGGTCGCAAGGATCGCGTTCTGTACCCGAAGCGTCCAGGGAGCTTCTACCATCTCTCCAAAGTCCACGACAGCCACAACATCGAGTTCGCCTGCCGGATCTGGGGGCTTCGCGCTACCGATCTGAACCAGGGGGTCGTCTACGGGCAGGAGACAGCTGAGACAGCACTTCACCAAGACTTGGCCACCCGCTTCGACTACGACGGTATCTTCGGGACCGTCCTGAACCGCTTTGCGATACAAGCTGTGCTGGGGACCCCGCTGACGGTTTACGGCACGGGAGGCCAGACCCGAGGGATCATCAACGTGGTGGACACGGTCGCCTGCATACGTCTAGCGGCCGAGAACCCCGCCGAGCCGGGCGAGTTTCGGGTCTTCAACCAGTTCACCGAGCAGATGTCAGTCCGTCACATAGCCGATACCGTAGCGGCGGCATGGCCGGGGGGATGCCAGATCGAACAAGTCGACAATCCCAGGGTCGAGATGGAATCCCACTACTACCGAGCTGCGCACACCGGGCTTCTCGACTTGGGCCTCACGCCTCACCTGCTGAGCGAGACGCTAATAGGCTCGATGTTTGCGATCGTCGAGCGTCACAAGCACCGGGTCATACCCGAAGCTATGCGCCCGACGGTGAAATGGCGTTCCACTAGCAGTGCCCTCGCCAACGCTAACTGAGCTTCCCGATCTAGCAGACCCCGCCTCCGGCGGGACCCGCCGTAGGTTGCGGCCACGGTTCGTGACCCTCTTGGGCGTCGGCCTTCCCCTGCTCGTTGGCCTAGTCCATGTGGCGCTCGTGTGGCCGCGCTACCACGTAGGGTCCTTCGACGACGACTCCAGCTATATCCTCACCGCCAAGGCCTTGCTGTCGGGGCAGGGCCTGACGGGGCAGCTTGCGAGCGGCGAGCACATAGTCTCGCTCTACGCCCCCGGATTCGGGGCGCTGATCGCTCCCATCGTCTGGCTCTGGCCGCACGGCTTCGTGGCGCTCAGGTTGTTCTCGACGGCCTGCTTCGCAGCAGTGTTCCCGCTGACGTGGATTTGGCTCGCTAAGCACGGCGTCACTACGAAGGTCAGGGTCGCGACGCTTGTGGTGCTAGCGCTCGGCCCCCCGTTCGCTACCTATGCGAGCATGGTCATGGCGGAAGCCTCGTTCCTCGTGGTGCTCCTGCTCCTGCTGCTAGCCGTGGATTCCTGGGCGACTGTCGACCGCTTGGTCTCATGGCAGACCTTCGCTGTGACAGTCCTCGCGTCGAGTCTGATCTGGATCAAAGAGGCCGGCCTGGGAATAGTGATCGGCCTGATCCTGTGGACGGCGCTGCGGCCCGCCAGGCGAAGGCTCGCGAAGGCGTCGACGCTGGCGGTCGGCGTCGCTGCGACGCTAGCCCCCGTCTTGGCGGCACGTCTCGTCCTGGGCAAGCCGCTTGCCGGCACCCTCTACACGATGCAGTTGAGCGTCTACTACCAAGGAGGCCTGTTCCACCGACTGCTCCACGTAGCGCCGCACTCGGTGTGGCACCTTTTGTCCACCGCTATACCCGCAACGCTCGTCCCGTACCTGGCGCCGTTGCCCTTACACGGCCACTGGGTGGACCTGTGGAAGATCGTCTCTTGGCAGGTGACCATATTCGTGGTCGTCGGGGCGGTCTCGTGGTTCCGGCGTTTCTACGATGCGGCTCTTGTGATGGCCGTCGTGTACCTGGGGGAGTCAGCGCTCTGGCCATTCGTCAACGAGCGTCGAGCGATTCTCGTGCTTCCGTTGCTCGTCGCGTGGTACGTGCTTGGCGCTGCTATCGCCTGGAGGGTCTTGCGCCGGGCTGTTTCCCGTTTCGGCCCGCTGGCTCTCGGCGCTGCGCGGGGGTCAGTGACCGTCGCTGTCGCAGGTTTGGTTGTTGTTCCTCTGGTCGCACAGGCCCCCCGCGACTATCTTTTTGGGTGGAACGTCAGTAGTTCGCACTTCGCCGGTTCGCGCTACGTCGCTCTCCTGTCGGATCTTGGCACCCCGTCCGATGTGGTGGAGACTGACTACAAGTCCTCGACGGCGCTCTTCACCGGGCATCGCACTCAGTGGACGGCGTTCACAGTCGCCCACAACCTTTGCTACCTGCCGGCGGTGCTGTCAGCGCTCAGCGAGGACCACGCCTCCTACATGCTAAACGGGGATTTCAACAAGCCGGGCTTCCTCGACAGCGGCTGTATGAGCACTCTCGCAGCGGCCGGTGACTGGGCGGTGCCAATGCTCCACTCGTTGCGTGACAACGCCACTGTCTACGAGCTGGTCGGACCTTACAGCGCCAACAGCGAGCTCACCGACGTTCTCGGCGGCAATTCGGTAGGACCGGTTTTTGCCCCTGTCGGTCTGTCGTCGACTTCGCAGAGCTGGTACTTCGGCGGCGTCGCCCCAGTCAGTCAGGTGTCGGTCGGCGAGGCGTGGAACCCGGTGGGTTCGACTTCGTCGGTCGAACTGCAACTCGAAACGCCCGGAGGGGTCTGGGTGACGGTCGATTCGGCCGGTGGGTCCGTAGGCGGCGGGCACGCAGCGGCTCCTTGGCTGTTGAAGTCTTTCTCGAAGCCGATCGACGCTACGGCGGTTCGGGTGGTCGTGGGCGCCGACGGTGGTTCGCTCGCCTCGGGCACCGCCGGTGCCGACGCTGTCAACGTCGCTGTCATCGGTCCTGTCGCAGCCACGAGTTAGCCGGCCAGTCCGCCCAGTCCACCCAGTCTTCCCAGTCAGAATCCCGTCTAGGTGTCGGTCGAGGTTGCTAGCTCCGAGCGGCCGGTCGTCAGCTGGCGAAGGGACCACCAGGTGCCCACGACCACCCGCCCGAACCTCAGCCCGTAACGCAGGTTCGACCCCTTTTTGGTCGTCCCCGCTGCTCTGGGTAGCACTGTAACAGGCGTCTCGACTACCCGAAACCCCATGGCCAGAGCCCCCATCAACAGCTCCGCCGTCTGGTACTGGGGTTGGTGCAGAGGCACCCGCTTCGCTAGCTCAGGAGTGAAAGCCCGGAACCCGTTTGCGGGATCGGTGATCTTCGTCCCGGTCAGCACAGAAACGACAGCTCCGTAGCAGCACAAACCCAACTGGCGAACCCTGTCAGTCGTGTGGCTGGTTCCGAGCCGGCGCGATCCGTTCACGAAGTCCACCCGTCCTGAGGCGACCGGGCCGACCAGGCGAGCCATCTCCGAAGTGTCGAACTGCCCGTCGGCGTCGAGGGTGACTATAACCCGAGCGCCTACCGAGGCAGCCAGCGAGTAACCGACTTGAAGCGCCCGGCCCTGGCCTAAGTTGCGTTCTAGGCGGCAGACCAAAGCGCCGGCGTCCCGTGCCACCCGGGAGGTGTCGTCGCTGGATCCGTCGTCCACGACGATGCAAGACACGCCGAGCCCTGACAGTTCCTTGGGGAGCGACCGGATGACCTCACCGACCGAGCGCTCCTCGTCGAGGGCCGCGATGACCACCACCACGGGGCTCTGCGGCCGCCCGGCGTACTCGTCGACGAAGCGGGAGCGAGCGTTGTCGCCGACGGCGTCCGCCTCTTGAGCTGAGTTTGTGGATCGTCGGTCGGGCACGGCAAGCCACACTAGGTCCTCTCAGCGCCTGTTGAGCACGGACGGCTACCTGCTTAGTATCCGGGCATCGTGTTCACCCAGGTAGGCTGCGACCCGCCATGATCGACACCAGGCTGCTGCTCGACGACTTCGAAGAAACGGCCCGCAGGCTGGCGCGCAAGGGCGTCGATCCTGCTCTTGTCGGACAGGCACGAAGCCTGGCGGACAAGCGGCGCGCCCAGGTGCGCGCGGTGGACGCCGCCCGCCAGGAGATGAACTCCGGGGCGAGCAGGGTCGGCGAGCTTATGCGCGAGTCCAGACGTGAGGAAGCTGAGGCGCTGCGAAGTGAGCTGTCGCTCCACCGGGCGCGCCTCGAAGCCTTGGAGCAGGAGCTGCGGTCCCTCGAAGAGTCTTTCGACGATGTGACGTCGAGGCTCCCCAACCTCCCCGCAGACGACGTACCCGACGGGCGCAGCGAAGCTGACAACGTGGTGTTGCGCACCGTCGGATACGACCCGGCGGACTACGCAGGGAGGCAGTGGGAGCCTCACTGGGACATCGCCGAGCGCCTGGGCATCCTCGACGCGGAGAGGGCATCCAAGCTGAGCGGGGCGATGTTCGCACTGCTCAAAGGTGACGGCGCCCGCCTACTTCGCGGTCTCACGGCGTTTGCTCTGGACCTCCACCGTGACAGCTATGAGGAGATAATTCCCCCGCACGTCGTCCGGGGCGAGGTCATCACCAAGACCGGACATCTCACCAAGTTCGACACGCAGGCTTACCGTCTGCGTGACGACGACCTCTGGCTGATCCCGACGGGAGAGGTCGCCCTCATGGGGATGCATCAGGGGGAGATCCTCGCCGAGGCCCAGCTTCCTGTCAGGTATATGGCCTACACGACGTGCTGGAGACGCGAAGCCGGAGCTGCAGGCAAGGAGACCAGGGGCATGCAACGCCTCCACGAGTTCCACAAGGTGGAACTCGTCAAACTCTGCAAGCCCGAGGACGGCGAGGCAGAGTTCCAGTCCCTCGTTGCTGACGCCGCCAGGCCTCTTGAGGTCCTCGGCTTGCCTTACAGGGTGGTCGAGCTGTGCGCCGGCGACCTGACCTTCTCAGCTTCGCGGGTCTACGACCTTGAGGTCTACTCGCCGGGAGTCGACCGATGGCTGGAAGTGTCGTCTATCAGCCTGGTCACCGATTTCCAGTCCAGGCGCGGCCAGATCCGTTTCAGGAGGCAAGGGGGCGGGGTCGAATTCGTCCACGCGCTCAACGGCTCTGGTCTTGCCACGCCCCGAGTCTGGGCTGCGATCGTCGAGCACGGCCTTCGAAGCGACGGTACCGTCATGCTCCCGCCGGCCCTGGTGCCCTACGCCGGAGTAGAAACTTTACAACCGCAACGCTGACATTCCAGGAAGTTCCCGTCAGGCGGCCTCGACCTGGTCTCTGATCCGCTCCAGGGTGCGGCGCATTCCGTCCTCGTTGGTCTTTCCCCGGGCCCAGCCCAAAAGAGCCCAGTAGATACGCATAGGCGGGGTTGGGGCAAGCTCGAAAGACTCGGTAACGTCCGTGCCATCTCCGGCCGGTACGAGCTTATAGGACCAGGTGTTCACCGCCTTGCCGCCCGCCTCGACGGCGAAAGTGAACTCCTTACCAGGCTCGCATGCCTTGACCCGGCACTGAGTCCAATACACCGGTCCCCGCCCGTTACGCTTGACGTGACCCCTGAACCTTGCGCCGACAGCCGGACCCGTAGCCCCGTCGAGCCATTCGGCCTCGAAGGTCTCCGGACTGTAAAGCCCGATCTTGGTGACGTCACTGACGAGACCCCATATCTCCTCAGCTGGAGCTTTCATGTGCAAAGTCACCGAACCTCTCATAGTCGCAAGCTATCACCGCTTCGCCCCGTAGCGGTGTGTCAGAGTTGTAGGCGCGTACGAAGTCAGTTCCAAGCGGGTGGGAGTGCCCGAGGGAGGAGAATCAACCGTGGAGGTTCCGCTTCTAATCGGCGATTTCCTGGACCGTGCAGCGACGGTCTTCCCGGAGCGCGTCGCGATAGTCGACGATCCTTCTGCCGCCGCGCCACTCGGCGAGATCACCTACGCGGATTTCGAGGCGAGAGCGAGAGGAATGGCCCTCGCCTTGGAGGGTATGGGGGTCGGCCCGGGGGGCCGGGTCGCCATCGTGAGCCCTAACGCAGCCCGGTTCATGATCTCGTTCTTCGGCGTCAGCGGCTACGGAAGAGTCCTGGTCCCAGTCAACTACCGCTTGACCGCCGACGAAGTCCAGTACATCGTGGATCATTCTGGCGCTTCGTTGGTTCTAGTGGACCCCGAGATCGCCGGGTCGCTGTCTTCGCTTCGGACTGCCCGTACCGTCGTCCTAGACGGCGTCGACGACGCCGAGCTCTTCGCCCCCGCAGCTGCGGGAGCCGCTCCGAAGCCGCTTGACATCGCCGAAAACGCCACGGCGAGCATCAATTACACGAGCGGCACGACCGCACGGCCGAAAGGAGTTCAGCTCACGCACCGTAACTGCTGGTTGAACGCCGCCGTGTTCGGATGGCACGCCACCGTGACCGAACGGGAGGTGTTCCTGCACACACTGCCGATGTTCCACTGCAACGGATGGGGAATGCCCTATGCGGTGACCGCGATGGGCGCCAAGCAGGTGGTCCAGCGCAAAGTCGACGGCGAGCAGATCCTGGAGCGCATCGACCGGCACAAGGTGACACTCATGTGCGGCGCCCCGGCAGTCGTAGCGGCCGTCCTCGACGCCGGAGAGGCCCGCCGTGAGCGCGGCGAGGACACCCCGGGGCGGGAGCAGGTGCGGATAGTCGTGGCCGGAGCGCCACCCCCGTCGAAGGTGATCGAACGGGTGCAAACCGAGCTGGGATGGGAGTTCATCCAGATCTACGGGCTCACCGAGACTTCGCCTTTGCTCACCGTGAACAGGTCGCGCTACGAGTGGGACGGAATGTCCGCGGGCGACAAAGCCCAACTCCTCAGCCGGGCCGGTGTCCCGGCGCTGGGGGTGCGGATAAGGACCGACGACGAGGGCGAGGTCTTAGCCAGGAGCAATCATGTCTTTGCTGGCTACTGGGAGCAACCCGAAGAGAGCGCTAAAGCTCTCGTCGACGGGTGGTTCCACACCGGCGACGGCGGCTACATCACCGATGGGAGCTACCTGGTGATATCGGACCGCAAGAAAGACGTGATCATCACCGGTGGGGAGAACGTCTCGTCGATCGAGGTGGAGGACTGCCTCTATCAGCACCCCGACGTTGCGGAAGTGGCAGTGATCGGCGTGCCTGACGATCGGTGGGGTGAGACCATCAAAGCCCTGGTGGTCCTGCGCGCAGGGTCGGCCTCGACTGAGGCCGACCTTATAGAGTTCGCAAGGCAGCGAATGGCCCATTTCAAGTGTCCTACGTCGGTGGAGTTCCGCGACTCGCTGGTCCGAACCGCAACCGGCAAACTCCAGAAGTTCAAGCTGCGGGCACCCTACTGGGAAGGTCGGGACAGGATGGTGTCGGGAGGATGACGGCGTCGTCGGTCCGGGCGGGTTGCCCGGCGAGCTCAGACTGCCGCCAGAAGCCCGCGAGCCGGTAGGGTGACGTCTCGAACTAACGGAGGTAAACGATGAGAAACGTAACCCTTTTGGCTGCGCGCACCGTCCTCGGCGGATACCTGTCCGTGCACGGAGCCCAGAAGCTGTTCGGCTCGTTCGGCGGATCCGGTCTCGACGCCGCCGGCGCCACCTTCGACAAGATGGGATTGCGTCCCGGCAAGGCCATGGCCACCCTCGCCGGTGCGAGCGAGCTTGGGGGCGGCCTTCTCACAGCCGCCGGTGTCGCCTACCCTCTAGGGCCGGTTGCGATCGCCGGGTCGATGGCTGTCGCATCCGCCGCGCATCGCAACCAGGGCCCAATGGCCCAAAAAGGTGGCTACGAGTTGCCCCTAACCAACCTCGCCGTGGCGGCCCTCCTCGCGGCTGACGGTCCGGGGGCTATCAAGCTGGGCCCGCGCTTGCCGAAGAAGCTCTCCAGGCTGACCTTCCTCGGGGCGCTGGCCATGACGGTCGCAGCGCTAGCGCAGGTGCTGCGCGCCAAGCCCCCGGCTGCTTCCTCCTCGACTGCCGCAACTCCTTCGACGCGCACCGAGGCGACGACCGCCGAGCCCGCGCCAAACGGATCGGCGCCTGCAAGCGCTACGACCTCGGCTGACTAGGCGACCCGTGTCGGTCGGCAAACCGTGGCGAGAGCCACCGGCCTGAATGATCTAGTGGCAGGCCCTGTCCTTCCCGCCTTGTTCATCGGGCATGGAAGCCCGATGAACACCTTAGAGGTCAATCGTTACACCGCGGCGTGGCGCGAGTTGGCGGCGACCCTGCCGATGCCGAAAGCCATCCTTAGTGTGTCCGCCCACTGGTACATAGCAGCTACGGCAGTGACATCGATGCCCAAACCCCGGGTGATCCACGACTTCTACGGTTTCCCCCAAGAGCTGTTCGATTTCGACTACCCGGCCCTCGGATCCCCCGAACTGGCAGCGCAGGTCGCCGAAGTAGTCAAGCCGGTCTGGGTCGGCGCCGACGCCGATAGCTGGGGCTTGGACCACGGAACGTGGTCTGTGCTCGCCCACTTGTACCCCGAGGCTGACATCCCAGTCGTCCAACTTTCCGTCGACGCTTCGAAGGCGTTCCCATACCACTTCGACCTCGGTCGCCGGCTCGCTCCGCTTCGCGACCAGGGGGTGCTGATCGTGGCGAGCGGCAACGTCGTCCACAACCTCCGCGGCATCGACTGGTCCAAGCCCGACGCCGGGTTCGACTGGGCGCGCCGCTTCGACGACGCGGCCAGGGCAGCGATGACCACCGACCCGGCGGCCGCGTTGAGCTTGGATGGTCACCCCGATTACGCCACGGCAGCCCCGACCCCGGATCACTTCCTGCCGCTGCTTTACCTCGCAGGGCTCGCCGACGCTGCGGGAGAAGCGGCGTCCACGGTGGTCGACGGCTACACGTACGGTTCTCTGTCGATGACTGCGTACGCGCTCGGGGCATCGAGCTAGGCGTAGAAACCTGGTTCCGGTGGCGGAACGGTCGGTTCGTTTACAGTTCAGCGACGGCTGAAACGAGCTTCTGGAGCGTGTCCTTGGCGTCGCCGAACAGCATGACCGTCCGGTCGTTGAACAGCAGTTCGTTGTCAATCCCGGCGAACCCTGGTCGCATGGAGCGCTTCAGGAACACGACGTGGGCGGCCCTGTCAGCGTGGATTATCGGCATGCCGTAGATCGGGCTTCCCGGGCTGTCCACCGCAGCCGGGTTGACAGTGTCGTTCGCCCCTACCACGAGGGCGACGTCGGTCGTGGACATCTCGGCGTTCGCCTGGTCCATCTCTTCGAGGTCGTCGTATGAGACGTCGGCCTCAGCGAGAAGGACGTTCATGTGCCCTGGCATCCGCCCCGCTACAGGGTGTATGGCGTAGGCGACCGTGACGCCGCGCGCAGCGAGCTGGTCGGCGAGCTCTTTGACCACGTGCTGAGCCTGCGCGACGGCCAGCCCGTACCCTGGAACTACCACGACCCGGGAAGCGTAGGCGAGGAGCACGGCGACGTCGTCGGGTGTGGAGCTGCGCACAGATCGGCCACCGGGACCTTCGCCGCCAGCAGTTGCGGTCACGACCGACCCGAAAGCGGAGAACAGGATGTTCGTCAACGACCTTCCCATCGCTTTGCTCATCAGTCGCGTGAGGATGATCCCCGACGCCCCGACCAGAGTCCCCGCGACGATCAGTAGGTTGTTGTCGAGGGTGAACCCCGACGCCGCCACGGCCAGGCCGGTGAAAGAGTTCAGCAGGGAGATGAGGACCGGAACGTCGGCGCCACCGATCGGCAGTACCAGGGCCACCCCCAGGGCGAGCGCGAGCACGAGGATCGCGTACACGTATCCGACGGTCCCGGTAGCCACCGCGGTCAAGGTCAGAGCGAGCGTTGCTGCCCCGGCGGTGGCGTTAATGGCCTGCTGGGCAGGGTAGGTGATCGGCCTCGTCGCCATGATCTCCTGAAGCTTGGCGAAGGCGATAGCGCTGCCGGAGAACGACACGGACCCGATCAGCACCCCGAGGAGAACCTCGGCGATCTGGTAGGAGGCGGGATGGACGCCGGCGGAATGCCAGTGCAACCACTCGACCACCGAGATCAGCGCAGCTGCTCCTCCTCCGACACCGTTGAATGCGGCGACCATCTGCGGTATCGCCGTCATCTTGACGAGACGGGCGGCGGGGACCGCGACTAGAGCGCCGACCGCCATGGCGACACCAGCGAGCGCAACGTTGAGCGGGGAGTGGTAGACGGTCGGGTCGCTGAAGGTTATCCCGACCGCCACAACAGCAGCTGACGCTCCGATCAGGTTCCCGCGCCTCGCCCCGCGCGGCGAGCTGAGACCTTTGAGTGCTGCGACGAAGCCGACTATCGCCGCCAGGTACAGCAGAGCCCGCCAGGTTGTCAGGGGAAAAGAAAGTGCGATCACCCCGGGTTACCTCCGTCGGGGGTGTCCGGTTTGTCGCGGTTCTTATCCTTGGGGGCTTTCGACTGGAACATTTCGAGCATCCGGTCCGTCACGACGAAACCGCCGACCACATTGGCCGTAGCGAGAAGCACCGCCAGGAAACCGAGGGTCAACTGCAGCTGGCCATGAGCCTGTCCCATTACCAGCAGCGACCCGACCAGGACGATACCATGGATTGCGTTGGAGCCCGACATCAAAGGCGTGTGGAGGACACTCGGCACTTTGGATATGACCTCCACCCCGACGAACGCTGCCAGGGCGAAGATGGTGAGAAGCCCGACGATGCCTCCGGTCACCGCCGCCCTCCGATCGTGTCTGGTTGAACGCCGAGAGTCTGCGCCGCCCGGGGGTTGACTGGACGCCCCCCGGCGATAACGCAAGCTCCCGCGACTATCTCGTCGTCGAAGTCGAGGTTGCCCAACCCCGTGGCAGCACCATCGGTCGGGGGTTCGGTGCGCTTCGCCCCAGAGTGCAGCAGCCTGATCAGGCTGACCACGTTGCGCGAATAAAGAACGCTTGCGTGCGTGGGCATTGTAGACGCCGGGTTGGCCATCCCGAAGACGGTCGCTCTCCCGACTAGGACCTCCCGCCCCGATACGGTCGCCTCGCAGTTCCCGCCGGAGTCGGCTGCCATGTCCACCACGATCGAGCCCGGCGGCATCCTTTCGACCATGGCCGCCGTGAGCAGTATGGGGGCTCGTCTGCCGGGAACCGCCGCCGTGGTGATGACAGCGTCCGAGCGGGCGACCTCGCCGGCCAGGGCATCCTGGGCGGCGGCGAGCTGTTCGGGTGTCAGCTCTCTTGCGTAGCCTCCGGCGCCTTCCGCCCGGATGCCGGTATCTACGAACTTGGCTCCGAGGCTCTCGGCTTCTTCCTTCGCTGCTGCGCGAACGTCGTAGGCCCGGACGGCCGCCCCTAGACGCCTCGCCGTTGCTATCGCCTGAAGGCCGGCCACGCCTACTCCCATAACCAAAACCCTGGCAGGTGGGATAGTGCCAGCTGCGGTCATCAGCATCGGGAAGAACCGTCCGAGCCGGCCGGCCGTCTCAAGCGCCGCCCGGTAGCCCGAGACGGTCGCCTGGGACGACAGGGCGTCCATACTCTGAGCTCGGCTGATTCGTGGCAGCAGGTCGAAACTGAACACCGTGGCTTCGGCGTCCGCTAGAGCCTGCAAGACTTCGAGAGGACCGCCCGGGTCGAAGAACCCTACGGTCACGATTCCCCGGTCTGCCATCGACACGAGGTTACGGCTGGCCGGCTGCACTGTAGCCAGTAGCGCCGCGCCGCTGAGGCACGATCTGGCGTCGTCGGTGATCTGAGCCCCGGCTGCTTCGTAGTCGCTGTCGGCGAAGAAGGCTCCGTCGCCCGCTCCGGTTTCGACCGACACCTCCCAACCTGCCCCGATCAGCGCCTTCACGCCTTCGGGGGTCACGGCCACCCTGCTCTCGCCGGCGAGTGTCTCGGCTGTCACGGCGACCTTCATAGGACTGTTCATACCAGATCTGCTTATGGCGACGGCGGTTTTGGGCTCCGCCCGTTGGCTATTAGTAACGTGGCGACAGTCGGCCGGGCCGGATTGGAGTCGAGTGGGATGGTAGAGCCTTATCAAGCTGTCGGTCTGATCCAGACGATCAGGGGCATCCGCCGAAGGGAGGAGATCCAGGTCAACTTGGAGCACATCGCCCATATGGTCAAAGCGGCGTCGTGGCTTTCGAGCATGGACCTGCCGGTGCGGTTGATCTGCGTTCCCGAAGGCGGCCTTCAAGGCTTCACAGACGAGGTCCTCGACTTGGACCACGAGACCTACGCAGCCGAGTGCGCCATCGACATCCCAGGCCCCGAGACCGACGCCCTCGGACGTCTCGCCAAACAGTGGAAAGCACACGTGATCGCCCAGGCAAAGGCTCGTCACCCCGAGTTCCCTGGCCGCTTCTTCAACGTGGGCTTCGTCATCGAACCCGAGGACGGCACGGTCATCCTCAAACATCACAAGCTCGTCCCGCTCCTTCCGGTGGAGCATTCGGTCACCCCGCACAACGTCTGGGACCGTTGGATCGAGCTCTACGGCGCTAACCTCGACGCGTTCTACCCTGTGGTGGACACCCCGATCGGACGCATCGGGATCATGATGGCGAACGAGGCTTCTTACCCCGAGAACGCTCGAGGTCTTGCGATGAACGGCTGCGAGATCGCCTACCGGGGACCTTACCCGGCTCCGGGTGTCATGAGCGGGATGTTCTCCGTGCAGAACCGGGCGCGGGCTCTTGACAACAACATGTACGTCCTAGCGATGAACCTCGGCACCTACTACCTCGACAGCGAATCCACCACAGCGATCGACACCTTTTCGGGTGGCTCCCAGATAGTCGACTACCGCGGCCAGGTAGTCACAGAGGTGCCCTACGGGGCGGGTTCCACGTGGATCGCCGGGACCATCGACGTCGAAGCCCTCCGT
>JAJZNG010000161.1:4837-9356 GCA_021847945.1 Actinomycetes bacterium | reverse complement strand
CGATCTCAGGGTGCGTGGGCTGTCGTAGTCCTGTTCCCGATCCTGATGTACATCCTCATCCGCACTCACCGCCTCTATGTGGCGGAAGCCCAGGTTCTAGGCGACGGAGTGGCGGAGCAGGCCGTAACCGCCAAGCCCCTTTCCCGTCATGTGGCCTTCGTGTTCGTCGACAGCCTTGACCTTGCGACGGCACGGGCGATCCAGTACGCGCGCAGCATGTCGGTGGACGACCTGACCGCTGTCCACTTTGTTCTCGACTCCCGGCGTGCCCAGAACATCCAGGACAGGTGGATCAGGCTTGGCCTCGGGCGGCTCCCCCTTCAGTTGATCGACTGCCCTGACCGTAGGGTCGACCGGGCTGCGGTCGAGCTTGTGTCCGCCGCGACCGACGGGCGGACCGAGGTGAGCGTCCTGATGCCGAGACGCTCCTACGGCTACGGACTTCGACGAGTACTCCACGACTCGGTCGGCGAGCGGATCGCCACAGCGATCAGCAGAGTAGACCACGTCAACGCCACGATCGTCCCCTTCGACGTACGCGGCGAGCTGAAAGCCCGCGCCAGGCTCGCCAAACCGAGGCGGAGCGCTCCTGCGCCAGCGAGCCCGAACGACACAGAACGCGCCGAGGAAGCTTTGGACCAGAAGCTGCTGTCGTCGGTCACCGGGACAGTTCCGATCGCTTCGCTCAAGCTTCGCCAGAGAGCAAAGGTGGCTGGTCGTATCCGAAAGGTGACGGTGCAACCGTGGGGTGAGACAGCGTCGCTGGAGGTGCAGCTTACAGACGAACAGGCGAACCTTACGGTGGCCTTCCTCGGCCGGCGTCAAATCGCAGGAATGAGCACGGGTGCCCGTGTAATCGTGGAAGGAACTGTCGCCGAGATCCGCGGAGGAATCGGAATGATCAACCCGCACTACGAGTTCGTCGTCGAAGCTTCCGACCGGGAACACTGACCGCCGTCAGCGGCAGATCTGGCTCTCGGCAGATCTGCCGTCGCCTGAGGCTGCGACGTCTGGCAGGCCAAGAAGTCCGAAGCTTACGGTGTGACCACGGGGAAGAACGTCTCGAAGCGGTCGAGATGCCCGAACACGGCCTCGACGGCCTGCTTGTCGCCGTCCAGAGCTAAGTGCCCTTGGCCGACAAGGTCGTCCAGCCCGGACTTACCTTCAAGCAGACCCATGATGGAGGGCGTCGACACCTCGACCGTTGCGTCAGGACTTCCCGGCTTGATACCGGGCACTGCGCGCAGGCAGCGGTTCTCCAAGTGCACAGTCCATGACTCACCTCGGTCGGTCACCACCAGACCGACCGACGCCGTCAGCCCACCAACCTCTTCTGCCTTTAGCCTCACGGCCATTGTGTCGACAATCTGGTCCACCGTCATGGACTCGACAAAACGTCCCGCGGGGACCGGTTGTCGGGCAGGCGTTCCGAAACGTAACTCCTGCGCCCCTTGGAGGTAGGCATTACGAAACGTAGCGGACTGAGATTGGTATCCGAGCTGCTCGAAAGTGTCGGCGAGCAGCTCGCGACCGTCCTCGTTCGCGGGATCGGCGAACACGAGGTGGGCTACTAGCTCCGCGACCCAACGGTAGTCGCCGCCGTCGAACGCCTGACGAGCCTTAGACAAGAGGTTTTCCGGCCCTCCGGCAAGGTCCACGTAGCGCTTAGCGCTCTCCTCCGGCGGCAGCTCCCACAACCGAGCCGGGTTGGCGTCATACCAGCTGAGGTAGCGTTGATAGACGGCCTTCACGTTGTGGACGAGGTCGCCGTAGTGGCCGATGGTGTGAGCGACCAGGGCGAACTCGTCTGGTAGTTCTAGGAGTTCGGCTATCTCCGTTGCTGTCATCCCGTGATTGGCCTGACGCATGGTCTGGTCGTGCATCCAGCGGTACAGGTCCCGCTGGAGGCTCAAGTAGACGCCGATCGCCTCGTTCCCCCAGTTCGGCCAGTTGTGCGAAGCGAACTGCACTTCTGCTTGCGACCCGAACATCTCGAGGGTCTCGTCGATGTACTTCGACCATGCGAGTGCGTCACGAACTAGTGCACCTCGGATGGGAACGAGGTTGTGCATCGTGGCGGTGCAGTTCTCTGCGGTGCAGAGCCATTTCTGGTCTGGAAAATAGAAGTTCATCTCCGCCGGAGCTTCAGTACCCGGAGTTAGTTGGAAGACCATCCTCACTCCGTCGACGACCACCTCCTGTCCCGTTTCGGTTATCGACTCTGTCGGGGCGATCAGGTCTGACTGCCAGAAAGGGATAGCCTTTCCGAGTCCGCAGTCGACATGGCCGCGTTCTCCGGTCGGCAACAGGGGGCCGAACTGGAAAACGGCGCGTCGTAGCATCGCTGGACCTGCGACGACGTTCTCCCCCACCGTCTCGGCGAGAAAACCGACTGGCGCAATAACCCTGCAGTCCCCGATAGACACCTGATCTCGGGTCACGACTCCGAGCACCCCTCCGAAATGGTCGGCGTGGGAGTGCGTATAGATCACTGCACTGACAGGTCGACGACCCAGGGTTTCGTTGGCGAGCTCAAGGCAGGCCTTCGCTGTCGGCGCGACGGTTAGAGGATCGATGACGATCCAACCGGTCTCACCTTGGACGAAAGTCACGTTCGATATGTCGTATCCCCTGGCTTGCCATACCCCGGGGGCTACTTCGAAAAGACCGTGTATCGAATTAAGTTGGGCTTGGCGCCACAGGGTGGGGTGCACCGTCTCAGGGTTGTCTTCACCGTGTCCAAGGAAGCTATATCGGTTGACGTCGTAGACCGCGGCGCCGCCCACCTCGATTACACCGGTGGCGTGTCGTGCTACGAGACCACGGTTGGCTCGCTCGAAATCGCCCGAACCGACAACGTCACGTCGTGTCGACGTTATCTCGATCGTATGGCGCGACGCCGGCTTGGTCGACTTGTCCATTCCGTAACCCCCTGATGACTTCCGATTTCCAAGGCTTTAAAGCTGCGCAGAGTGCCCACAGTCGGATTAGCACTCTGCGTTGACCGACTACTGCGACTCTCTGTTCACGTCAATTAGGCTGTCACATTAGCGGTTGTCCAGGTTCGACGCCAGCGTGGTCATCACTTCGATTACCGCGTCCATGCCCTTAGCGATGTAGGGGTCGCCAAGAACGCCACCGGGCCTTACAGGTGACGCCCCGACGTCAGAACCCGCCGGTTCCGGCATCGGCAAGCTCGTAGCAACGGCTTCGTCAGTTCCAGAATCGGCAACGACGATCCCGATCAGAATCTGCCCGGAGGACTCGAACGGCGCCAACCACCATCTCCTGCCAGGACCCAGCACTGCCCGGGCGGACTGGCCGGCTGCCCCGTCGGTCACTTCGCGTACGAGTTGCGTGAGCTCGGCGGTCACAGCCCGGCGTTCGTCTTCGCCTAGCGCACTGCTCCACCCCGAACCCAGAGAGTCTTCGACGGCCAGCCCGGACCATTCACTCCAACGCGCGTTGGCTGCGACCACCTGTGCCCGACTGTCAGCCAGCAGCATCGCTACCGGCACCACCTCGAAAGGAACCACCGACGGCACGCTCACCAGGGACTGGTTCGCCCCCCCGGGTTCCCGTCCGGTATGGCCTTCGACTATCTCGGCCACGCGACGCCCGAGTCCCCGACTCACGTTACGTCCTGGTTCTGCATGAACTACCCACCGTTCTGGGTGAACTTACTCACCGACGACGTCACGGTGTCGAGGCGCGCTGTTTCGAAATGAGCTACTCGGGCCACGTCCACCTCGAGGTCTCGCAATACCGGAGCGAAACGTCGGGCCACCAAGGCCACGCCAGTCCCCACAACCGGAGCAGCCACGTAGAGCCAGTACGCGCGGAAGTCCAGTCCGACCACGTCGGGCCCTAAGCTGCGAGCCGGGTTGGTGCTCGTCCCCGAGTATCCCGCTTCGAGCCACACCATAACTGCATACATCGGCGGAAATATGAGCGGTGTGAAGCGGCGAACCTTAGGACGTGATACGAAGTTGAGGAGGGCCGTTATAAGCACGAATGTTGTGGCTACCTCCCCCAGGAAAGCCGCCGCCGTACCGGCAGACCCTGGATAGGTAGCCCCGTAGGCGACGCTCGAACCCATGTGACCCCACAGCAGTAGCGGCACAGAACCCGCTAGGGCACCGACGGTCTGAGAGGCAACGTAAGCAGCGGCCTCTTTGATCGGCAGGGTTCCTTCGCCGACGAACGCAAGGGTCACAACCGGGTTTATGTGAGCACCGCTCCAGCGACCAAGTGGGGATAGCGCCACGGTCATTCCAGTGGCGCCGAAGAGGAATCCTGTCAGGGCGCGTCGCTCCGCGGTGCTCTTGATCACAGCTGCCACCGGGCTTGCATGACCGAAGTCGAGTATCACTATGGATAGTCCGACGGCGATTAGGAGGGCAGTGCCGGTCGCTTCGGCAAAACATCGACGCACGAGGCCAGGCGAGGGAGGGTTTCCCTGCCGCCGACGGGCCTCGTCGCCAGCGCTTTCGCAGGTCAAAGTGTCCCCGCTGGACGT
>JAJZNG010000161.1:0-4827 GCA_021847945.1 Actinomycetes bacterium | reverse complement strand
GCTGGACGTAACCTGCGGTCTGCTCCGAGGAGGCCCACCGCAAGGTGATTCAGGCTCGACCACTTCACCAGGCTACGCCCTCGTCAAAACGAGTCGGGCGCATGTTGGCGGGGCAGACCGGATGCCCAGCGCCAGCGGTCGGACTCCTTTCATGGCGCGGGTCCTCGACGGCCGAAACGGCGACGTATCATGTGCCATGAAAGCAGTGGGTGTAGTCGAGTTCGGTGGTCCAGATGCGCTGCAGTTGGTCGACTTGCCCGACCCTGAGATCAAGGCCGGTCACGTTCGGATCCGAGTTCACGCGGCCGCCGTGAGCCCCACCGACACGTTCGTGCGCAACGGGGCCCGAGCGGAGGCCCAGCAGGCCGCCGGGCCGCCGCCGTACGTGCCGGGGATGGACGCCGCCGGCGTTCTGGCCGAGGTCGGCCCGGACGTCGAGACCGACCTTCAGGTGGGCGACCACGTCATGGCGATCGTGGTGCCCAAGGGGTCCAGGGGCGCATACGCCGAGCAGGTCGTCGTACCCGCCGAGTCCGTCGTAAAGGTGCCGAAAGGGGCGTCCGACTTCGAGGCATGCACCCTGCCGATGAACGGCCTGACCGCCCAACTGGCGCTCGACGTCCTCGCCCTACCCGCTGGGTCGGTGATCGCGGTCACCGGCGCAGCCGGCGCGTTCGGCGGCTACGTGGTCCAACTTGCCAAGGCCGCAGGGCTGACCGTCGTGGCCGACGCATCACAAGCCGATGAGCAACTTGTGAGGAATCTCGGCGCAGATTTCGTGGCTCGTCGGGGAGACGGCTTCGCCGAAGAGGTACGCACCGTGTTCCCTGGCGGTGTCGACGGTGGCGCCGACGGCGCTCTCCTCGGCAGGGACCTTGCCGAGGCTGTTCGAGATGAGGCGACTATCGTAACCGTTAGAGGGTACAAGGAGCCGGCTGATCGCGGCGTCCGATTCCATCCGATCCTGGTCAGTGAGTACTCCCGCTCCCGGGACAAGCTGGACGGGCTCCGCCGCCTCGCCGAAGAAGGCCGCCTGACGCTCAGAGTTGCGGACGTCTTGCCCAAGGAGCGAGCCGCGGAGGCGCATCGTCGCCTCGAGGCGGGAGGGGTACGAGGCCGGCTCGTCATCGCCTTCTGAGCGTGGCGACGAGACCCGCTCGGCGCACTGTACCGACGCATCCGCATCAGACGGAGGCCTCAAGACGCTAGTCTGAGGCCCGGCTAACCAGCCGAACAGGCGGCCGAGGCCCGACTCGGGCCTCCGCCCTGCGTGTGTCATTTCCGCCCCCGTAGCTCAGAGGATAGAGCGTCGGTTTCCTAAACCGTGCGTCGCAGGTTCGAGTCCTGCCGGGGGCACCAGCCTTTTGGGCTCTGAGCAGGGATAACCCTCAGCTCAACCACCTAAGGACTTTACCTTTGGGTGCCTTAACCCCATCTGAGCTTGCGTGGACGGCGACTGGGGACCGTGAAGAGGCTCGGCGTCGACCGCGCTCGCTGATCGGGTGGCTCCACCGCGTTGCCCACCGGGTGACGCCGGCGGCAGGGGCTTTCCGCTCGCCCGATAGGCAGTTCACGGCGGTTGCTATCCGGCTGTAGGGGGCTGCCGAGGCGTCGCCAAGGGCACGCCGGTAGAGCTTCAAGAGGTTGCGGGTCCCGCAGATGAGCTCGCACTCGGAGGCGGCGGCCTCCTTGCCTCTCGCTGAAGCGGCGGATGTGGCACCGGTCGCTGATCTGTCCGAAGACCGGCTCGATGATCTGCTGGCGTTTCCGGTACAAGGCGCGGCCGGCGGCGAACATCTCGGCCACGGTGTCGTCGATCGTCTGCTTGGTGCGATTGGCGGACAGGGCGGCGTTAGCCGCGATCTTGGTCCCGTCCAAGGCGACGATGCCGCGGACAATCCCAACCCGACTTCAGATCAATGCCCCGGCATGCCGAGCTCGCACCCGTTGTATTCTGGCCGTTACCACAGCGGAAACAGCGCTGGCATCGACCCGGCACGAGGCAGGTGCTTCATAGCGGCCAACGCCTTCGGATCGGGCGGATTCCTCGGTTCCAGTGCACTTGCTGGGACGACCCAGACCGTGGCACCTGGTAGTCTGCTGACTTCGCCACGTCGAAGATTCCGCCGCCTAAGCCGACCCGGAGAAGTTACGGGAGCTGACCACCCCTCCGCTCCTAAACCTAGATTCACGTGAGTCCAGCAGTCCGTCTGGGTGCCTAAACCACGTGGATCCCGGCTCACGTGCGCGGCGAAGCCGG
The DNA here is from genome assembly GCA_021847945.1 of Actinomycetes bacterium. Taxonomy (GTDB): domain Bacteria; phylum Actinomycetota; class Acidimicrobiia; order Acidimicrobiales; family Palsa-688; genus JAJZAM01. The sequence goes on along the minus strand of JAJZNG010000161.1, from coordinate 2,567 downwards.
GGACCACATCGCGAGACAGAACCACCACGGGACGGCGACCGACATCCGACCGTTCGCACCACCACACCTCGCCCCGCGCCGGAAGTTGGGTCACGAAAGTCCAGCTGCGTCACGAAACGATGCCAGATCACCCCACTCATCAGGGGCACCCAGCGGAGTATCGTCATAGGAACGGTAACTGGCGTCTACCACCGCGCGACGATGAGAAGCCACCAGGGCCCCCAACGCCTCGTCTAGCAGCGCAGCGTCAGTCAACCCAACGCGCAGCGCGCGGGCACTGCGCAAAAGGTCCGCGTCCACCGTGGTACTCACCCTCACCCGACGCATGCCACAAAGATAGGCTGCCAAGCGCGTTCTGTAGGCAGCACTCCGACCGGCCTTGACGCTGAGATCCTCCGCTTTCCAAGATAGAAGCCCCGGACCAGTGCCTTTCACCGCCACGCCAGGTGGCGGCGTAACAGCGGGTCGACGATCCGCCACCCGCTCCGCCGTGTCGAGAACGTGGCGGCCGGTACGACGCAGATCTTCGACCACCTGATCGTGATAGGGCCGCTCCGCTGCGAGGGCGGCATCGAGGGCCTGTTCGACAGCAATCTCGCCAACTGATGTTGTCCCGGCGGTGATGACTGCCAGGTAGGCCTGCTTGGCGAGGAGCATAGTAGCCCGGGGGTGTCCCTCGCCGAGTGCGACCAGCCTTACCCCGGCCGGCGGGGTCAGGTCGAAGCCGGCCATCTCGAATCGTTCTGCCAGACCGACACGCCACGTCTCCTCATCGATGGCGTCGAGGGAGTGCCAGCCGCCCCACCGGTAGAACGCCCGGCTGGTGGTGTTAAACAGGTCTCGCATCATGTGCTCGACGCTGCCGGCAAACAGGGTGGTGATCCGGTCCGCCTTCGATAGGGCTGCTCTTAGAACCTTGGTTGTCTTGTCTGGCTCGCCGAAAGGCTGTCGGGGTCCGGCGAGCTCTTGGAAACTGTCACCGGCACCTACTCGGGGAACTCCACCTACACGGGATCTGCTGGTTCCGCGACGCTCAACGTGACGTCCCCGCCCGCCGGGCAGGCCACGGGCGGTTACCGGGAGGTCGCCGGCGACGGCCGAGCAGAAAACGGCACGGGTCAGTCGGCGACGAGCAACGCCGGAGAAAGCGCAACAGGGAACGGGCTGACTAGCTCGACGTCTCGGCGCCGGTGATCGTGACCGCCTCGGCGTAGCGGTTCTCGAGGAGGCCCAGTACGAGCACCGAAGGAACATCCGGGTCCACAATCCAGTAGTTCGGGCAGCCGCCCGTAGCGTAGAGTTCCCGCTTGCGCACGAGTTCCATGCCATGGTGGCAGGACAGCACCTCAACCACCAGCAGCGGCGTACGCTCAACAGCGAACTCCCCTAGCGCTGACCGCTCGACCACCACCACGTCAAGTTCGGGCACCTCGCCCGGTCCGATCCGCCAAGTCGGCGCCGAGATGACTTCCACGCCGGGTGGGGCGGCGTCGGCGAGCAGTCGGACAGGCGATCGGCGGTCCGCTGGTGCTGCCAGCTCGGGGCGGCGTTCACGATGAGTGCTCGCTCAACGACCTCGTGGCGAAGCGTATCGTCGGGGAGGTCGAGCAGGTCGTCGAAGTCGAACAGCCGGGTCGGATCCGCAGCGTCGGCTACAACACCAAGCGTACCGTCCCCAGGCGTGTGGTGCTCGGGCAGCGAACAAGCCTGACGTGACCGACCCATAGCAGTAACCCCGCCGATCACTACTCAGATCCGCCGGTAAACAAGCTTTTCTTCGCCGTCGAGCGGCGCAGACTTCGACCACGTATGAATAGTGCGGCGGGCGGCAACACCCATTCCGCGAACCTATTGCCCGCGATTCAGTCTGGTGACTAGACTTAGCGCAGTCTAGCCGGTAGACTTTGGAGGTGAAACCGGTAGTAACAAGACGGATCCGTCAGATCCTCGCCGCTCGGGCTGCACGATCGTGGGTACCGTGGGGCCCCACGAGAAGTGGCAGACTCCCGGTGGACTGACAGACACCATCGTCGCCGGCGACAAGGAGCAGAGCACAGGCCTGCTCCGCAACATAGAGCGGGTGTTCGCACCCGAGTTCGGACCCGGATGGCTACAGAAGGACCTACAACGATGACCAACTCTTCAGGAACCAAACATCGAGCGACCGTCGAGTGGGACGGCCACTACTGGGTTGCCACTCCCGATTCGGGCGGCGTCACCCAGGCCAAGCGTCTCGACCAGCTTCCCGATCGGCTCGTCGAAGTGATCCAGCTCATGACTGGCGACACCGTCGATCCGGAGTCGATCGGTCTCGACATCCGCTACGACGACGAGGACCTCGCCCTTGCCGCTGCGGATCTACGCCAGCGACGCGCCGACCTTGAGGCTTGTGAACAGGAGCTCGCTGATCGGACCGCTGCAACGGCCCGTGCTCTGCGGGCCCGCGGAATGAACCTGCGGGATATCGGTACCTTGATGGGGATGTCCTACCAGCGGATTCATCAGCTCGTCGGCTGACGCCCGGGTCAACTACCAAGGAGGCCGGCTGCTGCCAAGGATGTCGAACC
>JAJZNG010000069.1 GCA_021847945.1 Actinomycetes bacterium | reverse complement strand
CTCGACACTCACAGGGAGCTGCGCCAAGGGGTTCCCGAGGCGGTCTACGGCCCGGGCAAGAGCACCGAGCATTGCGTTGGGATCGTAGACGAGCTGCTTCGCTCAAGCAGCGGCCCGGTGCTTTTGAGCAGGGCAACCCAGGCCCAGATAGAAGCCGTCACGTCGAGGTTCCCTGGAGCTGAGCGCCACGAGTCGACCGTAGTATGGCGGCCCGCCGAGCCGAGAGAGGACCTCGACGCGGTCCTCGTCGTCACCGCCGGCACGGCTGACCTCGCCGTAGCGGCGGAGTGCCAGGCGACGCTGCACGCCATGGGGCTTCGATCTCAGTTGATAGCCGACGTTGGTGTCGCAGGCCTGCACCGTCTTTTGGTCCGCGTGCCCGAACTTCAGCGGGCCCCCGCCGTGGTGGTCGTAGCCGGCATGGAAGGGGCGCTCGCCTCCGTGGTCGGCGGCCTGGTCGCGTGCCCCGTGGTGGCGGTGCCGACGAGCGTGGGGTACGGGGCTTCGCTCGAAGGGGTCACCGCCCTGTTGTCGATGCTGTCCTCGTGCGCCTCGGGCATCACCGTGGTCGGCATCGACAACGGTTTCGGGGCGGCGTTCGCTATCAGTCGCATCCTCCGTTGAGTACCGTCGCCTGGTGGAACTGCTTCGCTGGGATCGCCGGGAACATGGCTTTGGGGGCTCTGGTAGACGCGGGCGCTGACTTGGCGTCGATCGAAGGTGGGCTCGCGAAACTCGAGCTGAGCGGCTGGGAGATCCGATCCGAGCAGGTCCTGCGCGCCGGGGTCGCCGCAACCTACCTTGACGTCGCCGTCGAAGCCGGCCCGCAGACCCGAACCTACACGAGCATCGTCGCGATGCTGGAGCGAGCCGACCTGCCCGAACGTGCCCGTCGCCGGGCTCTGGAGGTGTTCGACCGCCTGGGACGCGCCGAGTCGCGACTGCACGGTGTGCCCCTCGGGGAGGTCCACTTCCACGAGGTCGGCTCGACCGACGCGATCGTAGACGTAGTCGGAACGTGCATCGCGTTGGAACTGCTGGGAGTTGACGAGGTCTTCTCCGGTCCCGTCGCCCAAGGGTCCGGCATGGCCTCGTCGGCGCACGGTTCGCTTCCAGTCCCGGCGCCGGCTGTAAGCGTCGTCTTAGCCGAGGCCGGGGCGCCGATCTACGGCACGGGAGTGCGGATGGAGCTGACCACCCCTACAGGGGCGGCGCTGCTCGCCGGGCTGTGCGACGGCTGGGGTCCCGTCCCGGCGATGAACGTGGTCGCCTGCGGTTTCGGGGCCGGGACTCGCGACATCGACGGCCTTCCCAACGCCACTCAGGTGCTGATAGGAGAGGTCCACGCCGGCGAAGGTCCCGACCTCGAAGGCGCCCAACCTCTGGTTGTCATGGAAGCGACCGTCGACGACGTGACAGGCGAGATCCTCGCGTCGACGATAACGGCACTCCTGGCGCGGGGGGCTCTCGACGCGTGGGTGTCACCGGTGACGGGCAAGAAAGGACGCCCCGCCCACGTGCTGACGGTCCTGTCCGACCCGTCGCATGTGAACAAGCTCAGGGCGGCGATCACCTCCGAGACCGGGACGCTCGGGGTGAGAGCCTCCACCTGGCGGCGCTGGCCGTCCGCCAGGAACTTCACCACGGTGGAGGTGGACGGGCTGCCGGTGCGGGTTAAAGTGTCGGCTCAACGCTACAAAGCCGAGCACGACGACGCTCTTCGTGCCGCTGCAAAACTCGGCCGGCCGGTCCGCGAGATCGCACGCGAAGCCGAGGAAGCCGCCCGCACCACGCCGCTTTGAGCACGGACGCAGTGGTGGTACCGCAGCGGTCCCGACTTGGGCCATCATGGTCTAGGTGTTGGAGGTCAAGGACCTGACGGTCGAAGTCGGCGGAAGGGTCACCCTAGGCGGGGCGTCGTTCCAGGTTCGTCCCGGCGACAAGGTCGGGCTCGTCGGCAGGAACGGGGCCGGCAAGACCAGCCTGCTCAAAGTGCTCGCCGGGGACGCCCCCCCGGCGGGAGGCCGGTCGACCATAAGGGGCCGACTCGGTTTCCTCACCCAGGACCCAAGAGCCCTGTCCCGGAAAACCGACGTCACCGCCATGGAGCACGTCCTGTCAGGGCGGGGTCTAGACGAGGCCGCCCGACGCATGGAAGACGCCCGGCGCGCCATGGAATCCGAACCTTCCGAAGCCAACATACGCCGTTACTCGCGCGCCGAGGAGACCTTCTCGAACCTCGACGGCTACGCCGCGGAGTCCGAGGTCCGCCAGCTCGTAGCCGGCCTTGGCCTCGACTCCGACCGTCTCGACGGGCCGCTCGGCGTGCTCTCAGGCGGCGAGCGGCGCAGGGTCGAGCTCGCCAGGATCCTCTTCGGGGGTACCGACGTACTGATGCTCGACGAACCGACGAACCATCTCGACGGGGACGCGAAGAGCTGGCTGATGGGCTTCCTGCGCGACTTTCGCGGGGCGCTGCTCGTCGTCAGCCACGACCTGGACCTCCTCGACGAGGCGATCACCCGCGTCTTGCACCTCGACAACGCGGAGATGGTCGAGTACAAAGGCACCTACTCGCAGTACAGGAAGGCCCGTGCCGCGGACGAGGAACGCCGCCGGCGTCTCGCGGAGCGCCAGCAGACCGAGATAAAGAGGCTCTCCGACCTTGCCGACTCGATGCGCCACCAGACGGCGAAACGTGCCAGGGTGGCCCGTTCGCTTGATCGGCGCGCCGAGCGCCTCGCTTCGGGGGCGGTCACTACGGCAGGCAGAGGGGAACGCAAATACAAGGTTCGCTTCCCGGACCCGCCTCGAGCCGGCAGGGTCGTCCTCGAAGCGGAGGAGCTCGCCCAGTCCTACGGCGGGCCGATGATCTTCGAGGACGTGTCGTTCGCCTTGGAGCGAGGCGAACGGGTCCTGGTGATGGGCCTCAACGGCGCGGGCAAGACGAGCTTGCTTCGCATCCTCGCCGGGCGCAGCGACCCCAAGAACGGCTCCTGGCGTCTCGGCGCTGGGGTCGTAGCCGGTTACTACGCCCAGGAGCACGAGGGCATCCGCTCGGGAGTTACGGTACTCGCCCACATGCGAGAAGCTTCGAACGCCCCAGAACCGGAACTTCGGGCGCTGTTAGGCATGTTCGGCCTGGTCGGCGAAATAGCCTTCCAGGACGCGGGGACCCTCTCGGGAGGGGAGAAGACGAAACTCGCTCTCGCTCAGCTCGTCGCCGGCCGCCACAACCTGCTGCTGCTAGACGAGCCGACCAACAACCTCGACCCGCCGTCGCGCGACGCCATAGGAGCGGCCCTCTCCGACTGGCCCGGTGCGATGATCGTCGTCAGCCATGACGTGTCTTTCGTCGCCCAGCTCTCCCCGAGCCGGGTGATTACCATGCCCGAAGGAGTCGAGGACCGCTGGAGCGACGACCTAATCGAGCTGGTGGCCCTGGCGTGAACGAACCTTCCACGACCAAATCCCCGCCGGTGTCAGCGTCGGACCTGGATCTGGCGCTGCGCCTGGCGGACGCCGCCGACGCCATAACCCGCGAAGCGTTCCGAAAATCCGGGCTATTAGTGGAGACCAAGGCTGACCGTACGCCGGTCAGCGAAGCCGACCGAGCGGTCGAAGAGCGCCTCCGGGCGATCCTCGCCGTCGAACGGCCAGACGATCGGATAGTCGGAGAGGAGTACGGTGACACAGGCAGCGGGCCCCGGCGCTGGATCGTCGACCCGATAGACGGCACCAAGAACTTCGTCAGGAGCATCCCGGCGTGGGCGACGCTCATAGCCCTAGAAGCCCAGGGCGCCGTCGGTGTCGGAGTCGTGTCAGCCCCAGCCCTCGGGCGGCGCTGGTGGGCGGCACGGGGCGCCGGGGCGTTCGTCGCCGACCTGCCCGCAGGGCCCGCCCGGCGGATGGGTGTTTCCGGCGTCGCGTCTCTCGCCGACGCTCACCTGTCGGGTTCCGCACTATCGTCCTGGGAGGGTTGGGGAGGGCCGGCGGGCTATGTCACCTTGGCGCAGAGCTGCTATGCGGATCGCAGCTTCGGGGACTTCTGGTCCCACATGCTCGTAGCGGAGGGTGCCGTCGACATCGGCATCGACCCGGTAGCGTCACTGTGGGATCTCGCCGCCCTGGAAGTCATCGTCGAGGAAGCAGGCGGGACTTTCACCAATCTACTGGGCCGGAAAGGTGCGAGCGGCGGCAGCGCCATCTCCACCAACGGCCTGCTACATCGACAAGCGCTCGACGCGCTCGGCCTAGGGTCGTCTAATGGATAACCTCGTGGCCGGAAACGACGACGAGGGTACGGGCTCTAGTAGGACCGACGACGACGCACCGGTGGGGAACACGGCCCGGGTACACGGCGCTGCGGCCCGTCCCGAGCGGCACCGCCTTTTCGCCTAGGAGCTGAAGCTCCACCGTGCCCTCCAAGACGTAGACGAAGTCCTCCCCCTCGTGTTGGAACCATTCCCTCGGCGGCTCGCCTGGGTTGAACACGTGCTCGTAGGCCTCCAAGCGGGAGACGTCCGACCCGGGAGTGTGGATGAGCACCGTGTCGGACGCCCGTTCGTGGGCTTGCATCACCTTGGGGGTTGATTCGTGTTCGACGCTTCCATCCCGTGCCGGCGGTCCGAGCAGCTGGCCGGGCTGCACCCCTAGAGCTTCGGCCAAGGAGAGGATAGTAGTCAGGCTCGGTGCTGCAAGCCCACGCTCGATCTGGCTGAGGAACGGCTGGGACACGCCAGCCTTTGCTGCTAGCTCCACCATTGTGAGCGACGCCGTGCGTCGCAGTGACCGTATCTGGCGTCCAACGCGTTGCGCTTCGGGATCGGGACTCCTGCTCGACACGTTGCCAGTATTGCGCATTCCAGTTAACAGATCTGTAACAGCAGAATATAGACAGGGTCGATATCGGGTCGTACAAGGAAAAGCGTGTCCTGCGCCCCAAACCTGCGAGGTTCAACGGGCCACCACAGGAGGGAAAGCTGCCGATGGGCACTTTAGTAATTCGCCGTTCGTCTCAAAAAGAAAGTGCACGAGGCGCCGCCTCGTCCCAAGCGGCTCACCTGGAGGTCGGGGCGATTAAGCCTCGTGGGAATGGCTTCACCTTAAGAAGGCGTTTGGTGCGGCTAGCGCGAAGTGTAGGACAGCGTCTCGCGCTAGTCGTCGTGTGCCTGTTGTTGTGGGAGATCGTAGCTCGCAGCGGACTGATAACCAAGGCGCTTTTCCCCACCCCACTCCAGACGTGGGAGGCCGCCAAGTCGCTATGGAGAAGTGGAGTAGTCGGTGGTGACCTGCGCGCCAGTCTGGGACGAGTGGCTGTCGGCTTTCTCATCGGATCGGCCCTTGGAATCGCCATTGGCTTCGCAACCGGGATCTCACGTGCTTGTAACGCACTGCTAGGGCCGATCATCACGTTCCTGCGTCCTATACCGGCTATTGCTGTCGTGCCCCTATCGACAGCATGGTTCGGAATAGGCCAGAAAGGAAAGTACTTCATCATCGGCTACGCCGTCGTATTGGCCGTGTGGCTCTACGTCCACGACGGAGTCGCGCGGATCCCGTCAGTGTACGTGAGGGTAGCGAAGGGGTACGGACTCGGACGGGTAAGAGTCCTGACGAGGGTTCTGATCCCGGCAGCTGGGCCGGCGATCGTATCGGCGCTTCGTTACGGAAGCAGCGTAGCCTTCCTTGCCTTGGTGGCTGCAGAGCTCGGCGGAGCTCAAAACGGCATCGCCTATAGGTTGCAGGTCGACTCTCAGTTCCTCCAGACCGGTCGAATCTTCGTCGGGCTGATCGAGTTGGGCGTCCTCGGAGTCAGCGCCGATTACCTCATCGCAAAGGCAGGCAAGCGGTTAGTGCATTGGAGCACCTCGTGAGAAGGCGCCCACTCGGATTGAGCGCTATCGGCTTGGCGGACAGGGGTGCCAGGTGAGCGAGTTGCCTGCACCTGAAACTGCGGTTCAGGGATCAAGTCCTCCCGGGACGCCAGGACACGATCTGACGAGCACCACTAGTGAGGCTATCTGTCTGGAAAAGGCCGCTGTCACATACCATTCCAGTCGCACCGGAGATGTCACGACAGCACTTGCTGAAACCGATGTCACCTTTGAGGCCGGGTCCTTCACCGCTCTGCTAGGGCCGACCGGGTGTGGCAAGACGACATTACTGAACGCGGTGGCAGGGTTCGTCGAGCTTTCCAGCGGTCAGATCCGAATAGGACAGAGACGGGTAGTAGGCCCCGGTCCTGACAGGGCGGTCGTCCTCCAGCAGTACGCGCTCATGCCCTGGATGACAGCCAGCGCAAACGTCGAAATGGCCCTGGAACGGTTCCACCTCCACCGCTCGGAGCGCGCCGAGCGCGCTCGGCGCGCCTTGGAGTCAGTCGGGTTGAAGGACGCAGCTAGAAAATACCCGGCGGAGATGTCCGGTGGCATGCAGCAGAGAGTCGCGCTGGCACGTGCGATGGCCGCCGAGCCCAGCGCGCTGCTCATGGACGAACCGTTCGGTGCCCTCGACGCCATCACGAGAATAGCGATGCAACGGCTCCTAATGACCCTGTGGGAGCACACGTCCACTACCGTCGTGTTCGTAACCCATGACGTCAACGAGGCGTTGGACCTGGCCGAGAGGATCCTGCTCATGGCCCCAGGTCCCGGCAGGATCGTCGCCGATCTCGACCTCAGGTCCACCAGCATACGTTCCGACGCTGTCGAACGGGACAAGCTTTACCAGCAGATTCTCGGATACCTGCTTCCTGGCTGAGCGGCCAACGACTCAGCGTTCTTAGCAGGCCGGCAAATGTCACAACGACAACAATAAGGAGAACAATGCCCAAAATCAGGTTCCTAGGCGCGACAGCGGCGCTGACAGCGGCGACCGCGCTACTTGCAGCTTGCGGCAGCGGCGCGAGCAGTAAGAGCTCGTCGCCGGCCACGTCGACAGCGACCAGTAGCTCAAGCGCACCTGCGACCACTAACGCCGCGTCGCAAAGCCCTACCATCAAGATCACCATCGCCGGCGGTGATTACCTAGGAGGTGCCCCTGTATACGTTGCGTCAGCTAAGGGCATATGGAAAGCCGATGGAATCCAAGCGAACGTCGCGAACTTTGCGACTGGCGTGCTGGCGCTGAACGCTCTTCTTGGCGGGCAGGCGAATTTCGCCTTCGTGGCCGACCTGCCCATTGCAACGGCGTTGCTGAGCAAGAGAAGCATCCTGATAGACGCCAACCTCTCGAAGTTCTCCCAATGGAAGCTCATATACTCCAAGTCGTCGGGGATCTCGTCGTTTGCGTCATTGAAAGGAAAAAAGATCGGCGTACCAGTCGGGAGCAACGCCGAGTACGTCCTAAACGAAATGCTGGTATCGGCAGGATTGACACTCCAAGACGTGTCAGTAGTCAATCTGGCTCCGTCCGAGATCGTCCCAGCGGTCGACAAAGGTGACATCGCTGCCGGTGTCACCTTTCCCACCTACTATACGGCGGCCCAATCGATCCTCGGTAGCAACTACGAGGACATGGTCTACAGCGGCTACGCGGAACATACTGTGCTTCTCGCCGCCCCAGGGACCCCGCTGTCCACTCAGGAGCGCGTCCTGCGCGCACTGATCTCAGCGGACAACTACATTCACTCAGATCCTACAGGTGCGGCGACGGCCATTGCCGGCCAATCGGGTGGTGCCGACTCGGTCAGCTTCGTGTCGAGCTTCCTGCCACAGTACGCACAGAAGGTAGCTCTCTCCCCAGGCCTCGTCGACCTGCTCGTCGCCGAAGGGAAGTGGCTTAACGCCACCCAAGGCGTGGCTGGCGCTCTCAGCCAGTCGACGGTGCTCGCAGCTACCTCGAAGTCGGCGCTTCAGAGCGTGGACCCTGCTGGGGTGACGGTCCCGTGACCGACGATCTGAGATCTCTTGACCAGCCCCGTCGGGTTCCGACTATCGACGTCTTGTCGGAGCCGGCTCTCGACCAGAACACCCTTAGGCGTCGCGGTACCGGATTGCGCGGTGTGGACATAAACAGGACTGCTGGTGGGCTGACACTTTTCTGTCCTATCGCCGGACCCGGTGACATCTACCTTGTCGATATCAACGGTAATGTGGTCCACACTTGGAGTGCTCCAGTTCCTCCCGGGAGACACGCCAAAGTGTTGGCGAATGGGAACCTCTTCTACCAGGGAAAGAAGGAAGGTGGGGTCTCGATATTCCCTCTGTGGGACGTCTACCACGGTGGTTTGCTGATGGAACTGGATCCGACGGGGAGGATCGTGAGACAGGTGGAGCACCCCTTCCATCACCACGATGCTTCGATCTTGGCCAACGGTAACCTTCTTGTCGGCGCCGTCGAGAGATTGCCCGACGGCGCGGCGGCGCAGGTCCGCGGAGGCATACCCGGTAGCGAAGCGCCTGACGGTTCGATATGGGGTGATGTCGTCTACGAGATGACTTGGGATGGCGAGATCGTGTGGCGTTGGTCGCCGGCCGACGAACTGGGGACAGCGGATCTTCCTCTCGACGAACATTTCGAACGGGAGCACTGGCCTATGTGCAACAGCGTCGAGGAAACCGTCGACGGCGACGTGCTTGTCGGCTATCGGAGTGCTTCTACGTGTCTTATAGTTGATCGCCGGTCGGGGAAGGTCAAGTGGCGGCTAGGCCCCGAGGAGATCGCGCAACAGCATCATCCCCACATGCTGGGCAATGGTCACGTGATCATCTTCGACAACGGGTCCTTCCGGCCGTCTAGCAGCGTGCCTTATTCGAGGGTGATAGAAGTCGACCCGAAGGACTCCAACAAGATTGTGTGGGAGTACAAGGACACGCCTTTGCAGAACTTCTACAGCCCTTACATGTCCAACGCGCAGCGTCTGTGGAACGGGAACACTCTGATCAGCGAAGGTAGCTTTGGGCGCATTTTCGAGGTGACCCCTGCCGGCGAGACCGTCTGGGATTACGTGGTCCCGTATTTCTACTGCTTTCCCGACGGAACAGGACCTGAGTCGTCGGCGGGTGCACAGAACGCCATATTCCGAGCGTATCGCTACAAGGAGGAGAGCTTCCCGTGGCTTGGGTAGTCTTCGCTATTCTTGGCGGCCAGAGACGATGATGTGCGCGAACGGAGCGTGACGGGTGGTCCTGCTTAGTGTTCCCGTAGTTGACCTGTCGCCGTGGGTGGCGGGCGGATCGGACAGGGAGCGGTCGCGTGTGGTAGCTGACACCGACAAGGCTCTGCGGGAGGTCGGCTTCCTGGCGATAGTTGGGCACGGAATCACGGACGACGTCGTAGCGGCGATGGCAAAGGCCGCCGACAGTTTCTTCTCCTTGTCGCCTGAGGCGAAGAGCGGCTACCGGGTCCAGGGTGCCAACCGCGGTTACACCCCGCCCCGAGCGGAGAGCCTCATCCTCAGCGCCGGGATCGAGGCCGATCCGAGCTCAAGGGACTTCTTCGAGGCTTTCAACGTCGGAGCGGACAGGGCGTTCTACGAGGATCTCGGACTTCCCGAGCCGGAGTACGCACCCAACGTGTGGCCAGAAGAGCTGCCGCAGTTTCGCGAAAACATCCAAGCCTATTTCGAACAAGCGGGGCGGGTGGCACGTCTGCTCACGTCTATCTTCGACGTCGCCTTCGGCCAGCCGGAAGGGTTCTTCGCAGGTCTGACCGACCACTCGATCGACGTTCTGCGTCTCAACCACTACGCACTGGCCGAAGGCACCAGCATAGGGGCGGCGTCCGCCATGGGCGCTCACACCGAC
>JAJZNG010000202.1 GCA_021847945.1 Actinomycetes bacterium | reverse complement strand
GTCACGCGTGATGTTCGGACCTCATGAGACGAACCTGGGTGACGGCCGCCGGTTGAGCGGCCGGCACGTCGCCTACTACGAAAGGCGCGCCCGGGGAGGGGCAGGGCTGATAGTCGTGGAGACAGCGTCGGTCACTCCCGGCGACTGGCCCTACGAAAGGGCGCCCCTGGCCGACGTTGCCGGGAATGGCTGGCGAACTATCGCTGAGACGTGCCGCCCTTATGGACCCGTAGTGCTCGCCGGTCTGGGTCACAGCGGAGGGCAAGGTTCGAGCGCTTACTCCCAGCAGGTCATGTGGGCTCCCTCTCCGGTTGCGGACGCGGTGAGCCGGGAGCCGCCCGCCGAGCTCGACCAGGACGGGATCAACGAGCTGATACGAGCCTTCGCCTCGTCAGCACGGCTTGCTGCGGAGTCTGGCCTTGCCGGTGTGGAGCTCGACGCGGGTCCGTTCTCGCTGTTACGCCAATTCCACTCCGGTCTCACGAACCTGAGAACCGACCGTTACGGCAAGGACCGTTTGGCATTCACTCGGAGCGTCATAGCCGCAATACGAGACTCCATCGGAGATGGTCTCCTCGTCGCCCTGCGCCTTAGCTGCGACGAGCTGGCGCCGTGGGCCGGGATCACTCCTGACGCAGCCAGTGGGCACGTCGCCGAGCTCGCTCCCCTGGTGGACCTGATCACGGTCGTGCGCGGAGGTCCCTTCGACACCGGCGCCTACAGGCCGGACGGACACACACAGGCCGGCTTCAACCGGCAGCTTTGCGCCGACATGAAGCGCTCGTGCGCAGGGGTTCCGGTCGCCGCGCAGGGCAGCATCGTCGACCCGGCCATGGCGGACGAGCTACTCGGCTCCTCGGTTTGCGACATGGTGGAGATGACGAGGGCGTTGATCGCAGACGCAGCCCTCGTCGCCAAAGTGCGGGCTGGGCGCACCGAGGAGGTCCGACCTTGCGTTTTGTGCAACCAGGCCTGCAAGGTTCGAGACAACCGCAATCCCATCGTGTCGTGTGTCATGGATCCACTTTCGGGCTACGAGACAGCGCCGCTGACTGCTTTTGCGAGATCTCGCACCCGGACGTCTCGAGTGATGGTCGTCGGCGCCGGCCCCGCCGGTTTGGAGGCGGCCGGTCTCCTGGCCGACAGCGGCATCGACGTTCGGGTGCTCGACAGGCGAGAGTCCGCCGGAGGGACGATGGCCGAGGCGGCGAAGACACCAGGACAGCGCCGGTTCGCTGCGGGTGTCCGCTGGCTTGAGCAGCGGGCTCGCAGAGCGGGAGCGCAGTTCGAGCTTGGCGTGGAGGTGAACGCATCGCACGTCGAGGCCGCTCGCGCCGACGGATGGGAGGTCGTGGTCGCTGCAGGCTCCAGGTTCGTGTCTGAACGCTACCCGTCGGCGGGTATGGCGGTCCTTGACCCACTCGACGTTCTCACGGGTCGCTCGGCGTTACCTGACGGCCCCGTCGCAGTCCTAGACCCTGTCGGCGCGTGGACGGGAGTAAACGTCGCCTACTGGCTTGCCAGCGAGGCGGGCCGGAACGTGGCTCTCATAACCCCCGACGTGGTAGCCGGCACGCTACTAGCCCGCGGCGGCCAGCTCGGAGAGACCAACTTCCGCTTGGAGCGTTGTGGGGTAAAACGAGTTCTCAGATCAGTGGTACGCGAGATCCGAGACGGGTACGTGCGAGTATCCGACCCGTGGACAGGGGAGGAATCGGAGATCGAGGCTGCGGTGGTGGTCGACTGCGGGCACCGCATGCCTGACGAGTCGCTTTACCAGCTTCTACGCGAGCCCAGACCAATCCGGATCGGAGACAGCGTAGCCCCGCGGAGTGTCTTGGAGGCTGTCCTGGAAGCTAGAAGAGCCGCATTGTCGCTTGGGGCTTCGAAGGAGTTGTCGCTAAGTTGAGCCCTCACGGCCGTTACCGGCACCTTTTCGCTCCGATACGAATCGGCTCCCTGACGCTGAACAACAGGATCGTCTTCTCCGCCCACTTGACCAATTACGCAACCCAAGACGGCCTTCCAAGCGAGCAGCACGTCGCCTACTACGCAGCTAGGGCTCGCGGCGGCGCTGGAATGATAATTACTGAAGAGCACTCCACCCATCCGACCGACTGGCCCTACGAGAAGCTGATCCACGGTTTCAAACCCGAGGTCGTTCCCCGTTACCTGGCTATAACCGAAGCCGTGCACGACTTCGACGTGCCGATCCTCGCCCAGATCAACCACAACGGCGGCCAGGCGTCATCGATGTACACGCGGCTGCCTGTATGGGCGCCGAGCGCCGTGCCCGACCCGCTGTTTCGCGAGGTCCCCAAAGCCATCGACGAAGCCGAGATCGCCGAGGTGATCAACGGGTACGCTACCGTCGCCGCGCACTGCCTAGCCGGCGGTTTCGACGGAGTCGAACTTCAATGCTCCCACTCTTCGATAGTGAGAGGTTTCCTGTCTCCCGCCACCAACTACCGCCGGGACCGTTACGGCGGCTCCCTGAGCAACCGCGCCCGCCTCGCCTTGGAGATTGTGTCTGCTGTCCGCGAGGCGCTGGGGCGCGGGCCGGTCCTAGGGGTGCGCCTGTGCGGCGACGAACTGATCGAGGGTGGAACCACAGTCGATGAGGCTGTCGAAGTAGCCAAAATGCTCCAAGACAGCAGGGCCGTCGACTACATCAACACGTCGATAGGTGTAGCCACAGCAACTCTGTACATGATAGAGGCGAGCATGGCTGTCCCCCCCGGCTACTCCCTTTACATTCCGTCGGCAATCCGATCCGCTGTGACGCTTCCAGTAGTCGGCGTCGGACGCTTCAAGGATCCGCTCCAGGCGGAGAAGGCTATCGCCGCCGGCCACTGCGACCTCGTCGGCGTAGTGCGCGGGCAGATAGCAGACGCCGATTTCGCCGCCAAAGCGCGAAGCGACAACGCCGCGCACATTCGCACCTGCTTGTCGTGCAACCAGGAGTGTGTCGGCAGGATGGGCCTCAACCGGTGGCTCGGCTGTATAGAGAACCCGCAGACCGGACGCGAGGCGACCCTGGTTGACGCACCGGCAAGTAAGAAGCGCCGGGTCGTCGTCGTCGGTGGCGGCCCCGGCGGCCTGCAGGCTGCGCTTAGCGCTTCGCAGCGGGGACACGAAGTGATGCTTTTAGAACGCGAATCGCGCCTAGGTGGGCAGATCGCTGTGGCGTCCACCGTCCCATCCCGAGCAGAGCTCCTCGACTTGACGAGGAACCTGGCCAGTGCCGCCACCAGAGCCGGTGTGCAGATCCGCATGAGCGTCGAGGCGACCGCCGAGATGATCGACTCCTTCTCGCCTGACGCTGTCGTGCTTGCGACCGGCGCCCGCCCATCGAGACCGTGGTGGGCTGGAACACCCGAAGAGAACCCCCATGTCGTGGACGTCCGCGATGTCCTAGAGGGAAGAGCGGAACCCAAAGGCCGAGTGGTCATAGTCGACGACCTAGGTTTCCACCAGGCGACATCGGTCGCTGAGCTCCTCGCGGATCGCGGAGCGTCAGTTGAGATCCTCACCCCGGCGATGGTCGTGGGAGGGGACCTCGGCGTCACCTTGGACCTCGAAACGTGGAACGTCAGGGCTCACCGCAAGGGGATACGCCAGGCTACGGACCTGGTAGCCATGGGAGTCAAACGCACCGACACGGAGCAAGGCCGCCCGGCGGGTATCGAGTTGGAGTTGGTGCATCACCCCACCGGCGAGGCGAGCCAACGAGTCGCCGACTGGGTCGTGGTCGCAACCCACCAGACACCCGAAGACGCCTTGTGGCGTGCCTTGAGTGGCGCGCCCTTCGAAGTGCACCGGGCCGGCGACTGCCTTGCTCCTCGACGGGCGCACTGCGCTGTCATCGAAGGCCACCGTGTGGGGTCGCTCATATGACACGAGTCGGCGACGTCGTCGCAATCGTCGTAGTACGTGGCGGTCGTGTTCCTCCCGGAGCGACCGACGCTACCGCCGAGGCTGGAGGCTCGGTGTTGTTGGCCGGCACCGGCGTTGCGGCCGCCGTCGCCTCGTTGCCCAACGCCACGGACGTGTGGCTGGCGGAGTCGTCGACTTCCTCGAGAGCGCTCCTAGACGCTGTCACTCCGGCCCTCGACGGCGTCCGCCTGGTGATCCTCCCGACCTCAGCGGACGGCAGGGACCTTGCGGCGGCGCTCTGCCACGAGATGGGCTGGCCGCTGCTCGCCGGCTCGGTGTCAGCGAGCTTCGAACCCGACAGCGACGTCGTTCGCGCCGACCTCCTCCGAGAGGATGGTCAGGTCGTGGTACCTGCGAGGACCCCGGGGCCGGCAGTGGTCACGCTTTGGCCAAGGCCTGCAGGTGGCACCCAAGCCGCCTCGCAGGCGGCCGCTACGAACTTGCCGGCTAGAGTGCACAGTCCTTTTCACACTACGCCCGACCCTCAGGATCAGCCCCGAGAGAACCACTTGAGCGAAGAATGGCAGGGGTCTGAAGAATGGCAGGGGTCTGAAGAATCGCAGGGGTCTGCGGACGGCATCCTCGTGGAACCGGACCCGGCCACTATGGACCTCTCCGACGCCAGACGCATCCTCGCCGGCGGCGCCGGCCTGGCGTCACGAGGCGGCGGGGACGAGCGGGCCGTATCAGTGTTCGGCCTCTTAAGCGCTGTGGCAGCGGCGTTGGGAGGTACCACCGGGGTGACCCGCGTCGTCAGCGACGCCGGCTGGATGACCCACGAACGCCAGATCGGCACTACCGGAGTAACAGTCAACCCGGAGCTGTATCTCGCTTTCGGGATATCAGGGGCCTCCCAACACTTGGGGGGCATCGAAGCGGCTCGCCATGTGGTCAGCGTCAACACCGACCCGTTCTGCCCGATGACCCGCATGGCTGACCTTGGACTGGTCGCTGACGCCCCGGCGGTCCTCGCCGAACTGGCTCGGCGGCTCGGTGTCACCGTACCCGCCGACCTTGAGGTCACCCTGTGAGACCCGCAGACACGACCGGCTTCGACGCTGTAGTCGTCGGTGCGGGCCCTGCCGGCTCGGCGGCCGCTTTCGCCCTGGCGAAAGCGGGCATGTCCGTGGTGATCGTAGAACGCGGCCCGTACCCGGGATCCAAGAACGTGTACGGGGGCGTCGTCTACGGTCGCATCCTCGACCAGATCGACCCCCTATGGTGGCAGAGCGTTCCCGTTCAACGATGGGTGGTGCGCCGTTCGACGATGGTGCTTACCTCTTCGCAATCCGTAAGCTTCGATGTGCGCTCCCAGGCATGGGGCAGCCCGCCTCACAACGGCATGACCGTGTTCCGCTCCGACTTCGACAGCTGGCTTGCGGATAAGGCGGTTGCTCAGGGCGCCCGCCTGGTGTGCTCGACCGTCGCAACGGGGTTGCTGCGCGACCCGAACGGCCGTGTCTGCGGTGTCCGCACTGACCGTCCGGACGGTGATCTACACGCGAAGGTCGTCGTCGCAGCGGACGGCGTCAACTCCTTCCTCGCCAAGTCGGCGGGTTTGCACGGCGACATTTCGACGTCGCATTTCACCCTCGGCGTGAAAGAGGTTCTAGACATGGCGCCAGAGGTGATCGAATCCCGCTTCGGTCTCGCTGCACGCGAAGGCTTAGACATCGAAGCTCTCGGCGCGACCGGCGGGATCCCCGGCGGCGGCTTCCTGTACACCAACCACGACTCGGTGTCGGTCGGCGTGGTCGTAGCGCTGGACGGTCTCGCCGCGTCGAAGCGCCGGCCGGAGGAGCTCGTGGCGTCCTTCAAAGCTCACCCTTCGATCGCCCCCTACCTGCGCAACACCACCTTGAGGGAGTACTCCGCCCACCTGATCCCGGAGGGAGGATACGACTCGATGCCCGACCTCGTCGCCGACGGCCTGCTCGTCGCCGGCGACGCTGCTGGGATGACCCTGGCGGCAGGCTTGTGGTTGGAAGGCGTCAATTTTGCTCTAGGAGCGGGCCTTGCAGCGGGTCGTGCAGCGGTTGCGGCGATCGAGGCTGACGATACGACGGCGCGTGGCCTCGGCGGCTACCGCCGGGAACTCGAAGCAAGTTTCGTGCTCGCCGATCACATGCGCCTCCGACGGGCGCCTGCACTCGTCCTGTCAGACCGAGTGCAGGGCGTCTACAACAAGGTGTTGTGCGACCTTGCAGAGCAGATGTTCACCGTTGACAACCCGGCTCCCAAACCGGGACTGGCGAGACTCGTCCGCAACTCGATGCGAGCGCACGGGCTGAAGTTACGTCATCTCGCCAAGGACGGTATCGAAGCTGCGAGGACGTTCCGTTGAAACCCGACTCGCGGGTCGTGTCATTCGAGGAGCGCATGGCGACCGTCGAGTTCCGCATCGCCGAGCACGCCCACATAACGGTCGACACCGAGGTGTGCTCGTCGTGCACGACCCGCGAGTGCGTTACGGCGTGCCCGGCTAACCTTTTCGCCCAGACAGCCGCCGGGGGAATTCTTTTCAACTATGAGCAGTGCTTCGAGTGCGGAACCTGCTACATGGTCTGCAATAAGGCGGGTGCGATCTCTTGGAGCTACCCCCAAGGCGGTTTCGGCGTGGTGTTTCGCCGTGGATAGTTCTCCTTCGCTGTTCGTGTGCGTCGCCCCTGACGACTTAAGACCGCAGGTGGACCCGCTCAGCGGTACGGTCACCGTCGACGAGCGCCGGGCTGCTCTTAGCGACTCGGACGCAGCTGCGGTTGAGCACGCCTTGCGCATGGGCGAAACGTGGGGTCTCGCGGTGGTGGCGATCACGGTCGGTCCGCCTGAATGGGAGGTCGCTCTCGCTGAGATTTCTGCCCTGGGCGTAGCTGTCCGCAGGGTTGACACGGCGGGCAACAACTCACCGCGCAGCTTGAGTCCCGCTGAGATAGCCGGGGACCCACGCTGGGTGGCCGCCCAGCTAGCCGCACAGATCCGGCAGGCCGGGCCGGCTGCGATGGTCGTCTGTGGGGACCGCTCCGCCCGCCACGGCGTCGGAGCGGTCCCCGGTCTTCTTGCAGCGGAGCTGCGAATGCCGCACGCCTTGGGCTTGGTGGCGGTGGAGTTGACCGGATACCCGAAGCTGCGCGTCGACAAGCGTCTAGAGGGCGGCTGGAGGGAGCGCATAGTCGTCGCCAGTCCGTCCGTGCTGTCAGTCGAAGCCGCCGGGGTCCGTCTGCGACGAGCCGACCTCAGGTCGCTCGTCGCAGCGCCCCGCAACGTGGCCGAGGTGGTCCCTGCGGTGGAGGTTCAACTCCGGGGAACGGTCGAATTCGCAACGCCGGGACCCTATCGCCCCCGGGCCCTGCGCGTCGCGCCCCCCGACGGGGATGCCCACGAACGTCTCGTCGCCTTGGCAGGGGCGAACGTCACGGGCAGCACGAACCGTGTGATAGGGCCTCTGGATCCCGAAGAGGCGACCGACGAGTTGATCGCCTTCCTATCCGGTCATGGGTACCTGGCCGGCGAAACCGTCCCAGGCTGAGAGAGGTTCAGGAGGGCTATTCGCCGCTGTCGTCGCGCCGTAGAGCCTCTAGCAGCGCCGCCGCCTTGTCCACCGAGCGCCGAGCTTGGGCGAGGCGCCGTTCGGCTGGGTCGCGTTCTTCCCCGCCGCGAAGCGCTTCGCGCATGCTCGCCAAACCGAGGTCGGCGAGCTCATCCGAGATGGCATGCAGGCGTTCGACGATGTCAGCGAGGGAGCCGGTCACATCAGCCCAGCCCTTTGCGCGACCAACACCATGGGGTGCTCGACCCGTGCCCCGCCCCCAGCCAGCCACAGCGAGCAGCCTGGGTTAGCGCTCGCGACGACATCAGCGGCCGCAGCGTCTATTAGCTGGAGCTTCGCCTGGCGGATCGCCCCGGCCATCTTCGGCCGAAGGGCGCTGTAGGCGCCGCCAGCTCCGCAGCAGACACCGTCGTCGTCGAGGTCGACGACCGAAGCGTAGCGTGACAACACGTCACGAACGGGCAGGTGGGACCTCTGCACGTGACGGAGGTGGCAGGGGTCTTGGACGGCCACTCGGAGCGGGATAGCATCCGGTTTGACGGGTGGCAGAAGATGAGCTCTGCGGGCAACCCACTCGTGGATGTCGTGGACCCGAGACGCGAAGCTGACGGCTTCGTCTGTACCTAACAAACGGGCGTAGTCAAGAAGTTGAGCGCCGCAGCCGGCCGAGTCGACCAGCACCGGTGCGTCGCCGGGGAATGCGGCAATAACTTTCGACGCCAGCATCGTCGCCTTCGACTTGAGACCGGCATGGGAGTGCAGTGCGCCGCAGCAAGCGCCCTCCGGTCCGGGCAGGGAAACCCCGAAACCCATCGCCGCTAGCACCGCCATCGTGGCTGCGTGCACTGGTCTCTGCCAGGCGTCCATGACGCAGCCCGTGAACAACCAGACGTCGCTTCCTGTCGGCGTGAGCGTCGCCTGGCGGACCGGTAGGCGCGGCAAGCTGAGGCGTCGCTCAAGCGCCCGTGGGATCAGGCGACACCGTTGAGCAACCGCCCCGATGCCAGTAAGTACCCGGAGTAGCTTTGGCCTCTCGAGGACGCTGTAAGCGAGTACCTGCCAGGGGGGTACGGTCTTATCGGCGAGGGAGGCCCGGGTGTCCTCCATCAGCGAACCGAAATGCACAGACGACGGGCAGGCCGTCTCGCAGGCCCGGCACATGACGCAAGAGGAGATGACCTCCAAGAAGCTTTGCGTGACGGGAGCACCTTCGCTAACCAGGCGCATCGCGGCGATCCTGCCCCTGGGTGATTTGGCTTCTTCGCCGCTCGCTCGAAATGTGGGGCACGTCGAAAGGCACAGACCGCACGAGACGCAGCAGGCGAGCTCGTCGGGATTGAGGCCCAAGGGGCCAGAGCGGTTCACCGGTTCACCGGCCTACGCCCCGTGCTGGCACTTCCGCCCCGCCTAGTTCCGGCTGGATCGGCGAGGTTACACGGTTAGCCAGTGGGCTGCGCGACGGGTTCATCCTGCCTGTCGGATCGAAGTTCTCTTTGATGCGACGGTGAAGCTCACGCAGCGCTTCTGTGGAGTTCCCCCCCTCTCGGCCGGCCAGGAAACCCCCTGCGGTGAGACTTTCGCTCGCAGCCTGGTCGCAGTGCAGGACCCCGACGCCGATCTCGGCCAGCCAACCGGCACCTGGAAACGCCGGCGCCGCCGGCGCTCGCGAAAGCTTCCTCAGGTCGCTCGCCGGGAAGGATAGGCGCCCCGCCGCCCCGCCGCCCGGGACCGGCGGCGGTCCCGGCACCTCCACGAAGCCGCGGAGCACGTCCGCCGCCTGGTCGGCCACATCCGCCTCGTAGCCTGCGAGCCCCACCCAGGTCAGCTCTCCATCCCAGAGCACTGACAGCGGCTTGTAGAGGCGGGATCTGACGTCGAAAGGGTCCGCTTCGTGCGAGGAGTACCAGCGTTCTGTCTGAGGTTTGGGAACGCATCGCAGAACGACCTCGGCGATGAACGCCAGGCTTCCGTAGGAGCCGACGAGGAGCCGGCACAGGTCGAAGCCTGTGACGTTCTTGACCAACGGAGCCCCCGAGCGAACGAGGCGGCCGGCCGAGGTTACGGCGGTGACCTCGAGCACGCAGTCTCGGAGCGGACCGCGTCCGAGGCGGCGGAGACCCGTTCGACCGCACGCGAGGACGCCTCCGACGGTTGCCCGCTCGGGGTTGTCGGCTTCGAGCGCTACGAGCTGCCCTCTCGCCGACGTCGCTTCCTGCAGTTCGGCGACGGTGGTGGCAGCCCCGACCCGGACGATCATCTCCTCCGGTTGGTGCTCTACGACGCCGTGCGGGGCGACCACCTGTCGGGCCGCGGGGGACGCCACGCCGCCGAGGTGCCACTGGGTGCCACCCCCCCTGCAGGTAACGGGTCCGGCGTCGACACCGCCGACCTCGCCGGCGAAAGCCTCCAGGCGGGAGGTCATATCCAAGCGCCTGCAGGAACCGATGCGAGCTCTCCGCAGCCAGCAGCCCCCGACGGCAGGACCTTTTCGG
>JAJZNG010000154.1 GCA_021847945.1 Actinomycetes bacterium | reverse complement strand
AAGCACCAGTTCCGCTTGGCGACGTGGGGCTCTAGGGCGTCCACCAAGCCGACGAGCATCTCCGCGAAGCGAGGATCAGACCCGGAGGTGGCCGAACGGACCAGTTTCAGGCCGACGGTCTCGGCGTGTTGGGCTGCGGCGACGTCGATATCGTAGATGACCTCCATGTGATCGGATACGAATCCTATGGGGGCGACGACGACAGCGTCGCAGGCCCCAGCGAGGCGGTCCAAGACGTCGATGATGTCGGGCCCCAACCAGGGTTGCGAAGGCGACCCTGACCTGCTCTGGTAGACGACGTGGACGAGCGACGCGTCGATTCCTGCTCTGGCTGCCACGGCCGCTGCGACGTAGCGAAGTTGGTTCTCGTATTCGCAGGAGGCCGCCATGGATTCGGGAATGCTGTGCGCGGACATGAGCACGGGCGTAGCAGGCGGGACGTGGCGGTAGACCTCCCCGAGGCCGTCGGCTAGGGGCTGGAGGAACCCCTCCTGATCGAAGTAGGGGCCGACTCGAAACAGGCCGGGGGTCTTGCTGCCAACCTCCTTCGACGCCGCCCGAAGCTCTTCTAGGTACTGGCGGCAGCCGCTGTAGGAGGAGTAAGCAGACGTGGTCACGACAGCTGCTCGCTCAACTCCGGCGGTCACCATCCGCCTCAGCGTGTCGGCGAGATAGGGGTGCCAGTTACGGTTGCCCACATAGACGGGGATTCGTTCGCCACGCTGCGCGTACAGCGCCTCTATAGCCGCCGCGAGCTCACGGTTAAGTCCATTGAGAGGGCTTCGGCCGCCGAGGAGCATGTACTGCTCCTTGACCTTCTCAAGACGGCCCGGCGGGATGCGCCGTCCCCGAAGCACGTTCGCCAGGAAGGCATCCAGGTCGGCGGGACCCTCCGGGCCGCCGAAAGACTGTAGGAGAATCGCGTCAGGAACCATATGAGAGCGATATTCACTGTAGCTGGATGCAACCCTCTGTCGACGCCTAACTTGCGCCCAGTCGCAACTAGTCCACTTGCAAGGATCGGGCAATGAAAAGGGCGCTAACGTCTTGGCATGGAGCCGGCCAAGGCGCGGTTGTCGGTGTTCGGCGGATTGCATGTATGGGTCGGCGGGGAGCTCAGGGAGCTGCGACCCCAGGAGCGGACTTTGATGTCAGCGCTCGCGCTGTTCGCACCTGCGCCGGTGCCGGTTGCCCAGCTGGCCGCGCTTCTTTGGAAGGATCCGCCGCCGACGGCGCGCAAGGCGGTCCAAAACCACGTAGCTCGGATCCGCGTCACGCTCGGAGACGACGTCGTCGGCACCAGCACAGATGGATATCTGCTTGGTAGCAGCGTGCTCTCCGACCGTGACGCGCTGGCGCAGGTGCGGTCGGCTGCCGCGGCAGTACTCGACCCGGCCGAGCGGGCTCGGTTCCTCTCGGAGGCCTTGGAGTCGCTGCGAGGAGGAATGTTCTTGGATCTTCCCGACTCAGGGCCGGTTCGGGCTCGAAGGGCGGAGCACGCCGAGTTGCTTTTGCAGGCCGACGAGGACCTGGCGGTAGCTTTGATCGAAGCCGGTGACGGGCGCGCTGCGGTTTCCTGGGTCGACCGGCTGGTCGTCGAGGCGCCGTTTCGCGAGCGGCGGTGGTGGCTCTACGCTCTTGCTTTGTATCGGGATGGCCAGCGCCGCGACGCCCTGCAAGGATTCGCCCGAGCCAGAGGCGTGCTCGCCGATCGAGTCGGCCTCGATCCGGGACATGACCTACGCGCGTTGGAGGCGCGTATCCTCGCTGACGACTTGACGTTGATGGACAACCCTGTGGTCGCTCGGGCCGGACCGATAGCCGATTTCACGCTCGACGCCGCGCTCGCCGGACGCCCGCGTTTCGTCGGGCGGTCAGCTGAGATGGCGGCAATACAGGACATGTGGCACGAGGTAGTTACGACCGCCAGCCATCGCGTCGTGGTCATCCAAGGCGACGCGGGCGTCGGTAAGACCAGGTTGGCGATCGAAGCCGCTGCAGGCGCACGCAAGCAGGGTGGGACGGTGTTGATGGCGCACTGCAGCACGATCGGCTTGCCCTATCAGCCTATCGTCGAGGTCCTCAGTGACGTGCTCAAGCACAACCCTGCGCTCCTCGACCGACTAGAGCACCAGGCTGGTGCTTTGGCGCTAATACTCCCCGAGCTCGAACAAAGATTTGCCGCCCGGACCTCGATCTCATCGCCCGGCGAGGACGGCCGAAGCCGTCTGTTCCAGGCGGTCGGATCGGTGTTCGAGGAGATAGTCCGCTTGCCAACGGTGTGGGTCGTCGACGACGTTCAGTGGGCCTCCGACGACACGCTGGCACTGCTCGGTCACCTCCTGAGCGTGCTCGCCCGGCGGCCCCTGCTTCTGATCGTAACAACTCGGGCTCCCTCAGGCGGAGTAGCGAGCACTCTCGCCGATTGGCAGCGCACCTCCAACGCCCGATCCCTTTACTTGGACGGCCTGGACGCAGCCGACCTCAGCCGCATGATCGCCGACAAGGCTCCTTGGGTGAGCGACGGAGAGACCGTGGCGGAGATTGTGCGCCGCCGAACGGGTGGAAACGCCTTCTTCGCCACGGAGCTTATAGCGACAGCAGGTTTCGATGCGGACGCTCCCTTCGACCCGGAGCGTATACCGGCGACGCTTCGGACCTGGATCGAGCGGCGCCGTGACTCACTGGACGCTAGTGCCGTCGAGGTCCTCAATCTCGTATCAGCGATCGGTGTAGACATCGACTTCGACCTCCTTCGGGCGTGCGCGAGCCTAGGCGACGCCGCTCTCGTCGGTGTCTGCGACCTTTTGCTGCGGGAGCGTTTTGTCGAGGAGAGCGGACCTGGAGGGCTCCGCTTCGTGCACTCGCTAGTCAGGGACGCTATCTATGAGTCCTTGTCGGCAGTACGGCGAAGGTGGTTGCACCACAGCATCGGAGAGGAACTCGAAGCGTTGGCCGGTATTCCGGCTGACGTGCTGGCCCACCACTTCAGTAACTCGGGTCCCGGTGATGCCAAGCGCGCCTTTAACTACGCCCTCGCGGCGGGACGCTCAGCTCTCGATCAGGGAGCCTGGGCTACCGCGTCGGAATTTGCCAGACGAGCAGCTGTTCACGCGGCAAGCCCCGATCAAAGCGCTGACGCTCTCGTGCTTCGGGCTCGAGCGCAGCGGGCGCTCGGGGAGACCGACGCGGCTAGGGACGCTCTAAAGGCGGCGATCGACATCGCTCGTAGCGAAGGCCTCGGACGTCGTTTGGCCGAGGGAGTGCTGGCATTCGTCGGCGGCGGCGGTCGCGGTGTCGCAGTGGAACTTCCTGACGCCGAACGAGCCTGCCTACTTCGCGAGGCTTTGGCCGCCCTCGACGAAGGTGACGACGGCGATCTGTTGGTGCCGGTGCTCAGCGAGCTGGCCCTGGCGCTCCTGCTCACCGACAACGTCGCCGAACGTAACATGTTCGCCCGTCGAGCTGTCGAGATCGCACGTAAGCGCAGCGATCGACCTGCACTGTCGGGAGCCTTGCTGTCACGCCGCCTTTTGCGGATGGGACCGGAAGACCTCGATGACCGCCTCGCCGACCTCGACGAGATCCTTGCGCAGCCCTCCGCAGTCCGGCCGACTGACGTCACACTGGCAGCTCTTGCCGCCCGCCACGAGGACCTCCTGGCGGGTGGCCAACGTCGGGAAGCCCGACTGGCGCTGCGCGCGCTCCTTGACCTCGCCAACGAGTTCGGGCACCCCTACTGGTCATGGGTGGCGCGAACGTGGCAGACGCTGAGCGCAATAATAGATGGAAGTCTCGACGAAGCCGAAGGTCTTGCATTCGACGCCTTGGCGCTCCAACCGAACCATCCCGAAGCGATCGCGTGCCTCGGTGTCAACCTGGTCGACATCCGCTTGTACCAGGGTCGGGCCTCCGAGGTCCTCGACCTCCTCGCAGCCGCCGCGGACGAGAACCCGCATATCCCCGCGTATCGCGCTGTCCTAGCCCTGTGCTGCATCGAAGCAGGAGACACCGAGCGAACGCTACCGGCGTACCGGGCCTTCGCCGACGACCAGTTCTCCAAGATACCGATGGACACGAACCGCCTTCTCACCCTTAGCGTCTTGGCGCACGTCGCAGCGCAGGTCGGATCCGACTCCGAACGCCTCGCTTTGAAGGAGCTGCTGGTCCCGTGGCGCGGCCAACAGTCGCTGCTGAACTGTTTCGCCGGCGGAGGAGCGTACTGGGGTCCCGTCGCCCACTCCCTTGGCGTGCTCGAAGCTCCGGGGCCACTACGCGACGCTCTCCTCGATGATGCCGAGCGGTCAGCTGCCCGCTTTGGGGCGCCTCTCGCGTTGGCGCGGATCGCCCTCAGTCGTCGAGTGTCGTAATCTCCGGGATAGCAAGGCGCCCCCTGAAGAGACGACGCTATGTCACCCTCGCGGTAGTCCACCTTCAAGTCAATCGCCCTCAAGCAGAAATTCTCGAAAGTGCCGATGCTATCGGGTCGCTGTTACCGATCTGTTACCAGCTGCATGAGATGCTGCGCTCATGGCTTTCAGACCTGTCTCGAGTCGCAGCAAGTTCGCTTGGAGCTCGACTGCAGTAAGGCGGCGTCCCTTCAAAGAGATGCACGGAGTGGGGTGCCGTCCTTGGGAATCGTCAACTCCTCAGATGATGAGCCCGGAGGGAGCGCTAGATGCGTAACCATCGGGTTATCGGGACTGGTCAAACAATGCGGCACGGCAGACTCGTAACTGCGCTGAGCCCACTGATACTGCTGTTCAGCGTCATCACCGTAGTCCGTGCCACGCCTGCGGCAGCTAGTGCCCTTCCTAATTGCGCGACCGAAACGCCCGGCTTTACGACGGCTTGCGGCTTTTACCTCACTGAGAGCGGCTCATCGGTGTTAGCCGGAGAGAGCAGCATCAGCCCAACAGCCGTCTCTGCTGGCACAGCGGTCACCCAGACGGCCACCGTGGAGGCGCCCACCGATCAGGCCGGAGACGGCGTTTACTCAGTAAGCATGTCCTCGTTCTTTGGTCCTATTACTGGATACTCGCCGGCCAACAGTCCGTGCGTAAACGTCACGGTCGAGGCCCAGGGAATAGGGGGCACGGTTACCTGGTCGATACCAAGCAGCTGCTCTAGCTACCCCAACTTCCGACCGTTCTCTGTCGGACAGACATTCTCGCTCTCGAACACGGTGGGTGCTCTCGGCACAGGGGGTGGATTATTTACGCCGTGCGTCGGATGGCAGGGTTCACAAAATGGTCGTGGTTTGAGCGGGACATCGTGCTCGGAGCCCGTCGCCGGCGGCACCGCAACGGGGACGCCTCCGACTGCGGCTATCAATTTTTTTCCGACTGGGACGGCCTCGAATCAGTGGGTGTTTGATGGGTCTCCGTCGATCGCTGGGTCGGAATCGACGATCTCCACCTACCAGTGGAATTTTGGGGACGGCACCACAGCTTCCGGCGAGACCGTGGCTCATCAGTTCGCCGCTGAGGGGAGCCGGACGGTGTCTCTCACGGTCACCGACGCGGACGGACAGCATAACGCTACCTCGACGACACTGTCGCCGGCGCTGCGGGTCGAGCAGGTAACCTTCGACCCGACGCAGGGCACGCCTAGCAGCGTCGCGGCCGACAGCCCTTTTACTGCCGACGTGACGGTGCAGAACTACGGGCCGGTGACTATCGATAATGTGACACCCGGCGGGTCTATCAGCCCGTCTGAGGCCGCCCGGATCGCGGGTCCGTCGACGCCGCCGTCAGCGGACATCCCTCCGGGGATGAGCCAAGTCTTCGCGGAGCCCGCCTCCGCGTTCGGCGACAACCAGGCGACTCTCACCGAGTCGGCCGAGGGGGTGACCGCCGACTCGACCGCTTCGACGGTGACCGCGGCTACGGTCACGAGGTTGTTCACGGTCGGCGACCCGGGGCTCACCATCACCTTGGCTGCCGAGGCCGCCCAGAAGAACGACAATTTCAGCGTGAAAGTGACTGTGACTAACCCCGGCACGCAGGCTGTGTCTAACTTGGTGTGGGGTGACCCGACCGGTCTGATCAACGAGACGGTCACGCCTGCTAACGCGTACGGGCCAGCGGCGACGGTCGCCACCTTGCTGACCGGTCCGGACCCCGCGCCCCCGACGAGCCTCGCGCCCGGCGAGGTCGAGGCGTTCACCTACCTGTTCAACGCGTCGGCGCAGGGGATCGCTGTGTTCACCGCCCGGGCGCAGGGCACGCTCCCCGACGGCAGCGAGATCGGCGGCTCGGCCGCTGAGACCGCCTCGATCAGTGACCCGTCGGCGCAATCGAATATCGACAACATGGTCAACCAGATGCTGACCGGGACGAACTCGGTGTTGGCCTCCTCGGTGACGTCGGCCCAGGCGATCCTGTCCAAGGACATCCAGACCACCATCGGGACCCAGGCCCCGAGCTACGCCGAGCAGCTCGCCGTGCAGGAGGCGGGGCTCCCCCCGGAGTTCGCCTCCCTCGGCAACGACACCTCCGTGCTCGACTGGTTCCTCAACGAGTACGGCAAAGACGCGGACGCCGAGCTTAGGACTGACGGAGCTCAGCTCGGCAAGCTGGTCAACGCCGTGGCGGCGGTTGCCGGCGACCCGGTAGCTTTGCGTAACGTCGAGAACCAGCTCTACGACTACGTCAAGACCCTTCCCCAGTCAGTGGTCAACTCTCTGGCAGCGAACGGGAGCTACCTGGCCCAGGCGGTGGCGCTCACCTATAGCGGCCAGTCGGCGGTGCCCACCCTCGACCAGATGGCCCAGGCGGTCGCCACGACGCCCGTCACACTACAAAACGAGCTGAACCTGATCGCCGACGGCGAGACGACGCTCGCCTTGCAACGCCAAGCCCTGTGGAAGTCCGACCCCCAGCAGTACGTGAGCGATCTCGCCGACATCAGCTTCGACGCCACCAAGGCCACGGGCGTCGCCGAGCTGAACTTGTTAGCCGGCATCGCCGGCGGGAAAGTTGTCGGTGCGGGACTGGCCGAGCTAAAGGCGCTTCCCGGGCTTGCCCAAGTGGCCGACACGTCGTCAGCGATCAACGACGCCGCTAACGCAGCCGGCCCGACGTTAGCGGCCGCATCCACGGCCAGCGAGTCCCTGGCCGCCCAGGCCGACGCGGCGATGAACGCCTTCCAGCAGATCCCTGCGGACACGGTGCTCACCGCTGCCAACGTGACCGGCCAGGCTGGGATCCTTCCCGGGGACGCCACCGCGCTGCAGAAGATCATCACCAACGTCAAGAAACTCTTTGGCGTCGACATCGAACTCGGTGCCCGTACCAGCGAGCCGCTGTCTGCCGGCATCGACGGGTCGCCGAAGATCGAGATCATCAAGCCGAAGGCGTGCAGCACGATGGACCTGCTGATCGGCTGCGACCAGACCCAGGCGGGCATAGTCGGCGTCTTTGACCCCGTCCCCCTCGACCCGACCGTCGTCACCCAGATGGACGAGGCGTCGCCCGGCTTCGCCGCCCAGTACGAGGCCCGTCTGAGCACCCAGCAGGACAACTGGGCGAAGTGGACCAGCGGGCAGAGCGCTATCGTCGCGGCCGCCGCCCCCGACGCCCCACTCAATCCCGCCCTGTACTCGTCCAAGTACAACCTGAACCAGCTCGTGGCCGGCTCGGCCCAAGCGACCGCCGACGGCCAGAAGGGGATCACGGCGATCATCGCCCGGCCCGGCGATCCGACGGTGCCGTTTAACATCGCCTACCTCGAACAGCTCAACGACCCGAAGTTCCTGGAAGCCAACTCCCAGTTCTTCTACACCGACGGGGCGGTCGACCCGACCAAGGTCGACCAGTACCGAACCACCCTGTCCAACTACACCGACAACGTCGTGGTCAACATCCAGGCCGTCCCCAACGCCAGCGGGGTGACATTATTCGACGGGATCGCCAACAGGCCCTACGTGAGCGACCTCGACCTGCAGTTCGTGTCTCCGGTCGCCGGCCAGGCCTACCCGGCCGGCCAGGCAGGCCAGATCGAGACGTACGTCATGTCCCAGCTTCGCACGACGGTAGAGCGATTTCCGGGGCATGGGTGGAGCACCGGCACGATCGACCTCACCTCCAAGTTCGCAGACGTCGGCTTCGCTTTCGACCTCGGAACCACCGACCCGCTCAACGGCCCTGCCAAAGCAGCCAGCCTCTACCAGCAACTGCAAGCAATCAGCAAGGACCTGCTCAACCAGGCGATCCTGACCGTCGACCCGACCCAGCGCCAGGCGCTCGTCGACCAGGCCAACAAACTGGCCAGCTACACCATCGACGGGATGCTACAAACGTGGCCTCCAGGCGAGAAGATCATCATCTTCACCGCCGGCGACATCCGCGCCGGATACACCCCGTTCACCGCCACCACCACCGCCGCCCGAACCGCCGGAACGAAGGCGGCGCCACTAATGCAAGCCAGGCTGCTCGCCACCCCGGCGCCGGTCACCTACACCGTCAACACGACCGCTGGGAGCGCCCCCGGCGGAGGGGTGTGCGCCTCAGGTGGCGCCGGCTGCTCACTGCAAGAGGCGTTCACCGAGGCCAATGTCGCCACCGGCCCGGTAGACATCACGCTGCCGGCTGGCACCTACACCGTGGCCAGCCCACTCCTGTCGACGGCCAACGTCACTCTGACCGGGGCCGGCGAGGCCACGACCACCATCAACGCTCAACAAAACGGCAGGCTGTTCGACGCGGAAAGCGGCACCCTGACCCTGAACGGGCTGACACTCACCGGCGGCAGAGACGGTGGCTCGCTAGCCGATGGCGGCGGCGCCGTCTACGCCTATGACACCACCGTCGACCTGAACCAGGTCGCCGTCACCGCCAACAACTCCGACGGTCCCGGCGGAGGAGTGAGCGTCTGGTACGGATCACTCACCGTCTCGGGCTCCGCATTCTCCGACAACTCCGGCCAGCAAGGCGGGGCGATCTACACAGCCAACTCGGCCACCACCATCACCGCAAGCTCGTTCACCGGCGACGGCAGCTCCATAGGAGGCGGAGGGATCTTCGCGAGTTTCCCGACGAGCTTCGCCGTCACAGGGTCGACGTTCACCGGCGAAACGGCTAACGGATCCGGGGGAGCGATCTACCTCGAGGGGGCGCCGGCCGGGCCGCCACCACCGCAGTTCACCATCGACTCCTCCACGTTCAGCGGCAACGACGCCGCCGACAACGGCGGAGCGCTCTACGTGCGCCAGCTCACCTCCAGTGACGGCCACGAAGGCTCGCTCGCAGTCACCAACAGCACCTTCGGCACCTCAGACACCATCGTCGGCCCCTCCCTGATCAAACCCCTGACAAGACCAGCCGTCACAGCACCGGCCGGTAACGTCGCCGCAGTCGGAGGCGCTGCAGCCATCAACGAAGGCACCGTCTCGTTCACAAACACCGACTTCGGCTCCAACACCGCCAGCAACGGCGGCGGAGGGGCCATCGCCTCGTCGGGGAACCTGTCCATCGACGGCGGCACGTTCACCAGCAACTCGGCCACCACCTCCGGCGGCGCGCTCGCCGTGGTGGGGCCACTAGCGCTGTCGGGCTCGCCCACGCTCACCACCAACAACGCCGACCAACTCGGCGGCGGCCTCGCCCTCACCGGAGACGGACCCTACACACTCGACTCGGGCACTTTCAACGCCAACACAGCGACAGTCGGCGGAACCGCCGTATGGATCAATGGGAGCACCCTCACCATCACCCTCAACGTCACCCTCGGCGCCGGACAAACTGTGGACACCACCGGAACCGGGACCAGCACCCCACCAGCCGGCACCCCGCCAGCCGGCACCCCGCCAGCCGGCACCACCGGAACCGGGACCAGCACCCCACCAGCCGGCACCCCGCCAGCCGCCCTTGCCGGCCACGGCTACTGGCTCGTAGCCGCAGACGGAGGAGTCTTCGCTTTCGGGGACGCCAACTACTACGGCAGCATGGGAGGACAACCACTCAACCAGCCGGTAGACGGCACGAGCCCCAACCCC
>JAJZNG010000028.1 GCA_021847945.1 Actinomycetes bacterium | reverse complement strand
TCTGATCCGAGTTTGGTCATATCCGGAACCGGTTCTAGCATCGAATACAAGACAATGAGCAAGTCACCAGAAAGTCCGAACCCCCATCGTGAGCGGGTGGCGGTCATCGGCTCGGGCGTTGCGGGTTTGACCGCAGCGTACCTACTCCAACGTCGCTACGACGTGGTCCTCCTCGAGGCGGACGCGCGGCTCGGCGGACACGCTCACACGCACACGGTAGCCACGGCCGACGCAGGGAAGGTCGAAGTAGACAGCGGCTTCATCGTCCACAACCGCGTCACGTACCCTAACCTCGTTCGACTTTTCGACGAGCTTGGTGTCGTCACCCAGCCGAGCGACATGAGCATGTCCGTGCGCTGCAACGGCTGCGGGCTCGAGTACGCCGGCGCGCTCGGCTTGCGCGGCGTCTTCGCCAGCCCAAAGTCGGCGGTCACGTTCCCCTACCTGCGTATGCTCTTCGAGGTCAACAAGTTCTACCGCCAAGCCCGCCCGGTAGCCTCAGAGACCTCGCAGACCAAGCCGGGCGATAAAGCGGGAATCGACATAACACTGGGGGAGTTCCTCGATCGCGGGGGGTTCTCCCTGTACTTTCGGCGCCATTTCATGGTTCCGGTGGTATCGGCGGTGTGGTCGGTCGCCCCAGAGACAGCGCTCGAATATCCGGCTCGGTATCTTTTCGCTTTCATGGCTAACCACGGCATGCTCTCTGTAGGCGGATCACACCAGTGGTACACGCTGGTCGGGGGCTCGAGGAGCTACGTCGAGGCGGCTGTGAAAGGCGTCCGCGAGGTGCGGCTCAGCGCTCCTGTCACGGCTGTGTCCCCTCATGCGCCCGACGCTTCGGGCGGCCGGTCAGTGACCGTGCGCTTTGCTGACGGTTCTTCCGAGGTGTTCGACCGTGTCGTAGTGGCTACCCACCCCGACCAGGCTCTGTCGATCCTTCAGAATCCCACCGAGGTCCAACGCAGGGTGCTCGGAGCTTTTCGCTACTCCCGCAACGAGGTGACCTTGCACAAGCACCCGGATGTGCTCCCCAGGCGTTCTCGCGCTCGGGCGTCGTGGAACTACCTCCTGGACGGCTGCGACGCTGGTGGGGATCGGGCTCTGGTCTCCTACGACATGAATCGGCTGTCGAGCCTCGCGACCACAGAGCCGCACATAGTGACCCTCAACTGCGACGATCGAATCCCCGCCGACCGGGTCATGGCGCGCATGGTCTACGAGCACCCCATCTATACCCCTGAATCGGTCAAGGCCCAAGCTGCGCTGGGCGGCTTGAACGACGGGACCATCGCTTTCGCCGGGGCCTACCACGGCTGGGGATTCCACGAGGACGGCTGCCGGGCGGGCGTGGCCGCGGCGGCCTCTTTCGGGGTCAGTTGGTGACATGAGATCCTTTCGCAACCGAGACCTAGCCGGCGGAGACGGCACGCAGCCGCTCCTGCCGTCGCCGCTGGAGCGAAGGTCACTGCCTGCGCTGCCTTGTCTCTACCACGTCGATATCGGTCACAGCCGGCGGGCTCCGGTCCCCAACGACTTCAAGTACCGCAGCTACATGTGGCTTTTCGACGTCGACGAGCCACCTGTGATGTCGAAGCCTTGGCGACCTCTGGCTCGCTATCGACCCGCAGACCACCTCGACGTTCGCCGGCTCATGGCAGACCAGGGCATCAACGTCTCAAAGCTGGTGGTGCTCACAAACTTGGCCGTGGCCGGGTACGTGTTCAACCCGATCAGCATCTACTGGGGCTACAGCGAGGATGACACTCTCGTAGCGAGAGCAGCCGAGGTTCACAACACATACGGAAGTCGTCACTGCTACGTATTGAGAGTTGACGACCCCGAGGAGAAGGTAGCCGAGGCAAACAAAGAGATGTACGTTTCACCTTTCTATCCCGTCGACGGCAAATATCGAATCTCGATATCGGACCCGGGACCGTCCCTCGCAGTGTCGGTCACCCTGGAACGGCCGCAGGATCCGCCTTTTCGAGCTTGGATGTCGGGTAAACAGTTGCCAGCAAGCCCGGGGGCACTCCTCCGGCTCGCCGCTCGCTATCCGGCAGCGCCCCTTCGTGGGCGAGCTCTCATCCAGTGGCAAGGTCTGCGCCTGTGGTCGAGGGGAGTCCCAATCACAAAGCAAGCGACGGCGACCGCCGGCACTGCTCAACCGAGTGGTCGCCTCAACGGCGTTAGGTCATCCGAGGAGAAGGAGATTTCTAAGTGAGCCTCGTAGAAACGGGCCGGCGCCCGAACCGTGCGTCGTCGCCGGGCGACGACACGACTGTGGACTTCGACCGCTGGCCGGCGATGCGAACACCTGCGCCAGCTCCGACCCGTGCTGCCATAGCAAAGGTGCTTCTGCGCAACGCTGCGAGTAGGACCGGGATCGAGGTGGTCTTCCCGGACGGCAAACGGTTCGGGCGGTCCGGCGGGCCAATCTTGGAGTTGGTCCGGCCAGCCCAGTTCTTTGACAGGCTAGGCAGGGACGGCAAGATCGGTTTCGGTGAGGCGTACATGGCGGGTGACTGGAAGACCCAGGATCTCGCCGGCCTGCTGAGCGCGATGGCCGCAAGGATGAGAACCCTTATACCTCCCCGCCTCCAGTGGATCAGGCGGTTCTACGAGCCAACTCTGCCCCCCGAGGAGGACAACAACCCAAGCGGGTCGGTGCGCAACATACAACGGCACTACGACTTGTCGAACGATTTGTTCGCGCTGTTCCTTGACCCGTCCATGACCTACTCGTCAGCGTTGTACGACAGGCCCGACGAGCCGTTGGCGGACGCTCAGGCCCGTAAGATCGAAAGGCTCTTAGACGAGACTCGGGTCGGACCTGGCGTCAGGGTGCTTGAGATCGGCACCGGTTGGGGTGAGCTGGCGATAAGGGCTGCGAGGCGGGGTGCCAAGGTGACGAGCCTGACACTTTCAGTCGAGCAGGCGACACTCGCCCGTAAGCGGATCGCCGAGGAAGGACTGTCCCATTCTGTCGACGTGAAAGTCGAGGACTACCGCAGTTCTACGGGAGCCTACGACGCCGTCGTGAGCGTTGAGATGGTCGAAGCCGTTGGCGAGCGTTGGTGGCCAACCTACTTCTCTACGCTCGAAGCTCGTCTGGCTCCGGGAGGTAGAATCGGATTGCAGACGATCCTGATGCGCCATGAAGGTTTCGTGGCTGCCCGCAACTCGTGGACATGGATCCACAAGTACATTTTCCCTGGTGGGATGATCCCTTCAATGGAATCCATCGAAGGGGTGCTTCGATCGAGCACGCGACTTCGTGTCCTGCAACGTCACCACTTCGGCAATTCCTACGCCGAGACACTCGCGGCTTGGAGGGAGAAGTTCGTCGCAGAAGAGCAGGCTGTCGACCGCCTCGGCTTCGACAGGACGTTCAGGCGTATGTGGGAGTTCTATCTGGCCTATTCCGAGGCTGGTTTCCGATCCGGTTATTTGGATGTGGCGCAGATAGTGATGGCCTCGTCGACCTGACGGTCACCGCACATATTTTCAGCAACCTCTCAGCGCTCGCAGGGTGGCTTTTTCAGCTAGCCCTCTGATGATGGACAAGTGCGTGAGCGAGCTACGACCCAACGTCGCCCCCCCGAAACCCCTGCCGGGACGCAGGGGTCGGTAGCGGAGCAGGCACGTGGGACCTCGCGCACTGACGCTGGACGAGGCCACCTTTGGCAGATCGACGTCGTGCGTCTTCTCACTTTTGCTGCGGTCATAGCGGTCCACTCGCTGGCTTTCACTGAGGAGCCCGACAACCAAGTCGCGGCGGGGATGATGATGCTTCTCCAATACGGCAGGGAGGTCTTCTTCGCCATAACCGGGTTCGTCCTTGTCTACTCCACCTGGGGAAAGCCCCTAGTGGCCAGGTCGTTCTGGCGGAAGAGGATCAGTTTCGTGGCCGTGCCTTATGTCGTGTGGAGCGGTGTTTATTACGCCTACGGGGTCTTCGGCCACGCTCACCTGAAGCCTTCCATCGGGGCCTTTCTTGCCGACCTGCTGGACGGAGGCGCGATGTACCACTTGTACTTCCTGGTGGTCACCATCCAGCTCTACCTGCTGTTCCCGCTGCTGATGCGTCTGGTCCGGGCGACAGCGCACCGGGCTTTGCCGGTCCTGGGTGCCGTGGCAGTCGCCAACCTGGGGTGGCTGGCGCTACTTCACTACACGCGTGCGCCGTCGGGGCCGGCAGGGTGGTTCTACTCACACGCCTACGAACTGTTGCCGACCTACGCAATGTACGTGCTGGGCGGTGCTTACGCCGCCGTGCACCTCGACCGAGTCGAAGCCGTAGTAGCTCGCTACTCCAAGGTGCTTCTCGGGGTGGCTACGGTGTCGGTAGCGGGGTCTCTGGCTGTCTACGCCTCGCAGCTGTCGAGCATGGCACCGCGCCAAGCCAACGACGTGCTGCAGCCCGCCATGACACTGTCGTGTCTTGCCGCTGTCATCGCCGTCTATATAGTCGGCCGTAGCTGGGCATCAGGCCGGCGCAGAGGCCAGCACGTCATCGAAGTGCTCTCGGATGCCTCCTTTGGGATATACCTATCCCACCCCCTGGTGCTGGCCTTACTTCTCGACTACGCGGGTTTCGCTAACGGCCACCAGGTCATGCCGGACGTAGCCGCGACTGTCGTCTCCTACGCCATCACAGTGGCAGGCGCGACCGTGATAACCCTCGCAGCGCGTCAAACGCCCCTGTCACTCGCTCTGACCGGTAGGCCCTGGCGGTCGCAGGTCAAGCGCCAGCCCAGAGCAGTGTCCGAGCAGGTGGTCTCGCCGGCAACCGCAACACCAGAACAATCCCAAGGAGTGCTAGTCCCATGTTGAACGTCCGCGACCTTCTCAACTCCCGGCACGCACGCCCCGGTGCGGCCATAGTCGAAGGTGCTAGCGGTCGGGGGGTTACCTGGCGCGAGGTGGCAAACCTGGCGGAAGCCTGGGCTTCTAGCGGCATGGTCGGGCCCGCGGGGTTGGCTATCGCCGACCCGGTGCTGATGGCGTCGAACTTCGTGGCCGGCCTCGCAAGCGGGGTGATAGTCGTCCCCTTGGATCCGGCGGCCCCAGCTCGTGACTTGAAGGCCCGGATCGACCAACTCGGCGTTCGCTGCATTGTGACCGACCGCGATGTCGCGCTGAGCCCGGCTCCCACCGCGTGGAGCCTAGAGACTTGGCGGGCCGACAGTGACGGCGTCCACAAGCTCGGCGGACGTCGCGGTCCGCAGGCTGACCTACCGGCGGTACCGGCGTGGCCGTCGCTGCTCATGGCCAGCTCGGGTACCACCGGAGACCCGAAGATCGTTCCTCTCACCGAAAGCCAGCTGCTGGCGACGGCCGCTGGCGTTGCCGCAGAGCTGGAACTATCAGCGCAGGACGTCGGCTACTCGCCGCTGCCGTTGTTCCACATCAACGGTCTTGTAGTCGGAGTGCTCTCAGCGCTCATCGCCGGTTCGACCGTCGTCGTCGAACGCCAGTTCTCCCGGCGAGGGTTCTGGCCGACCGCGGCGAGAGTGGGCGCAACTTGGCTGAACCTGGTGCCGGCGGTTATGGCGATCCTCGCCTCGCGGACAGAGCACTCTTTCGGACCACCCCGCGACAAGATGGCGGACTCACCGATCCCAGGCTTGCCCACTGCGTTCCCCGATTCGTCACGCATGTCCCGGCCCCGTCTGGCGAGGTCAGCGTCAGCCCCTCTACCAGCGGCGGTGAGGGAGCGGTTCGAGTCGTTCACCTCGATCCCCGTGGTGGAAACCTACGGCATGACGGAAGCTGCGAGTCAGATCACGGCGAACTCTCCCGGCGCCGTCCGTCCGGGATCGGTCGGGTTGCCCGTAGACGTCGAACTGCGCGTGGTGGGCGAGGGCGGCGTAGCCGCCACGGGATCGCAGACCGGTAAGGTCCAAATCAGAGGGCCTAGGGTAACCCCTGTCTACTGGGTCATGCGCCCAGCCGGCGAAGGCCGCCTCGGCGCGGACGTTTCAGAGGAATCTTCTTCTGTCGGCGGGACAGAGAGCACTTCCGATCTCGGGTCGATGCGATGGACTTCTCGTAGTGCTCTCGAT
This sequence comes from Actinomycetes bacterium, assembly GCA_021847945.1. Taxonomy (GTDB): domain Bacteria; phylum Actinomycetota; class Acidimicrobiia; order Acidimicrobiales; family Palsa-688; genus JAJZAM01. Next base: position 4,095 of record JAJZNG010000028.1, on the reverse strand, counting down.
GCCGATGGCTGGCTTGATACGGGGGACATAGGGTATCTGGACGACGACGGTTACTTATATCTGATTGGCAGGGATGGAGACGTGATCAACCGGGGCGGGGAGAAGATCGCCCCCAGGGAGGTCGAGGAGATCCTCTTGGCGCATCCCGATGTCACAGCGGCCGTCGTTGTCGGCCGTCCCCACCCGACGGTCGGCGCGGAGCCGGTGGCCTACGTGATCGCGGCAGATTCGGCCTCGGTACCTCCCGGTGTGCTGGCAGCGGAACTGTCGCAGCGCTGCGAGGAGTCCCTGAGCCGCTTCAAGCGGCCCGTGGAGATACACGTCACGAGTTCTCTGCCAGCGGGACCTACTGGCAAGATCCGCCGGGGTGAAGTCGCGAGTCGGGTCGCAGCGGGGTTGGATCCCTCGAGCGGGCGCCGGTACGCCAGTGCGAGCAGGAAGGTCTCTACGTCGCTGGTGTCGGCTGCCCTCGGGCTTCCGGAGCGCAGCGTGAAACCTCGTCGCAGAGGGCTGACGATGGCCATAGACGGGGGACTTCCGGTTGGGTCTTTCGCTGACTCCGTCTCGAGCGCCGCCGACTACATCGATCTGGTCAAGTTTGGGTGGGGTACCGCTTTGGTCACCCCAGGCATCGAGGCCAAGATGCAAGTGCTAAGGGACCTGGGGATCGGAGCGTTTTTCGGAGGGACTCTGTTCGAGAAGTTCGTTGCGGCAGACCGTTTCGAGGCTTACCTGACGCTTTGCCGGCGACTCGGAGTCAGCCACGTCGAGGTGTCTGACGGGACCATCGAGATACCCCGGGCTGATCGGGAGCGCTACATCCGACGTGCCGCGAGAGAGTTCGCCGTGATCAGCGAGGTGGGCTACAAGGACCAGGCCCGGGCAGCGGCCTCAGAAGCGGCTGCCCTGGCTCGCCAAGCGTCCGCCGATCTGCAAAGTGGGGCGACTCTGGTCATCGCCGAAGCTCGCGAAAGCGGACGCAGCGGAATCTGCAGGCCCGACGGAACCCCACGTGAGGACATCGTGGACGCATTCCTGGCTGCTGATCTAGAGGGTGAACGCCTGATGTTCGAGGCTCCGACGAAGGACCTCCAGGTTCGGTTCATCGAGATATCAGGACCTGACGTGAACCTCGGCAACATTGCCCCCGGCGACGTGATCGGCCTGGAGACGCTGAGACTCGGATTGCGCTCGGACACCTTTGCGACTTTTAGCAAGGAAAGGTTCATGCGTAGCTCCTCTAACGTCTTCCACCTCGCCATACCGGTGCGCGACCTGGACGAGGCTCAAGAGTTCTATGTCAACAAGCTCGGTTGCCATCTCGCCAGGCGATATGACGACCGGATAACCCTGGACTTCTTCGGCGACCAGGTTGTATGTCATCTCTCCGACGGTTGGGATCGGCACCCCGAACTGTACCCCCGCCATTTCGGGGTGACCTTTGTCGAGCGGTCGGAGTTCGACGCAGTCCTCTTCTGCGCTGTGACCCGGGATATACCGTTCTTCAAGGCGTGCGAGCCAAGGTTCAAGGACATGGTCGAGGAGCATCTGACGTTCGTGCTGAAAGACCCGTCTGGGAACCTCATCGAGTTCAAGCACTACCGGGATCCGAGGATGATGTACTGAGTCCTCCGAGCGGGCGGCACTCCGACAAGTAATAATACAGGCATGATCAAAGTGAGTGTCTTCTATCCAAACGGCGAGGGTTCCACCTTCGACCACGACTACTACCGCAACAATCATGTCCCGTTGGCCATGAAGACGTGGGGGTTGACCGAGTCCGAGATCGAAAAAGGGATCAATGGTCCGTATGTCGCAGCGGTGCACTTCCGCTTCGACTCTCCCGACGCTCTCAACGCCGCCATGGCCGCTCCGGGTACTGCTGATGTGATGGCTGACGTAGCCAACTACACGAACATCACTCCGGTGATGCAGACCAGCGAGGTCGTCTCCTAGCCCTCGGTGCCAGCGGGGACTCGCCTAACGCAGCGGTGAGCTAGGCGAAGCGCTCGGCTACTGTCCTAGCGCTTCGCCTAGCGTGGGTCGTGCTGCTCGCCCAACCCAGTGCGCTGATAATCACGCCACAGCCCGCCACGATCCACCATCCAGGGTGGGTCGCTCCGGCGAGGGCAGTGGTGGCGGACCCGAAGGAACCGGCACCACCCATCGTTGCAGTCGCCAGAGCCCCGAGCACCGCCACCCCGAGGACCTGGCCGACCTGACGTCCCGTGGAAGCAATGGCGGCGGCGACGCCAGCTTGGCTGTTAGGCATGCCCGAAACGGCGGTGTTCGTGATAGGTGCGTTGACCATCCCGAATCCGATGCCGAAAAGGGCGTAGGCGAAGAACAACTCGGAGAACGAAGTAGTCGCTGTTAGTGAAGTGAGCAGGAGGCCGCTTGCGGCGAGGAACGCTCCGGAGACGACCAGCGGGATCCTGGTGCCGTGGCGTGCCACGATTGCTCCCGAGACAGGTGGCAGCACCACGACCATCAAGGCCATCGGCAGGGTATCGACGCCGGCAGCGAAGGCGCTGAGATGGCGGACGTCTTGAAGGTACAAGGTGTTCAAGAACAAGAATCCCCCGAGGCACGCGAAGGCGACAACAGCGATCATCGAAGCGGCAGAAAAGGGGAAGCTCCGAAAGAAGCGCATGTCTACCAGGGGCTCGCTTCTGCGCCGCTCGTAGGCGATGAAGAGGCTGAGCGACCCGACGGCGACCGCCAAGACGGCGATAATCCCTGCGGACGTGTAACCGTTGGCCGCCCCCTGGATGATCCCGTATGTAAGCGAGGAGAGCACGACTACCAGTAGGGCCTGCGCTACTGGATCGAGCCGGCGGGCCCTGGGAGCTTTTGATTCCGGGACGAACAGGGCTGTGAGCACGCACGCCGAAACCCCTATAGGCACGTTGACCCAGAAAATCGAAGGCCAACCCGCTGCCGACACCAACGCCCCGCCGACCACCGGCCCGAGACCCATGCTCAGCCCGATTACAGCCCCCCAGATTCCGATCGCCTGCGCACGTTCTTTGCGGTCGGTGAACGTGTTGGTGATGATCGACAGCGCTACAGGGTTGAGCATCGAGCCCCCGATAGCTTGAAAAGCGCGGAAGGCCACAAGGAGGCCCAGCGAAGGGGCGACGCTGCACAACAGGGAACCCGTCGAGAAGATGATCAGACCGGTTTGGAAGGTCCGTTTGCGCCCCAGACGGTCGGCTGTCGAACCCGAGAGCATCAGAAGGCTGGCGAGCACAAGGGTGTAGGCATCGACAGTCCACTGCAGCCCTGAAACTGACGCGTGCAGGTGAGCACCGATCGACGGGAGGGCCACGTTTACGATGGTGTTGTCCAGGCCGACGATAAAGAGGCTCATCGAGCAGATTGCCAGGATCGCCACCCGCCTGCGGAACGTCCGTGGATCCTGGGTCGACTGCAGGGCGCGGTCTCGCAACTCCGGATCCTGCAGCGTTCCGGCCGCTGGTTCAGTCGACTCGGTTCTTAGCTCCATTTCCCGGTCAGGGTATCCGGGTCCGACGCTTTCGCAGCCTGTGACAAAAGTGTCGTATACAAACATTTCATATTTTTCTGGTCTTGAAAAGTGGGCCTTTCCCTACTCCTCCGGGGCTCATAACGTTGACACCATGTCGTCTCCCGGCGCTCAATCGAGGTTTGACAGGACGAGGCTTGACAGGGCCTTGCGTCTACTTGCCAAGGCGGAGAGCACCCAGTCGTGCGAAGAGGCCGTGGCTCTCGCGCAGAAAAGCTATCGGCTGCTCGCAGAGATGATAAACCTCTACGAGGAATCTTCCGGGGCGACGCGTACCGGGCTCAGGCGACGCGAAAGGCGTCTCCTCAATGACCGGCGCCGCTCTCAGCCGACGCCAGAATCCCCGGGCGCTCCTCCTCGGGTCGCAGCTCGCGACCGTAACGTGGAACGCTACCGGGATCTGGCGGCAGTGAACCCTCCGAGGGTCCGAACCGCCCTGCTGGACCTGCACATTTGACCTGCCGGCTATGAGCAGAGTCGCCTTTAGAAGTCACAAAACCCCGTGAAGCAGGCGGAGCGCCAAACGGAGCCTTACGCGCTCGCTACCG
>JAJZNG010000031.1 GCA_021847945.1 Actinomycetes bacterium | reverse complement strand
AGTGTCGTTGTAGTAGTGGTAGAGGGAAAGGACGACGAAGTTGTTGGCTGTGATCGGCGTCTTGGTCGTGTCGAGGCTGACGACGACTGTCCCCACGTTCAAGTCGAACGTGGCGGTGTACGCAGCACCCTTGGTGATGCACAGCGGCGGTGCCTTAGCGAAGGAGATCACATGGGGGGACGAACCGGCCGGCGACGGGCACGGGGTCGTACCGGTGATCTTGGTGGCGCCCGTCACCGGTGGAGCGGTCGGCGGGGTGACCGTAGTGGTCGAAGGCGACGGTGCAGTGGTAGCGGTGGTCGTGGCCGTAGAGGCTGTGGTCGTCTTCTTCTTGGAGCTGCCGGAAGTTCCGGTGATCACTATGGCCACCACAACCACTGCTACGGCGATCACCGCGACTGGGATGGTACGAGTGTTTCGCCGCCGGCGCTTCTGCGCCCGTTGCAACTCGGCCATGCGGGTAGCTCGCCCGGCTCGCTGTCGGGCTCGTTTGTCGGAGGGCACGGCTCAACACGGTAGCGTCCCGGCGACCCCTTGTATGTGACGCGCTGTATGTGACGCGGGCCCGAAGGGCGGGTGCTCCCACCCAAAGGGGCGTTTTGTCTACCCTTGCACGGTGCTTGCGATACTGAACTTCACGTCGTTCGTGTCCTCGGCGGGTTACACGGCGATCTTCGTGCTGTCGATCTTGCAGTCGGCGTGCGTCCCTACATCGTCGGAACTGACACTAGGGTTCGCCGGCGTGTTAGCCGCCGAGGGCAAGCTGAGCCTTGCCGCGGTGATCCTCGTAGGGGCAGCAGGGGAGGTGATAGGCGCCTACATAGCGTGGATAGTCGGGCGCTACGGCGGCCGTGCCTTCGTGGACCGCTACGGGCGCTACATCCTGCTCAGCCATCGAGATCTCGATAAGGCCGAGCGCTGGTACGCCCGCCACGAGCGTTGGGGGGTGTTCGCGAGCCGTCTTCTCCCGGTGATCCGGAACTTCGTGGCGTTGCCGGCCGGTGTTGCGGAGGTTCCCCTGGTCCGTTTCGGGATTCTCACAGCGGCAGGGTCCCTGCTATGGGACGGGGCGATGGCCCTCATCGGCTACCAGGTGGGTTCGAGCTACCAGAAGATCATGCACGGTGTCAGCTACGCCGGCTACGTGATAGCGGTAGTCGTGGTAGCCGCAGTAGCTTTCGTGCTGTGGCACCGCTGGCAGTCGTACCGCTCGGCGGTCAATCCCCGTCGGCCTCGCTGAGCGCCGCTGCTATGTGAGGGGGAGTCGACCACGTGTCGGGGTGGCGGTGGTGTTCGCCTGCCCATGTGACGGTCAGCTCGTCGGATCCCGCCCCGGCCAGCATCGCGGCACCTATCGCGTCGTGTGTCAGGTATTCGCCGATCCGGGCACGCCACCTCGGTGCCTGCGGGGGTACCGCGGCCAGAGCCTCCCTTCCTTTGAGGATCGCCGCCAAGGTCACCGCAACCCGCGAGAACGTCCCTAGACCGCAGCGGACCTTGCCGACGTCGTGCAGCAAAGCCGCGGCTATGACCGGCCGATCCGGTGCTGACCGGTTCGTGTAGAGCGCAACTTCGACCTGGCGTGCCACGCCGACGGCGTGGCGGCGATCAGGGCCGGACATCTGCTTCCACAGCGACCGCTCAGCGGGGGTCAGGAAGCTCTGCGCCCACGTGTCGAGCTCAGGCTCGGGAGGGCGAGGGTCGAGCGCTCCGAAGAATCGGCCCGCTAGATGCCGGAAGGATCCGAAGCCTTGGTTCACGCCCGTGACGCTACCGGCTGTCGCCGAAGGAGCGGTTGCGGGCAGAATCACCGGGTGGCCTTCGAAGCGGTCCAGATCGCGTATCAAACCGACGACGTGAGAAGGGCCGCCCTAGTGCACAGCGCCCAGTTCGGATCGGGACCGTTCTTCGTGTCCGAGCACATCCAGCTCTCATCTGTGACCCACGAGGGCCGGCCGGCACTGCTCGACCACTCGTCGGCTTACGGCCAGTGGGGGAATGTCATGGTCGAACTTGTCGCCTACCACGAGGTTAGCCCGGCAAGCCTCTCCGACCAGCTCGGGGTCGGGACGTGCGGCCTTCACCACGTAGCGTGCTTCGTCGACGACCTCGCCGAGGGGCTCAAAGTGATGCTCGACACGGGTCATGAGCTTGTCGCCGACGCCGAGACGGCATCCGGCCTGCGCTTCGCCTTCGTCTCCGTAGCGGGTTACGGACACCTCGTCGAGCTCTACGAGCCGACTCCCAGGCTGAGCGCCTTCTACGCCATGGTTAAGTCGGCGGCGCACAGATGGGATGGCACGGAACCTGTCCGTCCCATCCTCTCCGGCTGATCTCCGCCGCCGGCATTGAGCTACTTCGCTTCGCGTTTGGCCGGCAGGAGAAGCTTGTGATCCAACAGTGCCAGCAGGCCGTCGACAGCTTGTCTGTGCCTTCCAAGGTCGTCCGACTGCGAGTCGACGAGGCCGACGAAGATCGTCTGCAGGACGGCCTCGACCTGCTTGCGCCGCTTAGGGATCACCTCACCGGTCTCCACGGCGCCTTCGATCAGTTCGTCCATGATCCGCGCTCCCTCGCCGGGAGGGCTCGGGATCGCATCTTGAAGCTCGGGGTGGCGTATCCGGTCGACCCTGGCGGTACCTAAGAACTGCGCTATGTGGGGCTCCTGGGCGTTCAGCGAATGGGCAACCTCGAGGATCGCCCGGAAGCGCCCGTCGAAAGTTTTCTGTGAGCCCATCGCCTCGGCGATCGCCTCGTCCACCCTGGTCTGAAGCGTCCAGTAGACCGCCAGGTACATTTCCAGCTTCGAGCTGAAATAGTAGTAGAGGGCACCGGTGCTGATACCTGCTGCCGCCGCGACGTCTTTGTTGGTGACGATCCCATAGCCTTGCCGGGCGAACAACTCGGCAGCGACAGAGATGATCCTCAGTCGCGTTTCTACAGCGCTCGAAGACGGCGGACGACCGATTCGTGCTTGGGGCCTCTTCGCCACTGTGCTCCGATGTTCCGAGATTCCGCGGATACTCGAGCGGTCTCAGGCCGGCAGTTCAACCACGGTCACGGTCCCGGTGTCGCCGTCCACCTCGACGAGAGCTCCGTCGGGTATGGCCTGGCAGGCGCCGGTCGCGGAGACCACGCAGGGCAGCCCAAGCTCCCGGCTGACGATGATCGCGTGGCTGATCTGACCGCCGACCTCGACGACCACGGCGGAAGCCGCCATGAACAGCGAAGCCCAGCCCGGGTCGGTAACCGGGGCTACAAGCACGTCACCTGGTTCCAGGTCACCCGGGTCGCCGACCTGCATGATCACCCTCGCCCGTCCTGTCGCCTTCCCGGGACATCCTGCTACGCCGTGCAGGCTTGCTCCTGGCTCGAGCTTCGCAACTTTGGCGTCTCCCTTTCTGGGCCACTCGCTCAGCGGCGGGACCTTACCGTCGCGGATGATGAACGGCGGCTCGAGGTCGAACAGCTCCGCCCACTCGGACGCCCTAGACGCCAGGGTGTCCGTGAAAGAAGCCGGGTTGGCGACGAAAGCTTCCAGCTCCTCGTCTAGAAGCTGGAACACGTGCGAAACTTCCCTTAGGTGGCCGGTGGCAGCGTGGCGGCGCCCCAGCTCCAGGAAGGTCATCCGGGCCTCGTGGATGGCCCTGATCAGGTTGGTCTTGGTGCGCTCCCTGAACACCAGCTGGTTGGCGGCTACCAGTGCAGCTTCGAACTGACCGGCGAGCTCCTCGTTGCCCATGTCGGCGAGCTTTGCCCTCACCTCGGCTGTGGCAGCTTCGCGTTCCCTGACGCGCCGAGCTAGTCGAAGGGCCGGGCTGTCCTCGTCCGATTGGAACCTGACCCGCTCCAAGGTGGCGAGGGCGAGCTCGGGGCGGGTCTCCCACGTGTCCGCGCTCAGCTCGTACTCGTTGACCGAGCGGGAGCCGAAGTCCTCGATGAAGCGCCGCCACTCGGAAAGGAACTTCGAAGCGTCTTCGGACCGCGAAGCCGCCAGGCGTTCAACGAGACCTGGGATGCCCTGGTCGAACAGGTCGGTCATCTCCTGAGAGCTGCGGACGAGCCGGGAGATCTCCCACATCCTGGCGCTCGGCTCCGCCGAGTCGACGTCACCGAGCCCGGACACGAGCTTCATCGGAACGGTCGGATCCCCTATGGCCTGACCGACGGCGAAGAGGATGCCGGGTGCCACCCCCGAACCGCTCGAAGTGAGCGTGTGGCTCTCGAAGAGCTTGGCTATGAGCGTCTGTAGCTCTCGGACACGCCTGAGCAGGGCCGCGTCGTCGAGGGAGGTAAGGTCCGGGCGCTTCGCACGAAGGGCTTTGGTCTTGTCGCGCTCGCCGTCTATCTCGGGCCAGGTGGAGGTCGTGACGAGCCAGCCCATGTGAGCGAGGATCTTGTCGGTCAGGTCGGGACGTTCGTCGCGGGGATCAGCGACGTAAGGTGGAACGTCAGGGTGGTCGCCGAAGAAGGCCAAGTCGAGCTGCTCGACGGTGACCGCCGGGTTGCGGACCCCCTGCATGCGCACGTTCGACAGGTTGATGTACATGTAACCGCCGAAGAACCCCACCGTCTCGGGTCGGGCCATGTCGAACTCGTCCATCGAGTAGTTGCCGGTCCTGACGTAGCCGTCCCGCCACCCTTGGCAGATGCCGTTCGCCCACGTGTAGGTGGCGCTGAGCGGGCTGACCGGGGTCGGGGCTACCTCTCCTGAATTGGCCCGGGTGTAGTGAGGCCAGCGCTCGCTCGGCACCCAGTCGGTTATCCAGCGGTCCATCATGTGCTCATCCCCCTGTCCCTTAGAAGCGACCTTCTGGTAGTTATGCTAATCGACCAGTTAGTATGCCGTCACGTGTCCCTGGACTCAAGTGGTTCAGGGAGTGGTTCAGCCGACGTGCGCCAGAACAGGCGCAGCTATAAACTGACCAGTTGATTACCACGGCTAGATCCGTCATAATCATATCCAGCAGCTCTACCAGGGAGGGGAGATGGGTTTTCTCGAAGGCCGCGTTGCCTGCGTGACAGGCGGTACCCGCGGGATTGGCTTCGCGATCGCCAAGGCGTTTCAGCGTGAAGGTGCGGACGTGGTGATCAACGGTCGCGACCCGGCCAAGGGTTCCCAGGCTGTGGAGGAGCTTTCAGGTTCCGGTGGTGGGGGTGCTGTGGAGTTCGTCGCAGGTGACGTGAAGCTCCGCTCCGACTGCGAGGCGGTCGTGGCACAGACGGTTGAGCGCTTCGGCAGGATCGACATACTCGTGCCCAACGCAGGAGGTGGAAGCAACTACGCGCCAGTTGTGGACATGACCGACGAGGCGATGGCGGAGGCCCTGGACTGGAGCTTCTGGCACACCTTCTGGACTGTCCGGGCAGCGTTGAAGCACATGATCCCCAACGGCTGGGGACGGATCATCGCCATGAGCTCGGTGGAGGGCAAGATGGGCAAGCCTGGAATTGCCAGCTACGTCGTCGCTAAGCACGCCGTGTGCGGGCTGACCAAGTCTGTCGCTCGCGAGGTCGGCACCATGGGGATAACGGTCAACGCCCTGTGCCCCGGAGCCATCGAGACCGACGAGATGAGAGCCCAGGGTCCCTCCGCCGCCGAGTCTATGGGGATCACCTACGAGGAGCTCCTGCAGACCTTCGCAAACGAGTCGGCGATCAAGCGGCTGAACGAAGTGGAGGACGTGGCTGCAGTGGCGCTGCTTCTTGCCTCGGACGCAGGGTCGGGGATAACAGGCTCGCTCATATCCATCGACGGCGGAACGTCGCCCTACTAGAGATCGAAAGGAACGACGGATGGGTAAGCTCGAAGGCAAAGTTGCCTGCGTGACCGGAGGGACCAGGAGCATCGGCAGGGCCATCGCAGATGCTTTCTTGGCGGAAGGCGCGAGCGTCGTGGTAAACGGCCGTGACCAAGCCAAAGGGCAGCGCTGCCTGGATGAGATGAATGCAGGGGACCGAGCAGCCTTCTTCGCCGGCGATGCGCGCAAACAGGAGGACGTCGAAGGTCTGATCGACTTCGCAGTCCAACATTTCGGGCACCTCGACATCTGCTGCCTCAATTCAGGTGGCGTCGAAGCTACAGCGCCCGTGGCTTCCATGTCCGACGAGGAATGGAAGCTCGAGATGGACTGGAACATAAACCACGTCTTCTGGGGCATGAGGAAGTCTCTGCAGCACATGATCCCCCGCCAGGCCGGCCGGATCATCGTCACGTCCTCAGTGGAAGGTAAGCTCGGCAAGCCCGGGCTGGCCGGGTACGTGACGGGCAAGCACGCAGTCAACGGCCTGGTGAAGACAGCAGCCAAAGAAGTCGGAACGCTCGGGATCACCGTCAACGCACTACTTCCAGGGATCATCGAGACCGACATCGTCCGCGAGACGGGGCCGGCGTCCGCAGAAGCGATGGGACTGGAGAGCTACGACGCAATGATCGGGCTGTTCTGCCAGGAATCGTCGATCAAACGGCCCAATCGCGTCGAAGAAGTCGCGGCCGTGGCGGTTCTACTGGCTTCTGAAGCCGGTCGGAACATGACCGGATGCCTCTTCCCAATCGACGGGGGGACGATGCCATACTGATCCGAAGGCACGAGCGAACTAATGGGCCCTTCAGGTAATTGGCCTTCCAATAATAAGACGTGCAATAGTGTCATTAATCTAATTGGGTAGTAGGTTATTTAATTGTCGTTCGGCAGAGCCGAGCTAAAAAAGGGAGGAAGCTAATGTTTGGTCAATACCGATCGAAGCTGACACGCAGCCTTACGGCGGGCGTCGCCTTGATCACGATCGGCGGGGCGCTGTCGGCCTGCAGCTCGTCGAAGACGTCGACGAGCTCGGCGACCACAGCGTCGAGCTCCGCCACCACAGCGTCAGGGTCTTCTGGGACTACGGCGTCGAGTGGCGGCGCCTCTGCTGCGGTGACCGCCGCCGAGCAGATCGTCGCGCAAGCAGAACAGCCGCCGTCGCACATACCCCAGACGACACCGCTCAGCTCTGCGCCGCCCAAGGGCAAGACGTTCGTCTTCTTGCAGTGCGAAGTCTCTCAGTGCACTGACATCGCCAGCGGGATAAAGGCTGCCACAGCCGCTATCGGTTGGAACCTGAAGACCATCCCGTTCCAGTCCGCCAACCCGGCTACTTTGGTCTCGGGTCTACAGCAGGCATTGCAGTACAACCCTGTCGCTGTCGCGTTCTCCGGCCTGCCGGAAGTGACCTGGCAGAGCGAGATCCCCGCCTACCAAAAGGCAGGCGTGATTATGATCCCAGCGTTCATGGGACAGCTCACTACGCCCTCCCCCGTCGTTCCCTACGACATCGGGGCCTACGACGGCACGGTGGAATCTGCCAAGGAGATAGCAGCCTGGATCACCGAGAAATCTAACGCAAACGCCCAGGTTCTCTCCGTCGGGGTTCCGTCGTTCCCGCTTCTCGCTACCTATACGACGGCTTTCGCTTCCGCTCTCGGAGCTGACTGCTCAGCGTGCAAGATCACAGACGTTAATGCGACGATCCCCCAGGTGGACGCAGGGCAGATTGACTCCCTGATAGTCACCGCATTGCAGAAGAACCCTTCGATCAAGTACGTGACGGTCGTCGACGGGGCTTTCATAGACGGCTTGCCCTCTGCGCTAGCGGCAGCGGGTCTCACCGGCAAAGTGCAGATCACGGGTATCGGCGCCGACGTGTCGAACGAAACGAACATCCTCTCGGGAGGTGACTTCAAGGCGTTCACGGCGCTGGCGACGATAGACTCCGGATGGGTAATGGTCGACGCTGCGCTGCGTCATCTAGAAGGCATGCCTGTCACCTCGACCAACGACGGGACGTCCACCGGCGGCCTGCCGGGTATGCTTTTGACCGAGAAGTCGATGAAGGCTAACAACATCCCAGCTGCGAACTCCTTCAACTTCCCGGCGAACTACGCAAGCCAGTTTATGTCACTGTGGCACGTGGGATAACTGACACAGCGCGCAGCGGGTCTTCGGCCCGCTGCGCGCTGTCGGCGCAAGGCCTTTCAAAGACTTTCGCCGTGACCCCGGCGCTCGACCACTTCGACTTGGAGATCAAAGCCGGAGAGATACACGCTCTTCTCGGCGAGAACGGCTCGGGTAAGTCGACCTTCATCAAGATCCTCTCCGGTTACCATCACCCCGATCCTGGCGGCACGGTTCTAATCGACTCCCGGCCATTGGAGTTCGGCTCGGTGGAGTCGTCCTTCCATCTAGGGTGCCGTTTCGTGCACCAGGACCTGGGTCTCGTTGCGACGCTTTCCGTGCTCGACAACCTTTCACTCAACAGCGGCTACCCGACCAGGCTGGGAACGGTCCAAGGACGTGAAGCCCGCCGCCTGGCGGAGGTGGACTTGGCGAGGGTTGGTTTGGAGATAAGCCCGTCGACTCAAGTAGAGCTGTTGTCCCCGTCGCAGAAGACCGGGGTCGCCGTGGCCCGTGCCCTGCGCCAGCTAGGCCGCGACGGCGGGGACGTGAAGCTCCTGGTGCTAGACGAGCCGACAGCTACGCTGCCCGAAAGCGAAGTCGAGCACCTCCTCGACATCGTCCGCAGGGTCGCAGCTCGTGACATCGGGGTCTTGTACGTCACTCACCGCCTCGACGAAGTCTTCGAGCTGGCCGATAACGTCACGGTATTGCGGGACGGCGTCAAGGTGGCGACGCAGCCGGTGACCAGTTTGGACCGACGTACTATCGTGACGCTGCTGGTCGGTGGTGAGCTTGACGAGGTGCGCCGGGTGTCTTCGACCATGCAGGGCAAGACCGGTGCTGTGATCCTGCGCGTGGAGGACCTCAAAGCGGGACCGTTGGAGGGTGTTTCCTTCGAGGTGGAAGCAGGAAAAGTCGTCGGCTTTGCCGGTATCACCGGCTCGGGCCGCGACGTGGTGCTCGGTGCCCTCTTCGGTGCGGTCGAGCGTGACGGAGGTCAGGTGACCGTTGCCGGCAGAGAGGTAAAGCCCTTCCAGCCGCGTTCGGCCATGGACGCCGGCGTAGGCTACCTCCCAGCCGAGCGCAAGGCGCAGGGCGCGTTCATGGAGCTGTCAGCCCGAGAGAACCTCACCATCTCCGACTTACAGCCGTTCTGGGCTAGAGGGTTGCTTCGAAAGAAGACCGAGACAGCAGAAACGAAGTCCTGGTTCGAGCGCCTCGACGTCCGTCCCCCAGGAGCGTTCGAGCTCCCCTTGATGCACTTCAGCGGCGGAAACCAGCAGAAGGTAGTGTTCGCCAAGTGGATCAGGCGTAACCCCAAAGTGTTCCTCCTGGACGAACCGACCCAAGGGGTCGACGTCGGCGCCAAAGCAGGCCTGCACCGCCAGATCCTGGCGGCTGCCGCGGGGGGAGCAGCGGTCGTAATAAGCTCGTCGGATGTCGACGAGCTCGCGGCTTTATGCCACGAGGTGATCGTAGTCCGCGACGGCAGGATCGTCGCTCGCCTGCAGGGCGACGACGTAAACGTAGCAGCAATCTCACATGAGTCCCTGGGGGCCGGCGAGGAGGCAGTCCGACTATGAACCGGTCACGCATGACCTTTAGCCTGGGATTGGACCGCTACAGCGGCTTTTACCTGTGGGCACTTGCGATCGTCGTCTTCGGAGTGTGGAAGCCGCACCTATTCCTGACCCAGGCGACCCTGCACTCGGTGGCTTCGTCCCAGGCTATAAGCGCAATGCTGGCTATAGCCGTCTTGGTCCCTCTAGCAGCGGGAGCTTTCGACCTGTCGGTCGGCGCGACGATCAACCTTTCGGCGATCATCGTCGCTTGGCTGCAGACTACGCACCACTGGAACATGTGGCCTGCGATGGTCGTCGCCGTCGTGGCGACCTTCCTGGTGGGAGTTGTCAACGGGTTCGTCGTTGTCAAGCTGCGGATCAACTCGTTCATCGCTACTCTCGGTATGGCGACGGTCGTCGCTGCTGTACAGATCATCGTCTCGGGGAACAGTCAGCCGAACCCGCCGACGACCGCAGCGTGGAACAGCCTCACCCAGAGGACCGTCGGCGGCTTCCAGATAGTCGTGCTGTACCTTGTGGTGCTAGCTCTGTTCTTCTGGTGGCTCCTTGAGCACACACCAGCCGGTCGTTACATCCATGCAACCGGAGGTAACCAAGAAGCGGCGCGCCTGGCTGGCGTGAAAGTCGACTACTGGACCTGGGTGACCCTGATCATCTCGGCTACGGTGTCAGGAATCGCCGGGGTTCTCTAC
>JAJZNG010000191.1 GCA_021847945.1 Actinomycetes bacterium | reverse complement strand
CACAGCTACACACCCTCGTCGACCGGCGCCACAAGACCGCGTCCACGATCTACTGCACCCAGCTGCCACCAGGCCAATGGCACGACCGGATCGAAGAGAAAATCCTGGCTGACGCCATCATCGACAGGATCACCACGAACGCTCACGCCACCGTCTTGACCTGCGACGATTCCATGCGCAAACACTTCACCCAACTCGAATAACCAGACGCCAGCACCGGGGCGGGCCACCACGACGGCCCGCCCCACGGCGCCACGGCTCACCCCGACCGGAACAATGGCTCACCACCAAACGGAACAGTGGCCCTCAGCCACCGAAATATCCACGGGGAACATGAGCATTTTCTCACCGGGGCGTCATCGAGGCGTCACCTACAGCGCCGACAGTGTCTGTGTATCCCACTACGAGCACGAGGATGCTTGCAGACACAGCAAGAGAGGTCACTGTGACAGAAACTTCGGACGTCCCCGCCAGCTTCGACGCAGCACTGTCGAACGTCGGGCGGCGGGCTTTGGTGACCGGGGCTGCGGGCTTCATCGGAAGCCACGTCTGTCGTACCTTGTTGCGCGGCGGTTGGACGGTGACAGGGATAGACGGCTTCACGGACAGCTACGACCCGGTGGAAAAGCTGATGCGAGCGGCATCCCTCGCACGTCTCGCTGGAATGACTTTAGCCGTTGGGAATCTTGCCGACATGGAGTTGGATACCCACCTAGATGGCGTCGAGGCCGTATTCCACCTTGCCGGGAGAGCAGGGGTGCGGGCTAGTTTCTCATCGGAGGCGCTCTACATTCGAGACAATGTGGTCGCCACCGAGCGGCTACTGAGGGCCGCTCGCAGGGGCGGGGTACGTCGTCTGATATACGCTTCTTCGTCGTCAGTTTACGGCGACGGCGAGGTGCCTTTTCACGAGGACGCTCCCCTGTCGCCAATCTCGCCCTACGGCAAGAGCAAACTCGAAGCGGAGCGAGTGTGCCTAGATACGGGCGGGCGAGACCTCGAGACCACGGCCCTGCGTTATTTCACCGTGTTCGGCCCTGGCCAGCGACCAGATATGGGCCTGAGACTGTTCGCCGAGGCTGCCCTGACAGGCGGACGGATCACGTTGCTCGGGGACGGAACCCAACGTCGTGACTTCACCTACGTCACCGACGTCGTCAGCGCGACGGTCGCCGCAGCAGACAGTCCTGTCTCAGGGTTGGCAATCAACGTGGGGGGTGGATGCGCGGTTAGCATCGCAGAGGTACTGGACCTACTGGCACGCTTGACCGGTAGCCGATTACAGGTCGACCGCCAGCCCTTCGCCCGTGGCGACGTCAAGACGACCTCGGCCGATCTGGGCCGAGCCCAGCGGCTGCTCGGATTCACACCCCTCGTCCCGTTCGAAGTGGGCTACGAAAGGGAAGTTGCGTGGCTACGGGAACGTCTCGACCAAAAGGTGGGGGTGCCGGTATGAAGACGCCGGGATCCCTACAACGTGTACTGCTGTACTCTCACGATACTTACGGTCTCGGGCACCTCCGGAGAAATCTTTCGATAGCACGGGAACTTCTGAACTTGGCCAAACCCCCACTGGTCGTTCTCGCCTCGGGTTCGCCGGCCATATCTAGGATCCCACTTCCAAGCGGATTGGCCACAGCGATGCTGCCACCCGTGACGAAGACACCCCAAGGCGACTACCGCTCCCTCGAGGGCCCGCTCGACATTTCCCTCGTCCGGCGCGCGCGTTCAGCCGTACTCGTCGACGTAGTGGCGCGCTGGAAGCCAGATGTCCTGCTAGTAGATCATTCCCCCCACGGGATGAAGGGGGAGCTCCTTCCGGTCTTCGACTACGTAAGAGGTACCAGGCTCGCCACGAGACTGGTTCTCGGCCTGCGGGACATTCTCGATGAACCCAATAAGGTCATCGACTCTTGGACAGCCGAAGGTGTCTACTCGACCCTTGAGGGTACCTACGACTCGGTAATGGTTTACGGTCAACGCGACGTCTTCGACATCGGAGCGCTCTACAAGTTACCTATGGCGATAGCCGATCGCATGGAGTACTGCGGCTACGTTACGACTCCCCAGCTTGCGACACCTCCACTACCGCCATCGCTCACAGACGTCAAGCGGTTCGTACTTGCCATGATCGGAGGGGGAGGTGACGGAGTTCAGGTGCTGATCGATACGGCGGTAGCAGCTTCATTCGCCGGCATCGCATGCGTCTTGTGTACGGGTCCTCTCATGTCTCGCGCTGATCGTGAGCGCCTGGACCGCGCAACGGCACCGCTTGGTGACGTACACACGGTAGAACATCTGGCCGAACCAGCAGCTGTGGCAGCCAGGGCAGCTGCTGTGGTAACCCGCGGGGGCTACAACAGCCTCTGTGAGTTGATTGGCCTGGGCGTGCCCACAATCGTAGTCCCGCGACGAGCGCCGCGCTTAGAGCAGGTGCTGAGAGCTGACGCCTTCGCCGAACGGGGCCTTGTGGAACTGATAGACGACAGCACCGATCTTCGCTCGGCCCTACCGAGACTTCTGAGAAGCGCAACGTCGAACCGGAGTAGTTTCCGTCTAGACTTGAGAGGCGCGCCAAAAGCCGTCGCACACCTCAGCCGTCTTGTCAACCGCGAACACGACACCTTGCTGGCAAGGATCCCGGCGTGACGAGAAGGGCCCGTGACGCCGAGCAGATGTCACTTCGAAACTCCACAGGAACCGCGACGGTCTGCTACCTTACAAAGCGCTTCCCTCGACTATCTGAGACGTTCATTCTCGACGAGATCCTAGGACTGGAGTCCGAAGGGGTTCCCTTGCGGCTTTTCGCAATAGCCCACCCGGCGGAGCGCCACGTTCAAACGAGGGTAGCTAACGTAGTGAGTCCAGTCAAATACCTCCGCCGCGGAAGGGGACGGGCAGCGGCCCTCAGTGACAACACCCGCTTCGTGTTCGCCCACATCGCCCTCCTACTTCGCCACCCGTTGCGATGGCTTGCGGTCGTCGGACACGTGGTCATATCGCGGAGACACCGCTCGACGCTACGCCACCTCCTCGAGGCGGGGCTCATGGCGAAAGAGATGGACCGCGTCGGTGCCACGCACATCCACGCAGCATTCGCTCACGGACCAGCGACCATCGCGCACTTCGTGTCCATGCTCACTGGACGGACGTTCTCCTTCGCTGCGCACGCCAAGGACCTATACCTTTCGAGCCCGGATATCCTCACTGTAAAGGCCTCTGCTGCCGAGTTCGTTCTTGTCTGCTCGCACAGCGCTTCCGACGAGTTGCGACGGATAGTCCACTCCCAGCAGCCCCCGGACTTCGAAGGTCGACGCCCTAACATCGTGTACGCGCCGCACGGCGTAGATACGACCCGTTTCCAGCCCGCAGGCAACGCGTTGAGCGACGAAGCATCCCGGCCGAGGCGCCTTCGAATCCTCGCCGTCGGGCGACTCGTGCCCAAGAAGGGCTACTCGACTCTATTGGAGGCTCTAAGAATCCTTCGGGACCAGGGGGAGGACTTCGAGTGTCGGGTCGTGGGTGGTGGCGATCTACGAGACTGCCTTGTAGCGCAAGCGTCTGCCTTGGAGCTGAGTTCCCACGTGAGCTTCATGGGTTCCCTCACCCAAGACCAGATCATCGTGGAGTACCACCAAGCCGACGTTTTCGTGCAAGCAAGCGTGATCACCTCTGACGGTGATCGCGACGGCATACCGAACGTCGTCCTCGAGGCCATGGCCTGCGGACTTGCCGTGGTGGCGTCCTCGGTAGCAGGCATACCCGAGGTGATCGACCACCGAACGACAGGGCTACTAGTGCCTCCAGCAGACCCCGCTGCACTCGCCGAGGCGATAAGAGAACTAGCCGCCGATCCCGAAACCCGAGCACGGCTCTCCTCGGCAGCTCGACGCTACGTGGCGGCGCACTTGGCGAAGCAGAGCTGCATTGCCCCCATCGCCGAAATCCTACGCCCCAGCCTTTACGCCGGAGGATCTCGACTAGCTTCCGCTCACCCCGCACCGTCAGGATCAAAAGTGTGACCAGTCGGAACTCCACCGGGCTCGAGGTGGCTTACGTACTTCCCGATCCAGGTATTCCAGTCGGTGGCACCAAGGGTGCATCGGTGCATGTCGAGTCACTTTGTGCTGCCCTATCTCGTCGAGGGGTCGACGTCACGCTCTACGCAGCTCGAGTGTCAGGGCCGATGACGTCGCGCGGGTCTGACACCGTGCGAGTTATACCGATAGACGTCGGGCCCGTATCGTCGGGGGATAACGCGGACACGTCTCGCATCGAAGCCGTCGAGAAGTTCTTCGACAACGTAGAACGGCACCTGTCAGTGCGCAAACCGAGCTGTATCGTCGAGCGGCTGAGCCTGTTTGCCGGCCGTGGAGCTACGCTTGCCAAGTCTCTTGGGGTAGCACGCATCGTCGAGGTCAATGCCCCGGTAACCGAGGAACGCAAACGCCATTTCGGGCTCCGCTTCGAAGAGGAGGCACGCCAAGCAGAGCACCGTGCGTTGAGCGACGCTCGGGTCGTCGCCGTGTCAGCACCGCTGGCAAGCTGGGCCATCCACATGGGCGCCTATAGCGCCTCAGTAATCGCCAACGGAGCGGACGTCGACCGGCTCGACCCGAGCCGTCTTTCGCTTCTCGCTCCTACAACCAGGAGGCGGCTCGGCTTCTCTATGTCCCAGCCTGTTATCGGTTTCGCAGGAAGCTTCAAACCCTGGCATGGCCTTGATGTACTAATCGACGCAGTGTCACTCATCGCCGGATCGGTCCAGCTTGGCCTGCTGATAGTCGGTGACGGCCCCGAACGGGACAGGGTGACCGACTCACTGCGAGGGCTCCCACCCGGCGCGACTGTCGTCACTACCGGCGCCGTTGCGTTCTCTCGAGTCCCGGAGCATCTCGCAGCGATGGATATTGCCACAGCTCCGTATGTGGCGACCGACTTGTTCTACTTCTCTCCTCTCAAGGTTGTAGAAGCGATGGCTGCTGGACGCACGGTCGTTGCTTCGGACTTCCCACCAATACGCCAGCTCATCGGCAAGACCGGCGTCTTGGTGGCACCTGGCTCCAGTGACTTGCTCGCACAAGCCTTGCATCGCCTCATCAGCGATACCGGCACGCGTCGGCTTCTTGGAGCATCTGCCAGAGCGCGCGCGGTGGAGCGCTCCAGCTGGTCGGCTGTAGCCGACGCGCTCATCGCCGAGATACTCGCAGCTTCGGGCTCTTCAAGCGACGCGTCGGCTCCGGGTGCAATGCAGATGGGACCGTCGAAGGGAGCTGGGAAGTGAGCCGCCGCCTGGCGCTGACGTCGTGGGAACTGGACTTGACCAGCGTCAAGATACCCCTCTTAGCAGGGCTAGGGTTTTCGCTTGCCAGGGCAGTCCTGCAGTGGCTGGTACCAGTGCCACTCAAGGTTGTCTTCGACAATGTGCTTGGAGCTCATCCGCTGCCTCCTGAGCTGCGGTGGCTTCCAGGGGGTCGGCTACCGCTCCTTTACAGCCTGTGCGGACTGATGGTCGTCATAGCGGCGCTCCTTGGTGCGTGCTCATACGCTGCCGCTGTGCTCCTCGCCGGAGCCGGACAACGTGTAGTGGTCGACTTGCGTTGTCGACTTTTCGCCCACCTCACTCGCCAGTCGCGTCACTTCTACACGGGCAGACCGGTCGGCGACCTGCTAGCTCGCCTCGGCGGTGACGCTCAAGCGATGCAAAGCGCCGTGGTCAACGTATTGCCCGTCGTGGCGGAGAACACACTGACCGTCGCCGGCATGCTCGTCATCATGACGATTGTCGACTGGCAGTTCAGCCTTCTCGCGATTTGCGTCATTCCGCTGCTGGGAGTCCTCGTTCGTCATTATCTCTCCACGATCAGGAACGCTCAACGGATCGCACGGAGGGCAGAGGGAGCATCAAGCGCTATCGCTCAACAAGTGGTGGTCGGCCTGGCGGTAGTGCAGGCAGCGGGAGCTGAGGACGACGAGGTCGAACGCTATAGGGCGAGTGCGCTGGAGGCGTTACAGGCAAGCAAGTTCGCTGTTGTCTTACAGTCACGTTTCACCCCGCTCGTAACATTCGTAATGACCACGTCTACAGCCGCCGTCGTCCTCATAGGAGGACGCGAAGTTGTCTCAGGGCGACTCACCCCGGGAGATCTTCTGCTTTTCAGTTCCTACTTCAGGAGTGTGTACACACCCGTCCGTCAGCTGGCGAAGCTTGCTGGGACGATGGGGAGGGGCCAGGCCTCCGCCGAGCGGGTCTTGGAGATCCTACATACCCACGACGAGACGCCGGAGGCCAAGGTCCCGGTGCGGCCCTCGCAGCTACATGGCCGGCTCGAATTCGAGTCGATCTCTTTCTCCTACCCCGGCCGGACGGTCTTCCTTGACGGGATCAAGCTCACCGTCGATGCTGGATCACGCCACGCAATCGTAGGATCGACCGGGTCGGGGAAGAGCACGCTTCTACGACTAGCACTGCGCTTCGCTGATCCCGACGCCGGCCGGGTGCTCTTAGACGGCGAGGACCTTCGAGCGCTCGATGTCCGCTGGCTTCGACGTCAGATCTCCTTCGTACCTCAAGAGGCAGCGCTTCTACGACCCACCGTTTGGGAGAACATAATCTACGGATCGGACCTGACCAGTCGGAGTGAGGCGATCTCGACGGCTCGCGCCGCCGGCGTTCACGAAGTCATAGCGGGTCTGCGAGACGGGTACGACACTGCCGTTGGAGAGGCGGGCTCCGCCCTGTCGGGTGGGCAACGGCAGTGTATCGCTGTCGCCAGGGCCATGGCGAGGGGTGGCCGACTGATCCTCTTGGACGAGCCGACGACGGGGATGGACGCAGCGACACATGCGGTAGTCGTAGAGGCCCTAGCCCGTCTGAGTGAGGGGCGGACCACTTTGATGGTCACACATCACCTCGCCTCGGTACGAGACGTCGACTCCATCACCGTAATGGACAGAGGAAGGATTGTCGAACATGGAACTCATGGCGACCTCGTCGAATCAAGCTCCGCTTACAACGCTCTGCTTGTCGCCTCAACAGGTGCCGCGCCCGGTGCCTGACTCGTCGGCAGCTGGCAGTGCCGCCCGCCCTACGGAGCGGAGGGTATGCGTCGTGGGTGCAGGTTATGTCGGCCTTACCGCAGCGGCATGCCTCGCACACCTGGGCCACAGCGTCACGTGCGTAGAGGCAAACCCGGATCGCCTTGACGTCCTAAGAGGCGGAGGCATCCCGATCCACGAGCCCGGACTTGGTGAGCTCGTATCGGAACAAGTTGCCAACGGCAGGCTGCGTTGGGCAGCCGATGTCGCCTCCGGGCTGGGAGACGCTCAAATCGTGCTGCTGTGTGTAGGCACTCCGCCTGCGTCAAGCGGCCAGCCCGACTTGAACCAGCTTGCAGAAGCCGCCCGCCAGGTCGGCCGGGCCGCCACACAGAGCCTGGTCGTGGTAGTGAAGAGCACGGTTCCGCCGGGTTCGTGCGAGGCGATCGAGCTTATCTGTGCGGAAGAAGCCGGGTTGGGTGTAACTATCAGGGTCGCGTCGAGCCCCGAGTTCCTTCGCGAGTCGCGTGCCGTGGAGGACTTCCTCAGTCCCGACCGCGTCGTAGTCGGTGCGAGCGACCCTGAGGTCATTGACCTAGTAGCGAGTCTCTACCCTCCAGCCAGCCCAGTCGTCAGATGCGACCGCAGGGGGGCCGAGCTCGTCAAGTACGCCGCAAACACGTTCCTCGCTATCAAGATTTCTTTCGCTAACGAGGTAGCCCAGCTATGCGACGCGCTCGGCACGAACGCCCTTGACGTGCTCGACGGAGTCGGTGCAGACAACAGGATAGGCAGGCAGTTCCTAAATCCCGGCCCAGGCTACGGAGGTTCGTGCCTGCCCAAGGATGTGTCGGGATTCATAGCTTTGGGAAGGTCAGCGGGAACTCGAACCTCCCTCGCCTTGGCGGCTCAAGAACAAAACTTGCACTCCCGCAAGAGGATCGCCGCTCGCCTTGGGGAAGCGCTCGGGACCTTGACCGGAAAGCGAATAGGCCTTCTCGGACTGGCCTTCAAGGAAGGCACTGACGACGTTCGCGATTCCCCGAGCGTGCAGATAGCCGAGGACCTCGTAGCTAGCGGTGCCACGGTGTCCGCATACGATCCACTAGCTCCTCGAACCTCGACACCTTCCGGAGTAAGACGTCTCATGTCGTCGTTCGAAGTTATCGATGGAGCCGACGCGGTTGTCATTGGAGTCGATTCCGAGGAGTACCGCAGCCTCGACCCAGTCAAGGTAGCCGAGGTGATGTCGGGTGACGTCGTCTTCGACGCGAGTGGGGCGTGCGACCTCGTCTCCTGGGGTAGGGCAGGCTTGACCGTCTACAGCGTGGGGCGCGGGACTCCCAGCACCTTCTACCCGGTAGTGTGGCCGCCGCTATGTTGGACAGTCGGGATGCTGGACGAATCCGTCTACTAGAATGGGAACTAAGTCCTTGTCACCGTGGCTCCGCCTGAAGGCGTTCACGAGTAGCTCGAAGGCGCTACGAGGTCTTCCAGCACTCTACCTCGGATTCCTGGTCTTCGCCGTTGCAGCCGCCGCCATCGCAGCGACAAGCTTCAAGCTCACGTCGAAGTCTCTACCCGGACCGATCAACGCGTCCTCCCCCGTCGTCAGGCAGTCAAACCAAGCGTCAGCTTCGAGACCTGCCCAGACGGCCGGCGTGACTCAGGGTTCCTCACCGAAGGCCTCGTCGCCTGGCACCGCAGCCACCGCGCAGCACGCCAGCACCACGACGTCAAGTCCGTCACCCGCAGGGATTTCTTACTCACCGCCCACGACCACTACACCTCATACGGGCACAACTGGGTCCTCGCCAATGGTGGTACAGCCAACCCACGATGTCGTGGAGGTGGCCACCCAAAACGCTCCGCCGGCTACCAGCGCCCCCCCAGCGGAGCCTGCGACGACGACTACGTCTGGGATGCCGGCGAGCTCTTCCTCTGGCGATGCCACATCGCCATCCCAAGAGCCGTCGTCGACTTCGACGACGGCTCTTTCGACGTCATCGGGGGACAACTGAGCTCGTCGTTGCGTCGGCTGCCTCGCATCGGCACCGTAGGAAGGCTCGCTGGCTTTCACGCGCTTGTGGTCGCGTCCGTACTCGCAATCGTGGCACTGCAACTAACGTTGGAGTTCTCGAATCGCTACCGGGCGACCATAACGCGGGACCTCTACGAAAACGTCGCGGTCTTCGACCGAGCGGCCGCAACGAGGCCCCCGACGCAGAGCCTCCCCTCATTCGCTCGGGCCTTCCTCGCCTCCCACGGAGAGACAGGCGGCGATCAACTCGCAATCGCCTTGCCCCCCTTTCACGCGACCTTGGGCTCCCCGGGGGTGGCGGCACTCATGTCTGTGCCCGTGGTCCGCTCGCTCAGCGCGGCGGCTCCCTCGAAGTCGACGATCCAAACAGTCACAGTTGCTGGCGCCCCCACGCTTGTCCTTGCGGTGCCGATTGTCGTAGCCGGCCGACCAGTCGGCACCTTCTTCACAACCGGCAGCCTTGTCAACTTCCAGGCTGTGCAGCGACGGACGGTGGAGCTAACTGTCGCCGAAGGCGCAATTACCGTAATCGCTGCCTTCGTCAGCGTCTACCTGCTGTTACGCCGCCTCCTTGGCACGGTCCGCAGGCTTACCCGAACGGCCGCCGAGATCGCCCTCGATGGCGACTTGGGCATGCGCCTAGACGACCAGGATTCCAGGGACGAGGTAGGCGAGATGACAGCGACGTTCAACGCGATGATCGACAAGATCGAATCCACGATGACCTCCCAGAAGCAGATGATGGCAACCGTGTCGCACCAGCTGCGGACGCCTCTCACCGCTGCTAGAGGGCACTTGGAGGTCATGAGCAACGACGATCTTGCCGACCCAGGATCACGCAAGGAGATCGTCGCCGCCGTCATAGACGAACTCGACCATATGCGCAGGATGGTCGAGAGGCTCCTCCTGCTCGGACGCTCCATCGAAGGCGACCTAAAAGACGCTTGCCCAGTAGACGTGCGCTCCTTGATCCTCGACGTCGACCAGGTGGCGAGAGCACTCGCGCCGAGAAGAGGGGACGTAGGAGACATCCCAGACGTCGTGATCGTCGCCGATCTCGACAAACTAAGGAGCGCTCTCCTCAACCTCGTCGACAACGCTGCTAAGGCCACCTCACAGGTCGACACGATACGGCTGTCGG
>JAJZNG010000124.1 GCA_021847945.1 Actinomycetes bacterium | reverse complement strand
ACGCCTCTTGGGTGACGTACGGGTCGAGGTTGACGACGCACAGCAACGAGTCGCCCCCGCCGTCATCGGTCTTGGAGTAGGCGATCACCGAGTCATTGTCCGTAGGCCAGAAATGTACGCTCCGGAGGCGTTGCAAAGCTGGGTGGGCGCGCCGGATGGAGTTGACCTTCGATATGAGCGGGTAGAGGCTGCCGGGCGCGTGGTAGTCACGGACCTTGATCTGGTACTTCTCCGAGTCCAGGTACTCCTCGTTGGTATCAGACGCAGGCTGGTTCTCGTAGAGCTCGTAGCCGGAGTAGATCCCATAGGAAGGTGACAGAGTCGCGGCCAGAACGAACCTGAGGGCGAAAGCGCTAGGAGGACCGTTACGAAGCGGGCCTGAGAGGATGTCGGGGGTGTTGGGCCAGAAGTTCGGGCGCATGTAGTCCGCTTTAGGCCCGTGAGCGAGCTCTTCCATGTATGCCCAGATCCCATCGGGGCCGTGCTGGGCGGTCCGCCACGTGAAGTAGGTGTAGCTCTGGCTGAACCCGGCCTCAGCCAGGCGTGCCATCACGTGAGGACGGGTGAACGCCTCGGCGAGGAAGATCACGTCAGGGTGTCTGGAGCGGACAGCGTCGATGACCCACTCCCAGAAGGCGACAGGCTTGGTGTGAGGGTTGTCAACCCGGAAGATCTTCACGCCGAAGGAGATCCAGTGCTCGAAGATCTCCCGGCAGGCCTTCCACAGGGCCACCCGGTCAACCTCACGCTCAGGCCAGAAGTTGAGCGGGTAGATGTCCTGGTAGACCTTAGGAGGATTCTCGGCGCAGGCGATCGTCCCGTCTGGACGGTGGTGGAACCACTCGGGGTGCTCGGACACCCACGGGTGGTCCGGGGAGCACTGAAGGGCGTAGTCGAGAGCCAACTCCATTCCGTTCGCAGCGAGCTCGTCGACGAGGCGTCGAAGGTCGGTCTCGTCGCCCAGCTCTGGGTGGATGGCAGTGTGACCTCCTACCGCCGAGCCGATAGCCCAGGGGCTCCCAGGGTCCCCTGGGCCTGCGGTGAGGGTGTTGTTGGGGCCTTTGCGGAAGGTTCGGCCGATCGGGTGGATCGGCGGAAGGTACACCACGTCGAAACCGAGCTCGGCGAGCTCTCCGACACGTGCGGTCACGCCGGCCAGCCCGCCCACGGAGCGGGGGAACTGCTCGTACCATGCGCCGAAAAGAGCCCGCGGCCTGTCCACCCACAACGGCGCCGGGTCAGACGAGGTGAGATCTACTGCGCTTTCGGCGTCCAGTTCGGCACCGTAGGAGCCGAACCTGACAGTCCATCCCTCCACGACGATGCGGTGCGGACCGACCTGCTCGGCGACGAGGCTCGCCTCCCATTCGTCGTTGCCGAGCGGGACAAGAGGGGACTCCGCTACAAGAGACAGCTGCGCAGGTCTGCCCTTGGAGCGTGCACTCTCCAGGAAAAGCCTGGCCCGACCGGCTATCGGGTCGTGGCCGTCGCGGAACATGACAACGCTTACCTTGACCTGTTCGCCCACGACACTTTTCGCCGGCTGCGACCCCGAAGGCGTGCGAGGTCTCACGTCCTCGACGACGAGCCGTCCCGTCACCGGTCTGACCCTCGACACGATGCGCTGCTAGACGAGCTTGCCGCCTGGTGTTCCCCTCTCACGACCCCACGCTACCAGCCTGAGTGGTACGCTGACCGCTTCAGCGACTGCCAGGCCGGCGAGATGGCCCCGCACGGCGCGATAGCGTAATGTCCATGAAAGCGTTTCGCAGCTTCGCCGTACGAGCCAGACTTCCCGAGGCGCTGGCTCCGCTCCGGGAGATCGCCTGCAACCTGCGCTGGTCCTGGGACACCCGCACCCAGGATCTGTTTCGTTGGATCGACCCAGAAGTGTGGGATACAAGCACGCACGACCCGATCAGGCTGCTCAACCTGGTCAGCCGCGACCGCTTGGAGCATCTGGCGGGCGACCCGACTTTCACGGCTTTCCTCTCCGAACGCTACGACGAGCTGGCCAGGTACCTGGAAGCGCCGAAGTGGTTCCAGCAGCGCGACGGGCACCACCTCAGCTGCGTCGCATACTTCTCCCCCGAGTTTGGCATCGCCGAGGCGCTTCCACAGTACTCGGGGGGCCTCGGAGTGCTAGCAGGCGACCATCTAAAGGCTGCTAGCACCCTCGGGGTTCCGATCGTCGGCGTGGGTCTGATGTACCGCTCAGGGTATTTCCGCCAGCACCTGGACCAAAGCGGGTGGCAGCAGGAGCGCTTCCCGATCCTCGACCCGCACGCCATGGCTACCGAGCTGGTGGACGATCTGAGCGTGTCGGTCGACATGGCCGGCGAGAGCGTGTCCGCGCGGGTGTGGCTGGTCCAGGTCGGCCGGGTGAAGCTGTACCTGCTCGACTCCGACACTGAGCCCAACAGCGACGACAGCCGCAAGATCACCGACCGTCTCTATGGGGGCGGGATAGAGCACAGGCTGCGCCAGGAGATTCTCCTTGGCATCGGCGGGGTGAGAGCCCTCGGAGCGCTCGGCTTGGAACCCGAAGTGTGCCACACCAACGAAGGCCACGCAGGCTTCCTCGGCTTGGAACGGGTACGCCAACTGGTCACCGGACGCGGCCTGTCCTTCGACGAGGCGGTGGAGGCTGTCAGAGCCGGCACGGTTTTCACGACCCACACTCCTGTCCCCGCGGGAATTGACCGCTTCCCTCGCGAGCTGATGGAACGCTACTTCTCCGGCTTGGCGGACGAGTGCGGGATCTCCTTCGACAAGCTGATGTCCGTCGGGCACTTCCCGGGCGAGGACTCCTTCGAGCCTTTCAACATGGCGGTGATGGGTTTGCGACTGGCTGCTAGGTCTAACGGGGTTGCGAAGCTGCACGGTCAGACAAGCAGGGAGATGTTCCAGGGGCTGTGGCCGTCCGTGGACACCGAGGACGTGCCTATCGGCTCGGTGACCAACGGCGTTCACGGCAGGACCTGGGTGTCGGCGCCCATGGACGACCTGTACTGCAAGTACGTCTCGCCGGCGTGGAACGACGCCGGCCCTGACGAGTGGGCGAGGATTTCCAACGCCCGAGACGACGAAGTGTGGCGGGCCAGAGACCAGGGCCGAGAGGCTCTCATCGACTTCGTAAGGGACCGTCAGCGCCAAGCCCTGCGCGCCAGCGGCGTGCCCGTGGCCGAACAGGCCTGGGTCGACGATCTGCTCGACTCTCGTTTCTTGACGATCGGCTTCGCACGTCGTTTTGCTACCTACAAGCGGGCTACTTTGCTCCTCTCCCAGCCGGAGCGCCTCAAGGCGTTGCTTCTCGACGACCGCAGACCGATTCAGCTGGTGTTCTCCGGCAAAGCTCACCCCGCAGACGACCTCGGCAAGCAGATGATCGCTGAAATCATTCGTTTCGCAAGCGACCCGGCCGTTCGCCAGAGGATCGCGTTCGTCGCTGACTACGACATAGCCGTGGCGAGGATGATGTTACAGGGCAGCGACGTGTGGCTTAACACTCCCCGACGGCCGATGGAGGCCAGCGGCACGTCCGGTGAGAAGGCGGCCCTAAACGGAGTGCTGAACCTTTCGATCCTCGACGGGTGGTGGGACGAGATGTTCGACCCCCGCAACGGGTGGGCTATCCCGTCGGCCGAGACTCTAGAAGACACCGACCAGAGGGACAGGGTCGAAGCCGACCACCTTTTCTCGATCATCGAGCGGGAGATCATCCCGGCTTTCTACGAGCGCTCCACGCAACGACACTCTCGCGAGTGGGTAGCCAAGATCAAGACCTCTGTAGCCACTCTCGCCCCGAAGGTGATGGCCTCCCGGATGGTGCGCGAGTACGTCGAGGATTACTACGAGCCGTCCGCCGCGCACGCTACCCGCCTCGCAGCCGACGGCTACAGAGGCGCCAAGGACGTAGCTAGGTGGAAGCAGCGGGTCACGGAGGCTTGGCCGCAGGTTAAGGTCCTCGACGTCGACGACGGGGGCAACGTGGCCGACGTCGACCTCGGCGAGCCGCGCGACGTCTCGGTTCATGTCGACTTGGGAGATCTCGAGCCCTCCGACGTCAAGGTGCAGATCCTGCACGGCCCGGTCGGCGCCGGCGGGGAGATGAAGTCCACGTCGGTCGTAGACCTGCTCAGGGCGGAAGGTGGCCGCTACGAGGGCAGCTTCATCTGCGACCGCTCGGGCCTGCACGGCTACACAGTCAGGGTCGTCCCCGACCACGAAGGGCTCGCAGATCCATTCGAGCTAGGCTGCGTCACCTGGGGCTGACCCCCAAGGCGGCTCTCAGTGTTGCCGCCGCTTCGTACGAGTCAACCTCGCGCCGTGCCAAGGCAGCCTCGAGACGCTCGAATTCTTCAGTGCGCTCCGCGGCTTGTATCTCAAATAGTATCTGCGCCACGAGGACAGAGCGGGCCTCTTCGAGCATCCGCCGGCGGCGGCGGGTTTCGAGTTCTCCGGTGTCCTCCAGGTGACTCCGGTGCGCGTCGATGGCCTCCCACAGTTCGCTGATCCCTTCGCCGGATGGAGAAGCCGCCGTCGTAGAAAGCACCGGCGGCCTCCACTTTGTTACGTCCCTGCCGGCACCTGAAGCTGCGCGCCGTCCTGACTCCGCCCCGGCTGAAAGGTCCAGCATCGACTCCAAGTCCCGCCTGGTCTGCTCGGCGCCTGGACGGTCCGCCTTGTTGACGACGAACAGGTCCGCTACTTCGAGAAGACCGGCTTTCGCTGCCTGTACAGAGTCACCCCAACCGGGGTTAACGACGACGACGGTAGTGTCGGCCGCTGCTGCTACCGCTACTTCCACCTGCCCGACGCCGACCGTCTCGACGAGGATCGTCGGGTACCCACAAGCAGCGAGCACCCTTACTGCCTCCGGTGCGGCGAGGGCGAGGCCGCCTAGATGTCCTCTGGTTGCCATAGAACGGATGAACACCCCGTCGTCGGTGGCGTGACCCGACATTCGGATCCTGTCCCCTAGTATCGCCCCACCCGAATACGGGGAGCTCGGGTCGATAGCGAGCACGCCGACCTTAGACCCTTCCGACCTGATCACCCCGATCAACTTGTCGGTCAGGGTCGACTTTCCCGCTCCCGGCGCCCCAGTGATGCCGACCACGTGGCGGGCGACACCGCGAGCGAAGACGAGCCGGCTCACCTGGCGAGCCTCGGGGCCAGAGCGTTCGGCTAACGACAGCAGCCTTCCCAAAGCGGCTCGATGACCGCTCCTGGCCGCCTCGAACAGCGAGGCTGGGTCTCTGCGCCCTGTCTGGGAGGCGGGGATGGTGGCGGTTTCACGCTCTCGGGGTTCCATGCTCCGATAAGTATGTCCCGCCGACCCGGGCCCCCCGCCAGTCGTCGTAGGCTCGTGTCGTGACCAACATCCGAGGATCCTCGCTCGTCGACGTCGAACGCCTCGTGGCGCTGACCCAGGAGATGGTGTCGGTCGACACCCGCAACCCGCCCGGAAACGAGACGCCCATCGAAGGTGTGGTCCGCTCCGCTTTGCAGCGTTGGAATCCGCGTTGGACCAGGATCGAACCTTCTCCGGGCAGGTTGTCGCTCGTTGCTGAGATACCACACCCTGACGGTCCCGATCCTTCGAGAAGGACTCTCATCGTCAACGGCCACCTTGACGTGGTACCTGTGAACGCCCCGGCGTGGAGCGCTGACCCTTTCAGCCCCAGAGTGGTCGACGGCAAGCTCTTCGGGCGGGGTTCCGCCGACATGAAGGGGGGGATAGCGGCCGCTATCCTGGCCTTGGACACGCTCGAACGTTCCGGGAGCGTCCCCGGCGCGAACATAGTCTTCCATCTCGTCGCCGACGAGGAGCGCGGCGGAGGCCTCGGCACGAAAGTCCTCCTCGAAATGGGGCTCATAGCCGGCGACGCGTGCCTGATCCCCGAGCCGACCGACCTCGCCGTGTGCGTCGCGGAGCGCGGTCTGCTCCAAGGGAGGGTCGTCGTTGCGGGAAAGCCGGCGCACGGAAGCCGCCCCCGCGAAGGGGTTTCGGCGATCGAGCACGCAGCTCGTGTGGTGCTGGCTTTGCACGGAGCCGACTTCGGCGGTCCCGAGCACCCCCTGCTCGGCTCGCCGAGCGCGAACATCGGAATCATAAGCGGCGGCAGTGCTTTCAACACCGTCGCAGAGAGCTGCGTGGTCGGAGTCGACCGCCGTCTTCTTCCGGGCGCCACCGTTTCGTCCGCCACGGAGGAGATCATCGCCAGGATCGACGGGGCAGCGGTGGACGGCCTCAGCTACACCTTCGAGGTGGACACTTTCGGCGAAGCTAGCGAGATGCCCTCCAGCGACCCGTTCGCGTCGCTGGTTCGGTCGTGCGTCGCTTCGATCACCGGGTCGGACCCCGACGTCATCGGCATGACTTTCACGACCGACGCCAGGTTCGTCAGGAACCAGGCGAAGATACCGGCGGTAGTGTGCGGGCCCGGGGCTATAGACCAAGCGCATGGCGACGACGAGTACGTGACCGTAGAGCGTCTAACGCAGGCGTGCGAGGCCTTCGCGAGGCTTTACGCCCAGTTCCACTGAAGCGTCCCGGCGGTCGCTACGGGCGAAGCCTCGCCTAGACGACCGTCCGCAGAAGTTCATGCATCTCTTGGGCTAGGTCGCCGACCGAGTCGGCTTCGGCGTCCCCGTCTAGAACGCCGAGGAGGGAGCGCAGCTTGGACATGATCCGAAACCAGTCGATCTCGTCCATCCCCAAAAGTGGGGAGCCACCGACGAGCGACGCCCACTCCCGCACCGCCTCTTGGCGGTCGATGTCGGCAGGGTCGGCGGCCAGCCGCCCGGTCGAGGCGAACAGTTCGGTCAGCGCCTGGTAGCGCTCCTCGTCGGTGTCGTCGTCTCCAGCAGCGCCGACGATGTCCTCGAAGATTGCGTCGACGTCGTCCTCCCGGTCGGCGGGTACGAGCAGGTCGTCGGCGTCCCACTCGAATTCGATACCGCCAGCGGACAGTCTCACTTCGAGCTCGGCGCGTTGGTCGGGCAGCCAGTCGGGAAGCTCGTAGACCGTCCGCTCTGAGCGCGTGATCCCACCAGCCTTCGACGGGTCGTCGTCGGGGATCGCGGAACCGTCCGCCAGGGCAGCTTCGCCAGAGTGGGCTAAGTCCGGACCGGCCGCCGGCCTGTGAAGCAGACGGCGAAGTACCGCCGCTTGCGTGGCGATCGCCTCGTCCATGGCTTCCTCAGCGCCGAGTAGGGCCAGCAGCTGGCGGGTGACCCGGCCCACCGCTGCCCACTGCTGCTCGTCGAAACGCCCGTAACGTTCGACGGTGAAAACCGAAGCCGAAGCCTCGGCCACGTCGGCGTCCGCTTGCATGTCAGTCGGATCTTCGCACAAGCGTGCCACAGCGTCAGACAGCAGTTCGACGGCGGCTTTGACCTCAGGTCGGTCTTCGCCGCCGCGGCCAGGTTCGACCCAACCGGCTTCTGCCGAACCCGCCTGTTCACCTCCCGGGGTCTCTGTGCCGCTGCCGTCGACGGTGTCGCCGCCCACTACCTCTCCGCTTTCAAAGGCGAGGTCCTCGCCGTCAGGATCCTCGCCCGCCTCGGGGTCGCTACCCCCTGAGGCTATAAGGCGGCGCGGCCTGAGCAGGTCACCGAGAACTGCTACGAGGTCATCTACACGCGACTCGTCGGAGGCGTCGACTACGAGCTCCTCGTCTTCGAAGCGGTGTGGGATACCCAGGTCGTTCAGCCGGACGATCAACTCGCCGCGTTCGGCGCCACCCCAACCGTCGATGCGGTAACCGACCTCGTCTTCTTCGGGACCGGGCGACAAGTCCGCCAGTGCTGAAGGCGTCAGCTTCTCCTTGCAGGCGTGGCAGCGGCCCCGCGAGCCGACTTCGTAGCCGCAGTTGCGGCAATACCAGATCTTGCTCACCGCGCTGGGCGCTTCGGCAGTATCGGGGCGGCCCGACCCGTGCCCGCCGCTACCGAAGAACCTGCAGCGACCGGAGTGAGGTCCTTCGCCCGGGGATCGGGCCGGGAGTTGATCTCGTGGTACTCCTCCTCGACGTTCACCGACCACACGTCGTGGTTCGCTCCGAAGAGATTCTCGACGGTGAGCATCGCCGTGTACATCGAGTGATCCTGGTTGTTGTAGCGGTGCATGCCGTTACGCCCCACCGGGTAGACGTTAGGGGCGTTCACAGCGATCCACGCCCGGATCTTGTCTACGTTAGCGGCGTAGTCGAGGTCGTAGTATGGGTACGCCTTGGGCATCCGAACGACGTAGCCGGCCTCCACCTTGTCAGGGTCGAGCAGGCCGAGCCGACCCAACTCCTGCGCCCCACGGGCGACTAGGTCAGCGTCTGCGGCGGTCCAGTCTTCGTCTCCCTCCTCTACGGTGTACTCGAGGCCGAGCACGTTACGACCCTCCTTGACCATGAAAGGGGACCACGATCCGAAGTTCTGGATGCGCATCGTCTTCACCGACGTGTCGTGGATGTAGATCCAGTTGTCGTCCCAGGGGACCGCCTCGGCCGGCACGACCAGCGCCACGGTTAGGAAATCCCTGTAGTAAAGGTCGTCAGCCGCTCTGCGCACCTCGTCTGGGACGGGAGGATCGAACGCTCTCACAAGCGATGCTATAGGCATCGACGAGATCACGGCTGAGGCTTCCAAGGTGGTCTCGGCTCCGTCGCACGAAGCGACGACCGACACGGCACGACCGTCAGCGTGGACGATCCGGGTCGCCTTGGTGCCCATGAGAACCTTCGCTCCCATCGCCTGAGTCAACTCGGCGCAACGCTCCCACATCATTCCTGGTCCGAGGCGGGGATACTGGAACTCCTCGATCAGGGAGGTGATGTCCTTCTGGTTACGCTTCGGCAGCAAGGCGTTGACTACAGCGGACGCCAGCGATAGGTTCTTCACCCTCTGGGCCGCCCAGTCCGCCGGCATCTCCGACGCGGGGTGACCCCAAACCTTCTCGGTGTAGGTCTTGAAGAAGTGGTTGTAAAGCCTCCAGCCGAACCGGGCAACTAGCCAACCCTCGTACATTTGCTGATCCGCGGGCGGCCGGACCCGCGCCCACGCGTAAGACGCCACGCACCGTAGCGCCTCCACCACGCCGAGGTTGGACAGGGCGTTCGAAGCTTTGAGCGGGTAATCGTAGAACTTGCCCTTGTAGTAGATTCGACTCTTGCGCGGTCGCAACAAGAAGTCCTCGTCGGGCAGCACCTCGTGCCAGAACGACTCGACGGGAGCCACCTTGGTGAAAAACCGGTGACCTCCTATGTCGAAGCGCCATCCGTCGCGCTCGACGGTACGGCTTATCCCCCCGACCACGTCGTCAGCCTCAAGCACAGTCGCCGTCGAACCCCGCTTGGCCAACTCGTAAGCGGCCGTCAACCCGGCCGGGCCACCTCCGACGATCACGACCTCGGAGGCCAGTTCGGGTCTGGGATCAGTCAAATCGTGCTTCCTCTCATAAAAAGCTCATGCTTTACCCGCACAGCCACGAAACGGGAGCGACGGGTTAGCGGCGTGACAGCGTACCTTCCGGGGTCCGTTCCCACGGGTCAACTGCTGAAACGGGTCAGGTTCTCGTACTCGTAGTACTTGGCGCCGTCAGCGTGGACGAGTGTCACCCCCGGCGATCGCAGAAGTCCGAGCCAGCTGGCGAGGAAACCGCAGTCACCACCGAAGCCAGGGTAACCGTTGCGCCACACGAGCCACACGGTTTGGCCACCCGAAACCCTGTCGAGAGCAGCCTGGGCGAACTGCGACACGTCCGTCGATGCGATCACCGATTTGTAGTTGACCCAGTCCACCAAGTCCGGGCTTATCGCCCTCGGGAAGGTGATCTGCTGGACGCCTTTGACGCTGAGCAGGCGGTTCACGGCCGGCCCCAGCTGGTCCGGACAGTAGATGACCAGGTCCCCCGGCTGGGCCTGGGCGTTGAGGATCGAAGCGACGCTGACCGCCTGTGTGCGCTGCGAGGCGTTCTGGGCTTGGCCGCTCATGATCCCGGCGAGCACCAGCACGGCGAGGACCCCCACTCTGAACCGCCGTCCGGGAAGGGTCACTATCCCCGTCGACATGACCAGCAGGAACAGAGGCAGAGCCACCGCCGTGTAGCGGGCTACGAACGCCGCGTTGGCTATCATCCCGCCAACCACGGCGATAACCAGCGTCGCCAGCGCTACACCCACGAGCGGAGCCATCCCCGGCCGGGGTTTGACCTCCAAGACGACAGCCGGACCGGCCGGCACCTGA
>JAJZNG010000099.1 GCA_021847945.1 Actinomycetes bacterium | reverse complement strand
GGGAGCCTCGACCGTAAGCCCCCGCCGGGGCGAGCACCGGACCTGGCGTTCCAGGTGGGGTGCTGGCCGGGACCTTGGAGGAGGGCCGGTCTTGTGGGCGGCCCGTGTCTTGTGGGCGGCCCGGGTGGGCGCCGTCACCACCAAGGTCCATGAACGTTCTCATCCACTCGGATCGCTCCGCGAGGTCGGCCGGCTTACCCTCGTCGATCAAGCGACCGCCTTCGAGCATGGCGACCCTGTCGACGAGTCCCAGCACTGAGGGCCTCTGGGAGGTGACGATTATCGTCGGCCGGTTCGCCAGGTTACGAAGTGCGCTGATTATGAGCGACTCGGTGTGGGGATCGACGGCCGAAGTACCGTCGTCTAGGACCAGGACCTGCGGATCTCCTAGAAGAGTCCGGGCCAGGGCGATGCGCTGGCGCTGCCCTCCCGACAAGGTGATACCACCCTCGCCCACGACGGTGTGGTACCCGTTTGGAAGGGCTTCTATGAAACTGTCCGCCTGAGCGATCCGACAGACGGCTCTAACCTCCTCGTTGGTCGCCTCCGGACGGCCGAAACGGACGTTATCGGCTATCGTAGAACCGAAGAGAAAGCTGTCTTCGAAGACCATGCCGACCTGGTGGCGCAGCGAGTGCAAAGTCACCGTACGGATGTCAGTTCCGTCGAGGCGAACGGTACCCGAGCGCGGGTCGTACAGCCGCGCGACGAGAGCGCAGAGACTTGACTTGCCGGACCCGGAAGGTCCGATAACGGCCACCGCCTCACCGGGGTCTATGTGGAGTGTCACGCCGGTGAGCACAGGATGCCCGGCGTCTTCGCCGTACACGACATCGACCGAGTCGAAGTCGACTGAGCCGGCTACCCGAGCAAGAGGAACGGCATCGGGACTTTCGACCATGTTCGGCTCCAGATCGAGGATCTCTGTCACCCGTTCGATCCCCGCCCTCGCCTGCTGACCTACCGTCAAGATCCCTGCCAGCATCCTCGCTGGCGCCGCGAGCTGCGTCATGTAGGTTGCGAACGCCACGAAAGTGCCGATCGACATCCGGCCGTCCAAGGCGAACCAACCCCCAAGTGCAAGCACTCCGAGCTGGCCGAACGAGGGGATCGACTGGAGCTCCGCCGTCATACGGGCGCGTAGTCGGATGTTGCGCAGCCGCGACGAGTAAAGCTTCGTCGCTCCAGCGGTGTAACGCTCCACCTCCCCTGACTCTCGTCCGAACGCTTTCACTACCCGGACGCCGCTTGTGGCCTCCTCTACGAGGCTCGTCAACTCCGCCTCCTGGCTCTGAGCGTCCCAGCTGGAAGGAAAAACGCTGTGGCGCAAGGACCGTGCGGAGCGGAACGTCGCCACTGGGACTATCAAGGCCACTGCGAAGAGCGGAAGGTTGAGAAACGCCATCACCGCCAGGGAGATAACGGCTTGGAGAACGCTTCCAAACACCATCGGCCCCCAGGCAAGGAGCTGTTGGATCAGACCGAGGTCGCTGTTGGCCCTCGAAACGAGCTGTCCGGTTTGCAGCCCGTCGTGCACGGACATGTCGAGCTCAAGCAGATGCTTGTAGATGGCGTTGCGGACCTCTAGCTGCACGTCGAAGCTGACGCGCCCTCCGACAAAGCGGCGTAGGAGGGAGGTGGCGAAACGTAACACCCCGACCCCCATGAGAGCGACGAGGGCTACGCCGATGGCCCGGTGGCCGGCGACGTCGTCGTCGATCACCGAACGCTGCAGGACGGGTATCGCCGCGAGCGCTCCCATCGAAACTGCGGACGCGATCAGGCTGACCCCCAGTTTGAAGCGGTGTGGGCGCAGGAAGACCTTGGCCTGCTCTCGCCAGGCTGGCGACGCGTCTGGCTCGGCGACGGCTCGGTTCAACGGTTTCTCGCCCGCCCTGAATTGGCTACGAGGCCGCCCCGCAGAAAACCCATCCACCTATTATGGGCCTCGACTGCTAACAAGCGCGTAGCGGGGCCTTGCGCGCCAGACAGGGCGGCCCGTCACCTTGAACCCGGCCTTGCCGGTGTGCAAAGGTCGAAACGACTCGAAGAGGAGGACGACCTTGCCGGTAGCGGCGATAGTGGGAGCAGCCCAGGTGCTGCAACGCCCGGGTAGCGTGGACATCAACGAAGCTCTCGGCCCTATCGAGCTGATGGCTCAGGCCGCGAAAGAGGCAGCCAAAGACGCGGGTGCGGCGTCGCTGCTTCGTAGAGTCGGCTGGTTGGGCGTGGCAGGTGGGTGGTTCCGCTACAGAAACCCGGCCCAGCTCGTCGCTTCGATGGTCGGGTGCCGCGACGCCACGACAGCTCTAAGCTCTGTTTCAGGCACCGGACCCCAGGAGATGCTTGCCGTGGCGGCGCAGCGGATCTCGCGCGGCGAGATCGACGTGGCGCTGGTCCTAGGAGGGGAAGCCCGATGGAGCCACCAGCGTCTGAAACGCTCCGGTGCCGAGCCCACCTGGACGGCCACTCCGGGCGAAGGGGAGCCCGAGCATCTCGGCGGGTTCCCCGAGGAGATGATCCAAGAGACCTCCGTGGTCGGCCCCCCCGCCCACGGCTACGCTCTGATCGAGGACAGCCTTCGCTCGGCCACCGGCGAGAGCGTCGAGGAGCACCGGGATCGCATCGCCAAACTGTGGGCACGTTTCAGCACGGTAGCGGCGCGCAATCCGTTTTCGTGGCAGACCCGGGCGTTAAGCCCCCCCGAAATCCGGGAGCCCTCCCCAGATAACCGTATGATCGCCTTCCCTTACACCAAGGCGATGGTAGCCAACAACACCGTCGACATGGCCTCCGCCCTCGTCATCTGCGACGTCGACGTGGCCCTGAGCGCCGGCGTGCCCGCCGACCGGATGGTCTTCCCGCTAGTAGTCGCGTCGGGGCACGAAACTTGGAAGTTGGCGAATCGCGACGTGCTGCACCGCTGCCCGTCCTTGGAGGCAGCGGCAGCCGCCGCCTACCACCACGCTGGCGTCACCCCAGAGCAGATAAAACACGTCGACTTGTACTCCTGCTTTCCTTCGATAGTCGAGATATCGGCGGCTGCCCTGGGCTTACTTGAGGAGCGGGAGTTGACCCTCACCGGCGGACTCGGCTTCGCCGGGGCTCCCGTCGGCAACGCAGTGGGGCACTCGCTGGCCGCCATGGTCAAAGCCGTCCGAACCGGGGGGTACGGTCTCGTGCACGCTAACGGCGGCGTCGCAACGAAGCACTCGGTGGGTATCTTCTCCGACTCTCCGAGCGTGACGTTCGACCACGTCGACTGCCAGGAATCGGCAGATCTGCGGGCCAGGGGCGAACTTCCTGCCGGCTACGCGGGACCTGTGACCGTTGAGGCTGCCACGGTAGTCTTCGACAGGGAGGGGCCCTCATACCTGCTTTGCTCTGTCCTCGGAGCCGGCGCAGGTCGGGGATGGGGCAGGACGTCAGACCCGGTCGCCATGAACCAGGCGATGAGCGAAGGCATCGCCGGGGTCGAAGCGCAGCGTAACGGCGACGCGACTCTGTCGTTTTGAGGAATGGTAAAAGTGTGGTAGAGACGTGACAGTTGACAAGACCGACAAGGAGCGAGATATGCCAGAGGAGAGGGTGAGCGTGACAAGGCGAATCGACGTGCCGGCGAGCCGGGTGTTCGACTTGGTCACGACTCCACAGGGGCACGTGCGTATCGACGGCTCGGGGATGCTCGAAGCTTGTGGGGGAGAGTCCCGCCTGAGCGCAGTAGGACAGTACTTCGACATTGACATGGACCGCGCCCCGCTGAACGACATCCCAGGCCTAGGCAAGTACAAGGTCCGCAACACTGTCACAGCCATCGTCGCAGACCGGCTCTTAGAGTGGAATCGACAAGCCGCCGGTAGGGCACGTCTACGGGTGGCAGATCGACCCTGACGGCGACGCCGCTTGCACGGTGACCAACTACTGCGACTGGTCGGGTCTGCCCGAGGAGAGCCGCGGAGCTAGGCAGTGGCCGATTGTTCCCGTAGAGATGCTGGAACGCTCGCTGGACAACCTGGAGAGGATTGTGACCTCCGACTCGTGACGTCACAGGCGGCAGGCGTGCGACCGCGCCCCGCCTCCGGTCGGCGTGACATACCCTCTTGCGGTGCTTCGAACCGACATCGCCCGCAGGGGAAAGCTAGCTGCGCTGATCGTCTCAGGCGCGATCGCAGCGGCCGCCTGCGGTGCTACTGGCTCTACCACCAAGACAGCCGCGGGGGCCGGAGCCGGCTCTGGCGGTACGGCGGCAAGCCCCACCAGCAAACCCTCGGTGACCAAAGATCCGGCCAGCACGGCTTCTTCGACGACGACTTCCACTACGACTGTGCCAGCAGGGCCGACGCCGTTACCCGCGCCGAGCCCCCTGACCCCGACTGGTGGGGGTCAGGGGGCCAACCAGGGCGTCTGGACGCCAGCGGGACGCACCGTCAACGGGCACGTGGCTGTCTACGAGACGTCGCTGGTGCCACCCGGGGGCACGGCGGCAGCGGGCATCGCATGGATGGACACCCGACTTCTATCCGCCCGGCTGTACTCGGGTTCTCTCAGCCCGGGCGGAGGACCCTACATTTTCACGGCTCCAGTACTTCCTGCCCAGGCTGCGAGTCTCGTGGCGGCTTTCAACGGCGGTTTCATGATGCCCGTCGCCCACGGCGGCTACTACACCGAGGGCAAGGTCGTAGACCCCTTGGTGGCTGGGGCGGCTTCGCTGGTTATCTACTCGGACGGTAGCGTCGACATCGGGGCTTGGGGTTCCGACGTGACGATGACCCCCAACGTGGTTTCCGTCCGCCAGAACCTGGTCCCCCTCGTCGCCAACGGAGCTCCAACATCGCTGGCTTCCACGCCTTACTGGCTGGACTGGGGCGCCACCTGCGGCGTCGACTCGTGCGTTGGTGCCGGAATAGAGAACCAGTGGCGTTCAGGGCTCGGGATCACCTCAGACGGGGCGCTGGTGTACGTGACCGGTCCCTCACTCGCTCCGCTGCAGCTCGCCCAGCTGCTCGTGGCAGCGGGAGCCGTGCGCGGCATGCAACTCGACATCAACCCCGACTGGACGGTATTCGTCACCTACGATCCCCCTGCCGGGAGTCTCGCCTCGCCAGCGAACGGCTCCAAGCTCGTCGCTTCCACCGTGCAGGGTCCCGCCACCTTCTTCAATCCGTCGTGGGCCCGGGATTTCATTACAATGTCGGCTCGTCCGGCCAGCGCGGGTTGAACATGCGAGATGGAGCCATCCCAACAGTGGACCAAGACCTGCCAGGGCTTTCCCCGTCCGAGCCAGAAAAGACAGCGGCTGACGTCTTCGCCAAGACGGCGGATCCTCGGCTGGAGGAGTGGCGAAGCGCAGAGGCGATGGGACTGTTGCCGTTCTACCGGGCTGTCGAAGGCGAGGTTGGTCCCCGATCGGTCTTCGAAGGTCGCCCCGTGGTCATGCTCGGATCGAACAACTACCTGGGTCTCACAGCAGACCCCCGGGTCAGGAGCGCCGCCCGCGACGCGATTGACCGTTTCGGCACGGGTGTTACTGGAAGCAGACTTCTAAACGGCACACTGCCACTCCACGGCGAGTTGGAAGAGTTGATAGCCGACTGGATGGGCACAGAGGCCGCCCTCGTTTACACCACCGGCTACCTGGCAAATCTCGGCCTTCTCGGGTCGCTCCTCGGTGCCGACGACGCGGTCGTGGTCGACTCGGCCGCGCACGCAAGTCTCGTCGACGGTGCTCGCTACTCGGCCGGTTCCCTACGCGCGTTCCGCCACAACCGGCCTAACAGCCTGACTCGGGCCCTGCGAACATGGAGGTCCCAACCTGGATCCGGCGGCGTGATCGTCGCGGTCGACGGCGTCTACTCCATGGAAGGTGACCGCGCCCCGCTGGCGGACGTCAAGTCGATCTGCGAGAAGTTCGGAGCGAGGCTGCTTGTCGACGAGGCGCACGCTTTGGGAGTCGTCGGGCCGAGCGGTGCCGGTACCGCAGCCGAGGCGGGTGTCGAAGCCGACCTCGTGGTAGGAACCTTCTCCAAATCGCTAGCCAGCTGCGGTGGTTTCGTCGCAGGACCACGTTCGGTCATCGACTTTCTTACGATCACCTGCCGGCCGCTGATGTTCACAGCGTCGGGCGTGCCTGCCGCTCTCGCCGCCGCGCTCAGCGCTGCGAAGATAGCCCGCAGCGAGGACTGGAGACGCGAGACCGTGCTGGCCCGAGCCGAACAGCTGCGCCGTGGACTGTCGGGCCTCGGCTTCGACGTAGGGGCATCTTCGGGTAGTGCCATCGTTCCTGTGTGGGTCGGGGACGTCTGGGAGGCAGGACTGCTTTGGAACGCTCTTTTGTCCCACGGGGTCTACACGAACTGCGCGATACCGCCGGCGGTACCCCGGGCGCTGCTGCGAACGTCGGTCATGGCAACCCATACCGAGGCTGACATCGCCAGTGCTGTGAGGGCTTTCGACATGGCCCGCGAGGAGTTAGCTGCAGGCAAGTCGTCACCCGGCGGAAGGGGTTAGCCGGTGCTGGTAGAGGCGCCACACCTTCGAGCGGCTGGCGCCCATCGCGGCCAGCTGGTCGTTGATCTGGTGGTTGCTGGCTAGCGTCCACGAAGCCTCTGCCGTCTCGATGTTCGGGTCGGCCATGAGCCGCTCGACGATCTCTTTGTACAGCAACGGTCCCAGTGCCAGATGCTGGTAGTCGGGTCGTACGCCTAGCGCCCACACCCTGGCCCTGCTCACCGTCTTGGGGCCTTTGACCAACGGGTACCAACCGCTCGGGAACAGCCTTCCGGTGCGAACTCTCCTCATCAGCTGGTTCAAGTCGGGGACGGCGAGGCATACGGCGACGGCGGTCCCGTCGTCGGTTTCCAGTCCGAAAGCCCATTCGGGACGGATGATCTTCTTCAGCTGGCGGGCGAGGTGGCGCACCTCAGCCTCGGGCATCGGAGCGAAGGCCCAGTTGTCCTGCCAAGCGGCGTTGTAGATGTCGAAGAAGCGGCTGACCTCGTTGTCGAAGTCGGCCATGTCGATGGAGCGGGCGCGCACGCCAGCTCGCTTCTCGATCCTCGCGAGGGTGCGCTTTTGACGTTCGGACAGCGACGTGGAGGAACGCTCGAAGCGCCACGCCCACAGGTCCATCGCCTGCTCCCAACCGTAGTCGCACCACAAGCGCTCGTAGTAGGGCGGGTTCTCCAAGGTGAGAAGAGCGGGGGGATCGTCGAAGCCATCTACCTGAAGTCCAAGCTCGTCGTTGGTCGTAAAGTTCGCCGGCCCGACCATCGTGTCTGCCCCTTGGGACGCAGCCCACGCTCCGGCGGCGTCGAACAGCGCCGCTGACGCACCGGCGTCGTCGAAGCAGTCGTAGAAACCGACCCAGGCCCATTTGACGTCGTGGTAGTGGTTGAACTGGCTGTCGACGCACGCTCCGATCCGGCCGACTGGCCGGCCGGCGCGTGTCGCTATCCACAGGGCCGTCTTTTGGTGCTCCGCCGCCGGATGCCTTGGCGAGAGCCGGTCGTAGACGCTTATGCGCAGAGGGGGTACCCAAGCGGGGTTCTTGCCGTGAATACGAAACGGCACTCCTACGAAAGCGCGGCGTCCCAGGAGGTGGCGCACCTGTCGTATCTCCAATTCGGCCATTCAGGCAATCTACGCGTGCGTTACCCCTCCAGACCAGCAGGCGGACCAGCAGGGCCGCCCGCCACGCCCGTGCAGCGACGACCAGCGGGGCCCGGCTGGGCTTCGAGCAGCCCGGCGTGGCAAGCTGGCAGGCGATGAGAGATTCTGACCCAGGGTTGCCTCCGCTGCCGCCAGTCGAACAAGTACGCCCCGGGTTGTGGAGCATTCCCGTCCCAATACCCAACAACCCCCTCCGGTATGTGCTCGTATACCTCTTCGAGACCCCGCGGGGAGCGTACCTCGTAGACGCAGGTTGGAACACCGACGAGGCTTTCGACACGCTGGTGGGAGGGATTGGTAGCGCAGGCTATGAGATCACCGACATTCGGGGAGTGGTGGTCACCCA
Organism: Actinomycetes bacterium; assembly: GCA_021847945.1. Taxonomy (GTDB): domain Bacteria; phylum Actinomycetota; class Acidimicrobiia; order Acidimicrobiales; family Palsa-688; genus JAJZAM01. Next base: position 38,292 of record JAJZNG010000099.1, on the reverse strand, counting down.
CATCCACCCAGACCACTACGGGCTCGCAGGCAGGGTCAGGGAAGCTTCCGGCGCGTGGATCGGACTGCACCCCGCTGACGCCGCCTTGATCGAAGAGCGCTACGACGAGCCGTCGGAACTACTCGAACGTGTGGCAGCTATGCTGCGCCGCGACGGTGCGCCCGACGACGAGATCGCCGAACTGCGGGACGCGTCGATGCCTTTGCGGTCGTGGGTCTGGGCGGTAGCTCCTGACATATTGGTGAACGACGGCGACAAGGCTGACGTTCCCGGCTGGGATATCACGGCGATCTGGACTCCGGGGCACTCGCCGGGGCACATCTGCCTCTACGAGGCCGGCAACCGCCTGATGCTCTCAGGGGATCACGTCCTTCCCCGGATCACCCCTAACATCTCCTTCCACCCCCAAGCCGGAGCTGATCCGCTCGGCGACTTTCTCGCTTCGCTTGACAAGGTGGCATGTTATGACGCCGACGAGGTCCTCCCGGCCCACGAGTACCGTTTCGCTGACCTTCGGGGCAGGGTCGGCGAACTGCGAAACCATCACAACGAGCGTTTCGGTGAAGCGATAGATGCGATACGGTCTGGAAAGGACACCACCTGGCTGATCGCGAGTGCCATGACCTGGAGCCGACCTTGGGAGCAGATCCGCGGATGGATGCGCAGGGCTGCCACAGGTGAGACCCTCGCCCATCTGATCTACCTGAAGAACCAGGGGGTGCTCGAAGAAAAGGAAGGGCAGCCTTCGAGGTGGGTTATCTCCGACGCGTCGGTGAGGGCATGACCGGCCGCGACGCAGGGACGGCATCGGCACCTGGGGGAACCGTGTCAAGGCCTAACAGTCCGACGAACTGGAACTTCGCCGACGTCTGGGAGGAGGTGGCAGCAGCCTTTCCGGACCGGGTCGCCGTAGCTCAAGGGTCGCGGCGTGTCGACTGGCGCACCTTCGAGCGCAGGGCCTCGGCTGTCTCCGACGCTTTCCGCCGGGCCGGCCTGCAACCCGGCTCCAAGGTGGCCCAGTACTTGTACAACTGCCCGGAGTACCTAGAGTCCGTCTTCGCGTGCTTCAAGGCGAGCATGGTGGCGGTGAACACTAACTACCGCTACAGCGAAGCAGAGCTGGTCTACCTTTGGGACAACTGCGACGCGGAAGCGGTCGTGTTCCACGCCTCCTTCGCAGAACGTGTCTCTGCGGTCCGGGCGCAGCTGCCGTCGGTACGATCGTGGATCTGGGTCGGTGAGGACGGCTACTCCTGTCCTGAGTGGGCGGAACCCTACGAGGCGGCGGCGATCGCCCCCTCGCAAGCCCAGCCCAAGCCAAGAAGCGGCGATGACCTCCTCTTCGTGTACACGGGAGGCACGACGGGGATGCCCAAAGGCGTGATGTGGCGCCAGGATGACCTCTTCGAGGTTCTCAACCGCACCGCCGGGTTGCGTTACCCGGCCGGGGCGACCCTCGCCGAGGTGAGCGCAACCTTGGCGAAGCCTCCACGTCATCCGCCCGCACGTTTCGTGCCCGGCCCCCCGCTCATGCACGGGACTGGCCTTTTCACGGCGATGTCTGTTCTGGCAAGCGCCGGCTCGGTGTTCATGCCCGAAGGCCGCCACTTCGACGTCGAGGTACTTCTGGACCTCATCGCGACGGAGCGGGTGAGCGAACTTTCGATAGTGGGCGACGCGTTCGCCAGGCCGATCCTCGCCGCGCTCGACTCCAGCCCTCAGCGATGGGACATATCCTCCCTCTGGCTGGTCGTGAGCTCCGGCGTCATATGGTCGGCTGAGGTCAAGCAGGGGCTCCTGCGCCACAATCCGCGTTTGAAGCTCGTCGACACCCTCGGCTCGTCCGAGGCGATAGGCCTGGCCCGCTCCACGTCCACCGCATCCGATGTGGTCACCACAGCCGGATTCTCCCTCGGACCCGACACGCTCGTGATCGCAGACGACGGTAGCCGTGTCGAGCCGGGCTCTGGGCGCCGAGGCCTTGTCGCTCTCAGAGGGCGGGGACCTGTCGGCTACTACAAGGATCCCGAAAAGACGGCCGCGACCTTCAAGGTTATCGACGGGGAGCGCTGGAGCGTGCCCGGCGACTACGCGACGGTCCTGGCGGACGGTTCACTGCAGCTGCTCGGTCGCGGGTCGGTTTGTATCAACAGCGGCGGGGAGAAGATCTTTCCCGAAGAGGTCGAGCAGGCCCTCGTGAGCCATCCGAGCGTCGCCGACGCTGTAGTGGTAGGCGTACCCGACGATCGCTTCGGGGAGATGGTCGTGGCCGTAGTCGAACCGGCCGGGGGCCAGACTCCCGAGCTTGACCAGCTCGCCGCCTGGTCCCGGCGTACGCTCGCCGGCTACAAAGCGCCGAGGCGCCTCGTTCTGGTCGACACCGTCGGGCGGGCACCTAACGGGAAGGTCGACTACAAGAGACTGAAGGAGCTCGCCCTGCGAACCCTGAAAGCTGACAGCCCCGCAGCGTCAGGCGCGTAGTGGCGGACCGCCTGGCGCAGGCAGTCCGCCGCGCGGCACCACCGGGACATCCCCTCTTATATGACATCTTCGTCGCGGCGCATGTCAGCTTGGCGCTGGTAGGGTTCGGCGCTGTCGCGCTCAGCGGAGCCTACGGCGTCGTGGGCCGGAAAGGACCCACACGCGAGCTGGTGCGTTTCATCTCCGGCCGAACCTGGGCGGAGTTCGCTCTCGTGGCAGCGCCGCTGTTCGGGGTGGCTGCGATGGCAGTGCGCCCCGGGGGACCGGAGTTCTCTCAGCTATGGGCGCTTGGCGGCCTGATGATCTGGGCAGTGGCCTCGGTGCTATTGGTCTGCGTCCTGCGCCCTGCGGAGGCGAAGCTTCGCTCGGCAGTGACTAAGAACAGGGCCGAAACCCGCGGCTCCTCCGATCCTGGCGAGGCGTTTCAGGCTGGCGGGACGGCATCTACGGCCAGCGCCGGTGAGCCAGTTGGCGGTTGGGACGGACGAGGGGACATCGGGTTGGAAGTCGACGTTCGGTTGTACGCGACCCGAATTGCTTGGGCTGGGGCGATTAGCGATCTGCTGTTTCTGGGTGCTCTGATGATGATGGTCACCCAGCCCGCACGACTCTGAGACCGCACGACATAAGGCTCAAGTAGAGCTTTATAGTTTGGGTCAAGTTGGTGTTCTTGGGGGAGCGCGAGTATCTCTCGCGACCTACGATGAGGCTATGACTGGCGCCGGCGGCACCGATGTGACTCCCGAGCAGGAGGCGGTGGGGCTGACAACCCGGCGCGGGGAGCGGCCGTCGCGTCATCGAGGAGATCCCCCCGGCGTCACGGACGCAGAGCTTCTTGAGGACTTCCGGCTCGCTTTGATGTCGAGGTTCCTCGACGACAGGGAGATCTCGCTGCAAAAGCAGAGCCGGGTTTTCTTCCAAATCTCCGGAGCGGGCCACGAAGCTCTCGCTCTGGGGCTGGCCCGTCACCTGCGGCCAGCCTACGATTGGTTTTTCCCCTACTACCGGGATCGGGCTCTCGTCCTGGCGTTGGGGGTGACGCCGCTAGAAATGCTCTTGCAGGCAGTCGGCTCTGCTGACGACCCGGCTTCCGGGGGGCGTCAGATGCCCTGCCACTGGGGTAACAAAGCCCTGAACATAGTCACGCAGTCTTCTGCGACCGCTAGTCAGTGCCTGCCAGCCGTCGGCTGTGCAGAGGCCGCTCGCTACATCGTCCGCAACTCTGGCCTTGCCGGCTGCACAGCCAGAGGAGACGAGATCACCTACGTGTCCCTCGGTGAGGGGGCGACCTCGGAGGGTGAGTTCTGGGAGAGCCTCAGCTCGGCGTGCACCTTGCACCTGCCTGTGCTCTTCGTGGTCGCAGACAACGGCTTCGCTATCTCGGTACCGTCCGCAGACCAGGCACCGGCTCCGATCTCGGAGCTCGTACGGGGATTTCGCGGCCTGAGCGTGGCGAAGGTCGACGGGACAGACTACTTCGCTGTGCGGGCAGTGGCTCGCTCCTTGGTGGCACGGGTGAGAGCGGGGGTAGGACCGGCGCTGCTGCACGCGACGGTCACCCGTCCTTACTCTCATTCCTCCGCGGATACCCAGAGCAAGTACCGCTCAGAGGAAGAGCTCGTCGAAGAGCTCAGTCGGGACCCCCTTCGGCGTATGCGCGCTTCGATCATCGCTCGGGGTTTAGCCACGGCCGAGCAGCTGGACGCGATGAGCGACGAAGCGCGTCGAGAGGTGGCCGACGCATCACGAAAGGCCCTGGACGCCCCCCGCCCGGACCCACACAGTGTCCGCTTTCACGTCGTCGACCTGCCTGCTGTCGACGAGGCTGAGGAGCCGTCCGCTGCGGCTGGGTCTGAGACGGTGGCCCTCGGGGAAGCCATTCGACTTGCGCTTAGGGAAGGGATGAGGTCTGATCAGCGGGTTCGAGTATTCGGCGAGGACGTCGCTGACGCCAGGGAGCAGATTCTCGCCAAGGTTGAAGGCAAGGGCGGGGTGTTCGGCACCACGTTCGGACTTCAACGGGAGTTCGGCCTCGCCCGCTGTTACAACACGCCTCTCGCTGAAGCCGACATAGTCGGTCGGGCTGTGGGCCAGGCGATTCGAGGCCTGCGCCCCGTGGCCGAAGTCCAGTTCTTCGACTACATCTGGACGGCGATGCAGCAGATCAAGACCGAAGCGGCGACGATCAGGTGGCGCTCCAACGGAGCTTTCGTGTGCCCGCTCGTCATCCGCGTCCCGATAGGCGGCTACCTGTCCGGCGGGGCGATATGGCATTCGCAGTCCGGGGAGTCGATCTTCGCCCACGTACCGGGGCTGACCGTCGTGATGCCGTCGCGAGCCAGCGACGCCGTTGGCCTGTTGCGCAGCGCCCTTGCGGCCGAGGACCCTGTGCTCTTCTTGGAACACAAGCATCTGCTCCGCCAGTCCTACACCAAGACCGTGTACCCACCTCCCGGTTACAAGGTAGGGTTCGGCAGGGCGAGAGTTGCCGAAGACGGCCACGATCTCACGGTCGTCACTTGGGGCGCCACGGTCGAGAAGTCCCTGCAAGCTGTGCGAAGTCTCGACCATGTGAGCGCGCGGGTGTTGGACCTGCGCTCGATCGTTCCTTGGGACAAGGAGCTCGTGGCGGAGTCGGTGGCCCTAAGTGGCCGGGTGCTGGTGGTCCACGAGGACGTGCTCACCTGCGGTTTCGGCGCCGAGGTCGCAGCGTGGATAGGAGAGAATTGCTTCGCCGACTTGGATGCCCCGGTGATGCGAGTGGGCGCCGCGGACACACACGTCGCCTACGAGCCCGGCCTGGAGGCTGCGATACTCCCTCAGGTCTCCACTATCGCCGCTGCGGCGCAGCGCCTTTTGGATTTCTGAGCTAGCCGGCAGAGCTCCCCGATTTCTCTGGCCGCGGGTTCGGACATAACTAGAGATTAGTAAGACATCCAACTAAAATGAATATGTGAACTCTGTGCAGCGACCGGTCAATCCGGTGCGTTTCGTCACCGCCGCTAGCCTCTTCGACGGTCACGACGCGGCTATCAACATCATGAGACGGCTCCTAGTCGCCCAAGGGGCCGAGGTTATCCACCTCGGCCACAACCGCTCAGTCGACGAAGTCGTCACGGCCGCGATCCAAGAGGACGTTCAAGGCGTCGCCATCAGTTCCTATCAGGGGGGCCATGTCGAGTACTTCCGCTACCTCCTCGACAGGCTCCGCTCCGAGGGCCGTCCCGACATACGCGTGTACGGCGGTGGGGGAGGAACGATCGTCGCCTCGGAGATCGACGAGCTCCACGCTTACGGGATCTCGCGTATCTTCTCGCCCCAAGACGGCCAGTCGCTAGGCCTTGAATCCATGATCAACCTTTTGATCAGACAATGCGATACGCCTCCGCTCCCCCTCGACCCCCGAGACGTCCAAGCGGCGACCGAAGGCGACCAGCGGGCTATAGCCAGGCTGATCTCGGTGTCCGAGAACGGCGGCTTGGACGTGGAAACCCGCAGGCGCATCTCCGAAGCGGCCGCTACCAACCCGGCGCCTGTGTTGGGTATCACAGGCACGGGGGGTTCCGGCAAGTCTTCCCTGACCGACGAGCTCGTGGGCCGCTTCCGCCTCGACCAGCAGGACAAGCTCTCCGTGGCGGTCCTCGCAGTGGACCCGACCCGGCGCAAGGGGGGAGGAGCACTGCTCGGTGACCGAATTCGAATGAACTCGCTCGACGTGTCCAACCACGGTCACCGGACAATTTTCTTTCGCTCCCTTGCCACCAGGGGTTCCACTTCGGAGCTGCCAGGCTGCCTGGACGACGCAATCTCCATATGCCGTGCCGGGGGCTTCAACCTGGTGATCGTAGAGACACCCGGCATCGGACAAGGCGACGCCGAGGTCATCTCCCACGTGGACCTGCCCGTGTACGTGATGACACCCGAGTTCGGCTCACCTTCGCAGCTGGAGAAGATCGACATGCTCGACTTCGCCAAGGCAGTGGTGGTCAACAAGTTCGAACGTACCGGTGGTGCGGACGCGCTCCGTGACGTACGCCGTCACCTGGCGAGAAGCGGCGACCATCGTGGCGTTGCCTTGGAGGAGCTCCCGGTCTTCGCCACTGTCGCTTCCCGTTTCGCCGACGACGGCGTGAACGCCCTCTACCACTACCTTCTAACGCAGTTGCGGGCGCTCGGGCTCCACGCGACCACGGGGGTCCTTCCCCCGCAGGCTGGGCGTATATCGACGCGACGAGATGCGATCGTCCCGACCGCCCGGTCGCGGTATCTCTCGGAGATTTCCGAAGCTGTCCGCAACTACCACCGCCGCACACGGCAAGTCGTGCTGCAAGCGCGACGCCGCCAGGCCCTGCGCGAAGTGCTCGGCATCCTCGACGAGCAAGGACTGGAAGACTCCGACGTGAGGCGTCTCGCGTCGACGACCGAGGAGAGCTTCGACGCCGAGTCCAGACGGCTGCTCGAAGAATGGCCGGCTAGAGCAGCGGCCCTGTCGGACGCGGAACTTCACAAAGTGTCCCTTTCGGGTACTCCCGTGGCGAGGGTAGCCCTGCCGCGCTTCGAGTCCGACGGGGATCTGCTCGCATGGTTACGCTCGGAGAACCTTCCCGGAGCATTCCCCTTCACCGCCGGAGTCTTCCCACTCAAAAGGCAAGGTGAAGACCCAGCGCGGATGTTCGCCGGCGAGGGCGACGCTGCCCGGACCAACACGCGATTCCACATGCTGTCAGCCGGCCAGCCCGCCACGCGTTTGTCGACGGCTTTCGACTCGGTCACCCTCTACGGTTTCGATCCTGACGTCCGGCCTGACATATACGGGAAGGTTGGCAACTCGGGCGTGTCCATAGCAACACTCGACGACATGCGGGACCTTTACAGGGGGTTCGACCTGTGCGACCCGGCCACATCTGTTTCCATGACGATCAACGGTCCGGCTCCGACGATACTGGCGATGTTCTTCAACGCCGCTATAGACGACCAGACCGAACGGTTTACCGCTGCGAACTCTCGGCCGCCAACCTCACAGGAGGCGGAGGAGATCCGCTCTTCGACCCTGCGCCGTATCAGGGGTACGGTGCAGGCCGACATCCTCAAGGAGGACCAGGGTCAGAACACGTGCATATTCTCGACGGAGTTCTCGCTGCGGGTCATGGGCGACATCCAGGAGTGGTTCATCGACAACGCCGTCAAGAATTTCTACTCCGTGTCGATCTCGGGATATCACATTGCCGAGGCGGGGGCTAACCCGATCAGCCAGCTGGCTTTTACCCTCGCGAACGGTTTCACCTACGTCGAGGCTTACCTGGCGCGAGGAATGCACGTTGACGACTTCGCCCCGAACTTCTCCTTCTTCTTCTCCAACGGCATGGACCCCGAGTACACGGTCATAGGCCGCGTAGCAAGGCGGATCTGGGCGATTGCGATGCGCGACCGCTACGGTGCCTCCGAACGTGCTCAGAAGCTGAAGTACCACATCCAGACCTCGGGGCGCTCCCTCCACGCCCAAGAGATGGCTTTCAACGACATCCGCACCACCCTCCAGGCGCTGTGCGCGATATACGACAACGCCAACAGCTTGCACACCAACGCCTACGACGAGGCAGTGACGACCCCAACGGCCGAGTCGGTCAGACGGGCTCTTGCGATCCAGCTGATAATCAGCCGGGAGTGGGGCCTCGCAGCGAACGAGAACCCCTTGCAGGGCAGCTTCATCGTGGAGGAGCTCACGGACCTTGTCGAAGAGGCAGTCCTGGCCGAGCTTGACCGCCTCTCGGAGCGGGGTGGCGTGCTTGGAGCGATGGAGACCGGCTACCAGCGCGGCCGCATCCAGGACGAGTCGATGCTCTACGAGAGCCGCAAGCACGACGGGACTCTCCCCATCGTCGGTGTCAACACCTTCCGAAACCCCGAAGGAGACGCCGTGCCTTCCCATCTCGAACTGGCCCGCTCTACCGAAGACGAAAAGCGCAGCCAGCTGGAGCGGCTAGCGTCCTTCCACGCCCGTCACGCCGACGAGCGCCCTGGGGTCCTCGCACGCCTCGCCGACACTGCACTGTCTGGGGGTAACGTGTTCGGCGTGCTGATGGACGCTGTGCGATACGCAAGTCTGGGTCAGATAACGCAGACGCTCTTCGAGGTCGGCGGCAAGTACCGACGCAACGTGTGAGCTCACACTCCCTCGACGACGCCCGCCTCGCCGCGCAGGTGGCCGAGGAGGCCGGCCGCCTTCTGCTCGCCGTACGCGCAGGAGGGCTGGTCGGTCAGAGACTCGGCGATGCGGGAGACTTCGAGTCGAACAGGTTGATACAAGATCGCCTAGGCGAATGCCGCCCGGACGACATGATCCTCTCCGAGGAATCCCCTGACGACCTTCGTCGCCTCGAAGCAGACAGAGTGTGGATCGTAGACCCCCTCGACGGGACCCGCGAGTACCGCACACCCGGTAGGCAGGACTGGGCTGTGCACATAGCGCTTTGGGAGCGAGACGTGGGTATCGCGGTTGCGGCGGTCAGCCTTCCCGCGCAGGGCAAGGTGTTCGCAAGCGACCGGGTTCCAGACGCTCGGAGCGCCCATGACGGCCCCAGAAGGCTCGCCGTGAGCGACAGCCGACCCCAACCGGTCGCCTCAGCGGTGGCGGCCGCCGCCGGCTTCGACGTGGTGCGCATGGGATCCGCCGGGGCCAAGGCGATGGCCGTAGTGGAGGGAACCGTCGACGCCTACGTGCACACCGGCGGGCAGTGGGAGTGGGACTCGGCCGCGCCGGTCGGTGTGGCGATGAGCGCCGGTCTACACGCTTCGCGCGTGGACGGCTCAACGCTTGTCTATAACCGGGCTACGCCCTATGTGGATGACCTGCTGATTTGTCGTGCCGAGCAGGCCGCTCTCTTGCTCGGCCTGCTGCGAGGTGAGGTCGCCTCTCGACGCGACGAAGCTCACCGGCTCGGGAGCAGCGAATAGTCCGGGAAGTTCCCGTAGAGCCGCTCGGCAGGTCCTTCGGGGTTGTAGGTGACCGCCTGCACGAGCAGGTCTCCTCCCACGAAAGCCCCCTTCCAGGAATGTCCGAGACCGCCGAAGACCTCCTCGCGGTCCCCGCGGCTACGAGGTTTGTTGACCCCGACCTTGAAAGCCTGCAACTGCTCGCTCACCCGAGCCGCGAAGTCCAAGTCGTCAGTGGCCACCGAAGCGACTAGCGACCCGTTGCTCGCGTTCATCGCAGCGAGAAGCTCTGATTCGGTGTCCACGACTATCACCGAGTCGAGCGGTCCGAAAGGCTCGGCGTGGTGCAAGGACCACGAAGCCGGGGGGGCGAGCACGCAGGCCGGGGCCACGTAGGCGGACGTGTCCTGGCCGTCGAGGAAGTGCCCGTCGCCCAAGCTCCCCCGATACAGGGGTATTCCGCCGCCTCTGAGCGCCTCGTTGAACACCTCCACAAGGTCAGAGGCCTTGTTCGCGTGTATGACAGGACCGAAGTCCAAGTTCGGTAGCGGCTCCGCTGGGTCGGACACGGCGAGGGGATGCCCGAAGCGTAAAGAGCGGACGACGGGCAGGTACATCTCTAAGAACGCTGGGAAGAGGCGTCTCTGGACTACGTAGCGCGGGTACGCCGTGCAGCGCTGCTTGGCGTACTCGAATCCTTTACGCAAATGTTGTGCCAGCAGGTCCCACTGGCTGAAATCCCAGATGCCCCACGCGTTAAGGCCTTCCTGTTCGAGCATGTGACGCCGGCCGGTGTCAGCGAGGCTCACTGCCGCCTGCCGCCCGTTCGCACGTCCCCCGACGAACGCCAGGGCCGCGATGCCCTCACCTCTGATCAGCACCTCTCCGAGCTGGCTTCCGACACCGGAGAGGAGGGTCACTGGAAGGCCCGCGCGCTTCATCAGGGCATGAGCGAGGGTCAGCGTGTGGAAACCCCCCTGGCTGGGCGTCTTGGCGACGACAGCGTTACCGGCGAGGAGCTGGACCAACTCGGCGTGTACCTGGACGCTCATCGGATAGTTCCAGCTGGCTATGTTGGACACGGCGCCCGGCAGCGGGCTTCGTTGGTCGGGCGTCCCGATCGCCATCTGGCGTTCGATCTCGCCGACATACCAGCGGACGCCGTCCAAGCAGCGGTCCACGTCCGCGCACGCCAAGCGCCAAGGCTTACCGATCTCCCAGACCAGCAGCAAGGCGAGAAGATCCCGGTGTTCCGTCATAGCATCGACGGCGGCTGTGACACGAGCCCGGCGTTCGTCCAGGTCAGTCTCAGACCACTCGCTGTGCTCCCTGCCCGCATGCGCCACCGCCGCTACCGCCTCGTCGTAGTCCACACGCGGCGGTCCGGGGATCGGCGTGCCGTCGACGGGGTTGACGTGGTCACCGGGCAGGCCGACACGCCTCCACTCGCCTCGCGTCAGGTTCCTCAACCGGTCGGAGTCGAAAGCCTCGGGCGCAACCGAAACGCAGCGGGCGTAGGTCTCCCACCAAGAGGTGCCGGGCTTCAAGATCATGCTCATCGCTTCGAGGATAGAGGCTCCAAGGCTGCGAACACACGCTATTATGTAACAAGCGGAAGGGAGCGCAGTAAAAGAGCAACCCGAAACCGCGGTCGTAGCCCGAGTTGTGCTGGTATGGCCCTGTCGCCTCAGCCTTCTCGAGGGGAGAGGTGGCCGCAGGAATGACACCCAGAGCGGCGGACGCAACGGGCTAGTTGTCGTAGCTACAAGAGTGGAGACAAGACGCTGGAGCAGATCACGTTAGAGGCAGCGGTCCTGGCCGAGGCCGGAGGATGGGCATCTCGGCAGGACGTGGAACTGCTGGCCAAAGAGCACCTTTCGTGGATAGCCACGCTTCGGCGCCTGATCCACGAGACCGACTCCGCCGTTGCGAGCGCATCGAGCCTGGACGGCGACCTTAGGGTGATGGTCCTCGCTGACCTCAACTCGGAGCGTGCAAGACTCGCCGAAGCGCTGGCGCGAGCCGGCGGCGACCCCATAGTACCCCCAGCCTCGGTGAGCCAACTCTCGCAGGGCACACCCGACCCAGGTCCGTCCGCCGAGACCCCGTCCGCCGCGGACGATCGACCACGATCTGAACAGTCCTTCGAGCAGCCCGCCCCTGAGCCGGCTTTGGAGATGGGAGTACCCAAGCTACAGGTGTCTTGGGGGGAGGGCCGCGTCGTCGTCTGGGCCGGCGGGCCCGGCTGCCAGTGCGGCGCCGAGGACCTGGACCGGCTGCTGGAATCAGCCGAGGGGTCGACCATACCCTGGGAGTCTCACGCGTCGCTCAGCCACACTTTTGTCGCCGATACAGTAGCTCGCTCCGCATCGCTGGCCCATACCCTGGGATGGCTGGTAGGTATAGCCGCAGGCAGGGGAGGCGACGACGTCGGGCCGAGCCTTAGATGGCTCGGCGAGCTAGCGGTCTGGGGTACCGAGCTCGTAGCGAAGGGTCACATCGTTCCGCTCTTGCGGCCGACCTCTCAGTCCCAGACGTCCTCGAGGCCAGGGCCCGGTCGCTTTAGGGTCCGGTGGTTCCCTGCGCTTGTGGCGCGCGAGAGGCTGCACGATCTGGTGACGCGTATGCCGGGGGCGCTGAGCGCCTTGCAGCCCGCTGTCGCTCCGGACGCTGTGGCAAGGTCGGTTCTTTCCGCCGTCGTTGACGCCGTCGCACGAGCTGGGGCGTCGCGCCTTGAGAGCCCCGCTGCGTCCCCGGTGGCGTCGACGCGCCCGGAGGTGGGAGAAGCCTTCCTTTACGGTCTCGACGGGAAGCCCTTCGCCGCGGAGCAGGAGCCGGCCTCTCGTAGCATCGAGGACCTCAAGCGTTGGGCCTCTGCGGTCACCACCGGCGTGAGGGTCGGTCTCGTCGTCCGGCTCGACCCGCCGGGGGACGACGGCGGCTGGCTTCTGACCGTCGAAGCTACAGGTGTCGACAAGCGTCCGATGGCTGTCGAGCCGGCGATGGTTATTTCCTCGGGGGCTAAGTCGCATCAGCTGGAAGCGCAGATGCGGCGCCTTGAACGTCTGGTTCCGGCCCTCAAACGCCCGACCACCCGGAGAGGTCAGGTGCTCCTCGACACAGACGAGGCAGCGGACCTGATGTTCGAGACCGGTCCCGCTCTGGTGGACGCGGGCTTTGAGGTGATGTTGCCGCTCGTGTCCAAACGCCGCCCCAGCCCTCAGTTGCGCCTTTTCGCGGAGGCTCTCGACGGTCAGTCTCAGGTCGGGATCAGCCAACTGGCTAATGTCCGCTGGAGCGTGCTCTTCGGCGACTTGGAGCTCACCGCAGCTGAGATCGCCCGGCTGGCCAAGGAGGCCTCTCCGCTGGTCAAGGTGCGGGGCCGATGGGTGCATCTCGACCGGGACGACCTTGCCGCGGCGAGCGCTGCGCTCGCGGAGCGGGCGTCGATCACACAGATGTCGGGGGCGGAGATGATCCGCCACGCTGTGGGTATCGACGGCCTCAGTCTTGCAGGTCCGGTAAGAGTCGACGGTACTGGCTGGGCGGCCGAGCTCCTGCGGGGCGCAACCACCCATCCTCCGGCGCCTATAGACACCCCGGACGGCTTCGCCGGTCAGCTTCGCAGCTACCAGGCCGAAGCCGGTGGCTGGCTCGGGTTCTTAGACAGGTCCGGCTTGGGAGGCTGTCTGGCTATGGACATGGGCCTCGGCAAGACCCCGACTGTCCTCGCTCACATGATCTCCGATGTCGGTCACGGCCCGTCTTTGGTTATATGCCCACCAGCGGTTCTCGGCAACTGGCACGCCGAAGCTCGCCGTTTTACGCCAAGGCTAAAAGTTGTGCTGCACCATGGTCCGCGCCGCGCCGAGGGTGACGCAATAGCCCGGTTAGCCAACGGCCACGACGTGGTGCTGACGACCTACGCCACTGCGGTGCGCGACATCGAGGCGCTGTCGGCGATATCGTGGAGACGGGTCGTGGTCGACGAGGCCCAAGTGATCAAGAACCACACGAACGAGACGGCACGCGAGCTGCGAAAGCTTCGTGCCCACAACAAGCTTGCCCTCACGGGGACGCCTGTGGAGAACGGTCTCGGCGACTTGTGGGCGATCCTCGACTGGACCAACCCTGGTCTGGTCGGCGGCCGGTCGTCTTTTATAGAGAGCCTCTCACGTTCCGCACCGGCCACTGCGGGGGACACTACCGCTCAAGATTCCAGCAGGTCCGCACAGGAATCGGCGTTGCGGGCTCTTAACGGCCTGCTGATCTTCCGGCGAACCAAGAACGAACCGGAGATCGCTGCCGAGCTACCCGACAAAGTCGACCGGCTCGACCTTTGCGCGATGACCGCCGAGCAGATCGGGTTGTACCAGGCTGTCGTCGACCGTCTCGTCCAAAGAGACCTGGAGGGCGACGCCAACAAACGCAAAGGCCAGGTCCTTGCGGCTATAACAGCTCTCAAGCAGATATGCGACCACCCGGCCGCCTACCTCGGCGACCAGGACGAGATCGGCGTCCTCGACAACCGCTCGGGCAAGCTCACACGTCTTGAGGAGATCTTCGACGACGTCGTTGCGGCGGGGGAGCGACTCTTGGTTTTCACGCACTTCGCCCGTTGGGGCGAGCTCCTCGCGGGCCATCTGAGCAGGCGTAGCGGGCTCGACGTCGGCTGCTATCACGGCGGTCTGTCGCGCTCCGCCCGAGACGAGCTGGTCTCCCAGTTTCAGTCGGGTTCCGGCCCCGGCGCTCTCGTGCTGTCCATCAAGGCCGGCGGGTCGGGTCTTAACCTGACCGCAGCCCGTCACGTGGTTCTCTACGACCGGTGGTGGAATCCGGCGGTTGAGGATCAGGCCCGCGACCGGGCTTGGCGGATCGGTCAACAGGGGACGGTTATGTCTCACCGTCTCGTGTGCCCGGGTACGGTCGACGAGAGAGTCGAGGAGATCGTCGCCGGTAAACGTCGCATTGCCGGGATGGTCCTGCCTGCGAGAAGCAGCCTCGGTGACCTAGAAGCAGACCAGCTGAGAGTGGCTCTTGGTCTGCGCGAGGAGGATCTGGTGGAAGAGGAACAGCTGTTAGCGGGCGGAGGGGAGGAGTTCGCAGCGTGAGCAAGCGTCGTAGACCCGCCGCAGCCCGCCGGCAGGCCGAGATCAGGTTCTGGGGGGCGGGATATCAGCCTCCCGGGGAGATACAACCTATCCGGCCGGCGAAGGACCCCGCCGTTGTGGTCCGCTCCCTCGGCCCCCCTCCGATAGGTGTCGACCCCACCGTGTCATTGGGGCATCTGAGCGCCGTTTATGAGGAGGCCGTCAAAGCTGCGACCGCTTTGTCAGCAGCGAACGGGATCCTGGCGACGGAGTCCGAGGAGGACTAGCGGTACCGGTAGGTTATGCGCCCCCGGGTCAGATCGTACGGGCTGATCTCGACTTGGACCTTGTCCCCGGGTAGCACCCTGATCCGGTTCATTCTCATCTTGCCTGAGTTGTGGGCCAGAACCTCATGCCCGTTGGTCAGCGCCACTTTGAACATAGCGTTCTTCAGGGCCTCGCTCACGGTGCCTTCAAGCACGATCGCGTCTTCTTTACCTTGTGCCAGCTTGCTTCCTCTCGTAGGGACGTGCATTCTCGTGCAGTCCAAGTATTTCCATCTTCTATTGTAGGGCTATCCGGGAGTCTACGACCTGTTTATCCCAGGTCCCACACCATCCCCAAAAAGGTCCCATACCATCCCTAAGAAGGTCCAAGTCGGCTAGGCATGTGAGCTTCTCGCCAGGGACCTCGAGGCAAGGCCCTTGGCGAACTGCCAGACGGGACGGCTGCTGGCTTGTATCTCGCCCATCACAGCTTCGAAGCCGGACATGAACCATCCGATGTCCTCTGAGGTCGTAGCCAACGGTGGGAGGAGCTTGAGGACGTCCATGTGGTCTGCGGCGGTCTGGGTGAGCACCCGGTGCTCGCTGAAAAGTCTGCAGACGACCATCTGGGTGAACAGTCCCTTTCGGAGCGCGCTGAGAGGACTGTAACGGCCTTTGAGTCGCAGCGACCCAGGAGCCCCGAACTCGATGCCGACCATGAGGCCGCGTCCTCTCACGTCTTTGATGAAGTCGAAACGTGCAGCGCTGCGTTCCAGCGAACGGCGGAGCTCGTCCCCGCGTGCAGCGGCGTTGGCTAACAGCCCTTCGTCGTCGATCACGCTTAGAGCAGCGAGACCGGCCGCCGCCGCCATGTTGTTGTGGCTGTAGGTGGTGTCGTGCACCAGCACCCTTGTCATGGACGAGTACACGGATCCGAAGATATCCTCTCGGGTCATGGTCGCCGCGACTGGAACGTAACCCCCAGACAGCGTCTTGGCCACCGTAATTATGTCGGGCTCGACAGCGTCGTGTTCAAAACTGAACATCCGCCCGGTCCGTCCCATTCCCGCCTGTACCTCGTCGCATATTAGCAGCGCCTTGTTAGCGTGAAGTACCCCGGCGGCGGCGGCAAGATATCCGGGCGGCGCCACCTGAACCCCCTTGCCCTGGACGGGTTCCACGATAAGCGCAGCGACGTCGCCCTTCGCGGCGGCCTTCTCCAGGGCAGCGATATCCCCGAAGGGGATCTCGCTGGCCGGCAGGAGCGGGCCGAAACCGGCTTTGAAGGCCTTCCCGCCGTTCACCGATAAGGCGCCGGCGGTCAAACCGTGGTAGGCGTGGCCGCAGTAGAGGACACGAGGCCGGCCGGTGTAGTACCTTGCGAACTTGAGGGCTGCCTCCACCGCTTCAGTCCCGCTGTTGCACAGGTAAACCCTGTCAAGGTGAGGGACCCGTGCTACCAACGCCTCGCCCAGGAGTCCCGCCAGCAGCGGCGTGTCCATCTTGACCATGTCGGCGAGCTCCGCGTCGAGAACCTGATGCAACGCCCGGGCGACCACGGGATGGTTACGTCCCAGTCCGAACACGCCGAACCCGGCCAGCCAGTCGAGGTAGCGGTCTCCTTGGTCGTCCCAAAGGTAGGGGCCTTGCGCGCGGACCCACTGACGGTCGAGTCCGACAGAGTGAAGAACTTTCGACGTCTGCGGGTTCAAGTAGCGCGACCACAGCTGGGAGCCTTCGCCCGCCCGAGACTTGACTAGGTCCGCCAGGTCGAATCCCATCAGGAGCCCACCGCGGCGCGGATCGACTGGCGAAGCGACTTGGTCGTAGCGAGAACGGCGCTCGGTTCGTAGCCGCAGTGAGCCATGCAGTTGGCGCATCGCGGGTCGCGTCCCCTGCCGTAGCGGTCCCAGTCGGTGGTGTCGACGAGCTCCTTGTAGGTGTCGGTGTAACCGTCGGCCATCAAGTAGCAGGGACGCTGCCAACCGAAAACCGAGTAGCTCGGTATTCCCCACGGCGTGCACTGGAAGTCGGCCTTGCCCTCCAAGAAGTCCAAGAAGAGCGGGCTGTGATTCAGGCGCCACTTTTTTCGCCGGCCGTCGCCGAACGCCTCGGCGAAGATCTCCTGGGAGGTCCGGGTGCTCAAGAAGTGGACCTGATCCGGAGCCTTCTCGTAGGCGTATCCAGGCGAGATCATCATCTGGTCCACGCCGAGGTCGTCGTTCAAAAAGTCGAGGACTTCCCGGATGGTCTTGGGGGAGTCGGTCGAGAAGAAAGTAGTGTTGGTCGTCACCTTGAACCCGCGCTGCTTAGCCAAAGCTATGGCAGCCACCGCCTTGTCGAAGGTTCCTTCCCTACTCACCGACTCGTCGTGACGCTCTTTTAGACCGTCGATATGCACGACCCAGCTGAAACGGTGGTGCGGGCTGAAACGGTCGAGTTTGCGTTCCAGCAGCAGAGCGTTCGTGCACAGGTACACGTAACGGCCCCGGTCGAGCAGAGCTTGCGTCATCTTGTCGATCTCGGGGTGCAACAGCGGTTCACCGCCGGCTATCGAGACCATAGGCGCGCCGCACTCTTCGATAGCGGCGACTGCTGCTTCGACCGACAGGCGTTTGCGGAGGATCTCCGTCGGGTACTGGATCTTGCCGCAACCGTTGCAGGACAAGTTGCACGCGAAGAGGGGTTCGAGCTCGACTATCAAAGGGAACTTCTCCCTTCCAGCGAGCTTCTGGCGGGCAAGGTAGGCGCCTATCTTCAGGCTCTGGCGTAGGGGTACTCCCACTTATCTGACCTCCATTGGGAGAGAGAACGAAGCATTCTCGGCGACTGTAGATACCTCGGTGATATGCGTCGGACCGAAGGAACGAAGGGCGTCGACTACAGCGTCGACGACGTGCGGCGGTGTAGAGGCCGCTGCGGTCACTCCTAGCACCGAGGCCCCTCGAACGTGCTCGAAGCGAAGGTCTCGTTCGTCTTCGACCAGGACAGCCTTGGACCCGTGCCGTCGAGCCACCTCCACCAGCCTGTTGGCGTTCGAGGAGCTAGGCGAGCCGACGACGATCACCATGGAGCATTTAGGCGCGATCATACGTACAGCATCTTGGCGGTTTTGTGTCGCGTAGCAGACGTCGGCAGATCCGGGGCCTACCACACCCGGGTAGCGGCGCGTCAGTTCTCCCACGACCGAAGCCACGTCGTCAGGCGACAGGGTGGTCTGGGTGACATAGGCCAACCGTTCGGGGTCGCTGACCTCTAGGCGGGCGACGTCAGCGGGGTTCTCGACGAGCGAGATGTTCGGAGCTTCCCCGAGGGTTCCCTCGGTCTCGTCGTGCCCGGCGTGGCCTATAAGCACAACCTGCATCGACCGAGCGGCGAAACGGCGGACCTCGTGATGGACTTTGGAGACCAGCGGACAGGTGGCATCCACCACGCTCAAACCGCGATCTGCGGCTACGCGGCGCACGGAAGGGGCGACGCCGTGAGCAGAGAAGATGACGGTGGCGCCGTCGGGAACCTCTTCGAGGTCACGTACGAACACCGCCCCGCGGGCCTCCAGGTCGGCTACCACGTGGCGATTGTGGACGATGTGACGCCTGACATAGACAGGAGCGCCGAACTTGTCGATCGCCCTCTCCACAGTTTGGATCGCCCGGTCGACGCCGGCGCAGAAGGACCGGGGGCTGGCCAGGACGATCTCACGCTCGTCGAGCGAGTCGGACCACTCGGCGATTACCCGCGCTGCGCGGCTTAGCACGCCGAGCGCCTTAATCCCGCCTGTGACAGTGGCGAGGGAGCGCAGTTCCCTTCCGGGAGTGTCCACTATCACCCTTACCGCGACCGACGGAAGCTCCCACCCGTTGGCCAGCAGCCAGGCTGTCTCGGTGTCGACAGCTACCGCCCCAAGTGACGCAAGCACTGCACGGCGCTGGGAACCCTGCACGACATTCCTGGCGCTTATGACGGTGCCGACGACGGTCTTGTGACCGCGTGCGGTCAGCTCGGCTGCCAAGAGTGGCGCCGAGGTCAGCTGTGCGGCGACGTTGCCCGCTTCGTCTATGACCCGGTTCGCTACGACTACGGTTCCCGGCTCGAGGTCGTCGCGCAGGCCGCCTGCGAGGCCAGCGACGGCCACCGCACGGACGGGGGACTGGGATGCCCCAGGCCTCGTAGGCGGGTCAGCGTCCTGGAGCGGGTTAGGGACGCGCTGGCCCCCGGGATGGAGCACCCCGGCTGTGAGCTCTGCAACGCTGCGGCAAGAGCGCAGAGGTCCGGCTCCGGTCCTCACGACACGCGCGTCAGGGGCGCCCTGGGCTAAAGCCCTGGCCTCAAGTCGTAGAGGGGCCAGTAAAAGCAGCCCGCCGCCTGTCACACTGTCTCCGACTTTGAGACCGCCGCCGCATACCTGCCGAGAGCCATTAGCGGCCAGACGATCCTGTAGAGGTGGTAGTTGATGCTGAAGTCCCACGGAAACCCGGTTCCTGTGAACCATGGCTCGTCCCAGCCTCCGTCAGCAGTTTGGTTCTCTATCAACCAGCTGACACCGCGCCGTGCCGCTTCGCTTGAGGGCTCGCCCCCGGCGAGAAGAGCGAGTAGCGCCCAGGCGGTCTGCGATGGTGTCGAAGTTCCCCTCCCGCGCCACTCGTCGTGGACGTAGGACCTCAGATCCTCACCCCAGCCGCCGTCGGCGTTTTGGTGGCCGGCTAGCCATTGCAGCGCGGCTCGGATTCTTGGGTCGCTGTTGGGTACTCCGGCTGCTACGAGGGCTGGGACGACGGCTCCCGTCCCATAGACGTAGTTGACACCCCACCGGCCGAACCAGGAACCGTCAGGCTCCTGGGCTCCCCAAAGCCAGTCGATACCTCGTTGGAGCACTGAGCGGTCGACGTCTTTCTCCTCGGCGAGCATCTCGACCATGTGGGCTGTGACGTCGGCGGAGGGGGGGTCGGTCACTTCCCCGAAGTCGCAAAAAGGCAGCTTTGCGACCGTCGCGCTGTCGTTGTCCGCGTCGAACGCTCCCCATCCTCCCGAACGGCTCTGCATGCCTACCGACCATTCCACCCCGCGTCGACAGGCTTCTTCGATCTTGGAGTCTGGCAGTACCCTGCGTAGCGCAAGGATCACCTCTGCGGTGTCGTCGACGTCGGGATAGTTGTCGTTGTGGAACTCGAAGGCCCAACCACCTGCCGGAACGTCGGGGCGGCGTACGGACCAGTCGCCCTTGACTCGTATCTCTTCTTCTAGCAGCCACTGCGCTGCTCTACGCATCGCCGGGTCGTCGCCAGCTACGCCGACGTCGCTTAGGGCGACGATAGCCAGCGCAGTGTCCCACACCGGGGATTGGCAGGCTTCCAGGCGAAGGCCGCGCTCGTCGTCGACGGTGAACGAGTCGAGGCCTCGCAGCGCTGCGGCTAGGACCGGGTGGTCGAGCGGGTAGCCGAGAAGCCGTAAAGCGATGATCGAGTACACGACGGGTGGTTGGATGCCACCCCATAGGCCGTCGGCCTCTTGGCGAGCCAGGATCCAACGCTCGGCCTTGGCTAGGGAGGAGTTTCGGATAAGACGCGCGGGTAGCAACCAACCCGGCGCCTTGTCGTACGCGTGGATCGCACGGTCCAAAAGCTTGTAGAGGACTGAATCTGGCCGGGTCTTCCTGGGCGTGGTGCCTGAAGAAGGCCCTGAAGAAGGCCCGGTCTTGGAGTCGAGCTCTCCCAGGGTGAAAGGCAGCGGCACCGCAGGTTTGAACGCCATAACTACGCTCATCGCTACGATCGTCTGGCGGGCCCAGCATGCGAAGTCGTAGATGTTAAGTGGTATGCCACTTGGCAGGAGCATTATTTCCGGTGGGACGAGAGGCAGATCCTCCCACGACCATGCCCCGACTACCGCCATCCAGATGCGAGTGAACACTCTTGTGGCGGCTATTCCGCCCTGGGAACTGACCCATTGCGACGCAAGCAGCATGTGGGACGCATCAGGGGGATCCCCAGCGAGCCTCAACGCCACATACGCCTCGACCGTGACCGAAATGTCGTCGGGGCCGCCGTAGAAGGTCGCCCAACCGCCACTTGAAAGCTGCTGTGACCGGATCCATGCTGCGGTCCTGGCGGTGCGCTGCGGTTCGAGAATACCTAGGAAGTGGCGCAACATCACGTCCTCGGCGTCCATCGAGACGTTGGTCTCCAACTCGCCCTTCCACCATCCCTCGGCGTGCTGGAGGCCTAGAAGGTTCTCGCGTCCGGACTTGATGGCCGTGTCGAGGTCGTCGAGCACGTGGCGTGACCAGCCGACGGTGTGCTCGCCCGACTCCTCCCGCAGGTCCGTCAAAACTCCCTCTCCACGATGTAGACGGCAATGTCTGCGAGGTCCCTGTGAGGAACTGGAGAGAGGCGAACCCTTTCGAGCGCTCCAAGAGCTGCGTCGAGGTTCGCCTTGGCTCTCACCGCCGTCCACTCCTTACCGCCGCATGCTTCGACCAAAAAGCGGGCCCTTTCGACCTGGGAAGGGTCAAGCGGCGCAAGGACGGTCCCTGGCTCGCCGAGAAGAAGGGTTCGCAGCTCGTCGGCTTCGGGTCCCGCCGCTGCCAAGGCGGCCACCACAGGGAGGGACTTTTTGCGTTGGCGGAGGTCATTACCGGCGGGCTTGCCCGTGGTGCTCGGGTCGCCCCAGATGCCCAGTAGGTCGTCCACCGCCTGGAACGCCAAGCCTAGGTGCAACCCGAAGTCGTTCAAGGCCATGACCGCTGCATCGGGTGCCCCGGAGAGAATCGCACCGATCGACGACGCGCACCCCAGGAGTGCCCCGGTCTTGGCGGCTGACATGGCGGTGCACTGCTCTACGCTGACGTCGCGGCGTTTCTCGAAGGCGATGTCGTCGGCTTGGCCGGCTATCATCTTGGCTGTAGCCTCGGCTAAAGCGCTCGATGCGGCTGGTCCGCGATCAGGGGAGCATTCGAGGAGGACTTGGTGTGCCAAGACGGCGAGAGCGTCACCGGCGACTATCGCAGCGCCGACACCGTACTCTGACCATACCGTCGGTCGGTGGTGGCGTTCCGAGTCGGTGTCGATGATGTCGTCGTGTATCAGTGAGAAGTTATGGACCAGTTCTACGGCCACCCCGCCGGGTACGCCCACGGCTGGGTCCGCCCAGCATGCCTCGGCGCTCAGGATCGCCAGAGCGGAACGTATCCCCTTGCCTCCAGGGGCCTTGGTCGGTTCACCGGCGGGATCAGTCCATCCGAAGTGGTAGCTAGCTATGAGCCGCAGGTCTGGCGTCAGGCGGTCCACGGCGTCCTTCAGCGCAGGGGTAATGGCCTGTCTGCAACGCTCAAGTGCCTCGGCGACAGCGAAAGTAGGGGTCACGCCACCTCCCGGGTGGGTTGTAGTTCGGTAAACTTATAAGTTGGCAGCTGCGATGGCGTTAAGCCTGCGATGGCCCGGGCGGCGGCGATGCCGCTTCGCACCGCCCCTTCCATGGTGGCAGGCCACCCAGTATCGGTCCATGCTCCGGCTATGGCGAGACGCTGTTGGGCCTTGGCCGGCTGCGCTCGCAGGACTGCTGATCCGGGTACCGCTCTGAAAGTGGCACGGCGCTCTTTGGTCACCACCGAGTCTACTAAGGCGGCGTCAGCGCTCGCCGGAAGCAGCCGGCGAAGCGCGCCCGTCACCTCTTTCACGATCGCGGCGGGCCGTTGGCCGAGCAGTTCGTCGGCGGCTGATATCGAAACAGCCAGGTACTGGGGCCCGGTGCCCCCGCGTTGCGGCTGACGGCCAGCCCCGGTGAGCCCCGACGCAGACGAGCGGTCGAAGACCCACTGGACGGGGGAGTGCAAGGCTGCCATAAGTGGCCATACGGTTACAGTCCGGTCGAAAATCAGATGCACGTCTACCACAGCCGACGATCCGAGGTGGCGCCAGTTGTCGCGGGCTGGCGCAACATCGCCTGGGACTAGGGTAGCCGCCTCGTCGTGGGGGACTGCGACGATCACGGCGTCGGATTCGAGGGTCTCCGAGTCGGTTACGACTTCCCAGGTGGGTCCCTGCTTAACGATCGAGCGGACCCTTGCGGAAGTGCGGAGTGCAACACCCTGCCGGCGCAGCGCAGCGAACGCCCGTTGTCCGTGGAGGCGTCCGAGTGGGATGGCGCTCCACCCTATGTCGCAGGCTGAGCGGTCGCTCAGGAGTCCCGTTTTGAAGACCTGTGCCGCTACGGCGAGGGACGCCTGCGACGCGGGGAGGTTGACAGTCGGGACAGTAATCAGGTCCCACACAGCCTCGATCGCTCTTGGCGACTGACCATGTCGGCGGAGCCATTCGAAGAAGTTGACCTGATCGAGGTGGGGATCCCCGAGACGCAGACGTGCCAAGCCGGCCAGCGCCCGACCGAGGCCTACTCTCTCCGCTGGGGAGATGTGAGGGTATGAGAGCAGCGAACCGGCAAGGTGAAAAGGCACCGGAAGGTTCGAGCGGCGCAACCTGGTCGCCATGACAGCCCCGCCGGCGGTCTCAGCGAGCACCGGAACGTCGAGAGGGAAAGGGCCGACGACGTCACGCTCGGAGCCGATACGTGTCAAGAACCGCCGGTACTCACTGCAGCAGGCAAGGAACACGTGCTGGCCGTTGTCCATTTCAATGCCGTTGTGCTCGAAGGACCACGTCAGCCCCCCGAGGTGGGCTTTGCGCTCGACGAGAGTCACCGACGCTCCCATGTCAGCGGCTTCCAAGGCGGCCGATATCCCGGCCAAGCCGCCGCCGATAACCGTCACCGTCGAACGATGCAGGGGTGGTGCGCTCATACGCTGCCAGTTAGTACAGCGCGCGCTGCGACGATCGACTTGTCGGCGGTGCCGAGGGAAACCCTTGTGCGCAGTACCAATGTCGGGTCGCGGAGGATCCGCTCCAAAAGCTTACGGTAGATGCCGGCCATCGCCGCGGTGCAAGCGCGCGAACGGCGGTCCAGCAGTTCCAACAGCGGCAGGCCTCTGTCGTACCATTCGCAGGCGCGTCCTGCCTCGAAGCTTATGAGAGCGGCCAGATCGTCTTGTTGGCCTTGAAGGTCCTCGCCGACGCTGAAGCGGGCGAGGTCTTCCCTCGGCAGGTACACGCGCCCCATGTCCCGGTAGTCCTCCACGATGTCGCGGAGGATGTTGGTGAGTTGAAGCGCAACCCCGAGGTCGTCGGCGAGGATCTCGGCGCGGCCGGGTTGGCGGTTGCCGTAGATTGCGAGACTGCACCTGCCTACCGTGCCCGCCACCTTCCTGCAGTAGACCACGAGGTCGTCGATGTTGTCGTAGGCGGTGCCGGCGACATCCATCTTGCATCCGTCGACGAGATCCTCTACTGCGTCCAAGGGAATGCCCCACCTTCTCGAAGCGTCCGCCATGGCGACGAGGACAGGGTCCTGGGAGGCGAGGGCGCTCGAAGGGTCGGCGCGAAGGGCGGTCACCTCGCCGCGGACAGCGTCTAGGGCTTCGAACTTGGCGGCTTGCGGGAGTGGTCCGTCCCCGACGTCGTCGATACGCCTAGCGAGGGCGTACAGCGCCGACATGGCCTGCCTCTTGGGTGGCGGCAGGAGCTTGATGCCGTAGTAGAAGTTCTTCGCCTGTGACGCCGTGATCTTCTCGCAGGCTTTGTAGGCCTCGTCGACCCTCATAGGGCTTGAGCCTTGCGTCTTATCGCTCGGGGAGCAGCTTGGAGAAGGTGGATGGCAACTCGGGCAGGGGAGGGCTGGGTGGCGGGCTGGGAGACGTCGAAGTCTCGCTCGGCGATACGGTCGGCCGCAGCCTGGCCACCAGCCCAAAAGCCGGCTAGCGCCCAGGCGAGCGTACCGGGCAGCATCTCTATAAGGGGAAGTCCATCGTCGAGTAACCGCCGAGCCCGCGACACCTCGAAGGCGACCATCGCCCGCAGGGCGCAACTCGCCGGCAGACCGCTGCCTAGCTCGGCGGGGTCAGCGCCGAAGCGAGCCCAGTCCACCAGGGGCATGTACACCCTGGAGTTGCGATAGTCCTCGGCCATGTCAGCGCAGTGCTCGATTATCTGCAGGCCCGAACAGATCGAGTCGGAGTGGCGAAGGGCCTCCGCGCTGGAGTGACCGAAAGCAGCCAGGACCAACCTGCCAACCGGGTTAGCAGACAGCTCGCAGTAGCCAAGCAGGTCGTCGAATGTCTCGTAGCGGGAGGCTGACTGGTCCATCTGGTTCGCCTCGATCAGGTCGAACAGGGGTTGAGCTTCTACACCCAGCTCGCGAACGGAGCCGACTGCAGCGTGGACCAGCGGATGGGTGCCGGGGAGGCCGTCCAGAGCACCGGCCGTCTCAGCGGCGACCCACTCCAAGGCGGCGACACGGTCCCCTGCGTAGGCGTCGCCTATCTCGTCGACGAGTCGCGCGTAGCCGTAGAATGCCCTCAGGTGGCGCCGTGCGTCCGCGGATATCAGGCGTGATACGACCCTGAAATTCTCGCGCGCGGCCCTGCCCATGACGTCTTGAACGCTGGGAAGCCCGGGGGGGGTGGGAACAGGATCGTAGGAATACTGAAGTGACCGCGTGGTCACAATTTGTACGTCATCTGGGTGGTCGTGTCAAGCTTGTGAGGCGATGCCCTCGTCAGGTGGCCAGTCGGGGCCGACCGCCCATGACATCACCGTGGCGAAAGCCGACTGGAGGACCGCCAGGCCGGTTTCGATCAGCTTGGCGTCGTCGTCGGTCTCCGGCTCGAGAAAAGGACGGCCCGCCACCGACGCCAGTGTCCGCAGGGATCGCCGTGCCAACTCGGCGCTGGGCTCGTGGCCTTTGGCGGCTCGAGCTCCTAGCTCCAGCAACAGCGGGAGCACGTCGGCGAGCACATATCCGAGGACCAAGGCCGTCCTGCCGGCGTCACCGCGCAGTGGCTCGACGCCGCCTGTCGAATCCAAAGCCACCTCTAGGCGCGAAGCTGTGTCATCCACGAGGGTCTCAATGCAGGCGCTTATGAGCGCCTCCTTGGACGGGAAGTACCTGTAGAAGTTTCCCTTGGCCATCTGGGCCGCCGACGTGATGTCGCTTACGGACACCTCGGCGAAACTGCGGGTTCGGAAGGCTTCGATGGCAGCTGCAATCAGGCGGGCACGGCAGTCGTGGCTGAACGCCGACGACCCCGACCGCAACTCGAGGATCGCCTCGACGTGAGCTTCGTCGTAGGTGAAGTGTCTGTTGGACTGGCGGGTAGGCTGGGGTATCCACCCAGAACGCCGGTAGTGGTGGATTGTCGAAGCCGGAACACCGGTCCGAGCGACGAGTTGCGACAGGGACATCCCTGTGTGCCCGGGGTCAGACACGCTATCGAGGTTCACCGTGCCAGTTTGGCGCGTGAAGCGACTTTAGAGCCGTCAACGTAGGGAAAACTTGTCGTACCGAGCTGCCTTAGGTTGGCGGTATCGTGCCCATGCGCCCACGGCGGAAGTCCTCGAAAGCTTGGGCGATCTCGTCGCTGGTGTTCATTACGAACGGGCCGTAGTGCGCGACCGGCTCGTTAATGGGTCGGCCACCGAGGAGAAGTACCTCGAAGGTCTCGGACGAACCGTCGGGTTTGGCAGCAGCTCGCAGCTCTACGGCATCTCCTTCACCGAGCACGCTTAGCTGTCCGGAGGCCAGGGCAGCCCCGGTGGGCCCGACTGAACCACTACCGGCGAGACCGTAGGCGAGGGCGTTGAAAGTCCGGTCCCATGGGACTACGAGGCGGGATCCGGCCGACAGCGAGACGTGGACCATCGTGATCGGCGTGTGGGTGGATCCGGGGCCGGCTGTCTCGCCAATGCGGCCTGCGATCAGCCGTACGAGCGCTCCGCCGTCGGGCGAGGCCATCAGACCAAGACGTCCAGCGCGGATGTCCTGGTACTTAGGTGGCACCATCTTCGCAGCGGACGGGAGGTTCACCCACAACTGGATGCCGTGGAAGAGCCCGCCGGACGCGACGAGGGTTTCCGGTGGACGCTCGATGTGGAGGATCCCTGCCCCGGCGGTCATCCACTGAGTGTCGCCGTTGGTGATTAGCCCGCCCCCGCCTGTCGAGTCGCGGTGCTCGAAGGTTCCGTCGATCATATATGTCACGGTTTCGAAACCTCGGTGGGGATGCCAAGGGGTGCCCTTTGGTTCCCCTGGGGCGTAGTCGACTTCGCCCATCTGATCCATGTGGACAAACGGATCCAAAAGATGCAGAGGGACCCCGGCGAAGGCGCGCCGGACAGGGAAGCCTTCACCTTCGAAGCCGCTAGGGGCGTTGGTGATAATCACAGGCTCCTTGCTCTGCACGTCACCCTCCACTTGCAGCTTCGCAAGTGAGGACATGTCTTCGACGGTTACAGCCGGCATGGCAGAGATCCTTTCTCCTCGTCGCTTCGCTCGACGCGTTTACGACTCCACAGGGAACATCGTTGTGTACGCAACTATTCCCTCAAGGCCCGGTCGGAGTCGCCAAGGAGAGGCTAGGGTCGAAGGCGTGCCAAGCGACGACCGGTTGTATTTCAGGCAGCTGCTGTCGGGTAGGGACCACGCCAGGACCGACCCGCTAGCGAACCAGATGGTCAACTTCTCCTACCTGATCGGTGACCGTGAAACCTCCCAGACTCTGGTAGTGGATCCCGCCTACGCTGTCGACGAGATCCTCGACGTAGCCGAAGGCGACGGGATGGCCCTCGCCGGGGTTCTCGTGACCCACCACCATCCCGACCATGTCGGCGGGTCGATGATGGGGTACAGCATCGAGGGCCTTTCCCGGGTCTTGGAGGTGGCGTCGGTCCCGATCCACGCCCATCGCCAAGAGGTGATGTCGATATGCAGGGTGACAGGCGTCGACCCTGGCGAGGTCGTCGGCCACTACGGAGGCGACAAGGTAGCGGTCGGCGCTATCGAAGTCGAGCTAATCCACACGCCGGGCCATACGCCAGGAAGTCAGTGCTTCTTGGTCGAAGGGATGCTCGTAGCCGGCGACACTCTGTTTCTCTCCGGGTGCGGCCGGACCGACCTGCCCGGCGGAGATCCTAAGGCTATGTACGACAGCCTGCGCAAGCTGTCCTCTTTGGCTGAGACGACTGTCTTATATCCCGGGCATCGCTACTCGGCTGCTTCGGCTGCCACTCTAGACATCGTGAAGCAGACCAACCCAACATTCGCCGTGACAGACGAGGCGTCGTGGCTGGCGGCCTTTGGGAGCTGATCAAGCTTTGACGGGGCGCCCCGCCTCGAGCACCACGATTGTGCGACCGGGAACTGCCATGTGAGATGAGGCTTCTAGGGTTACTGGGTCCTCGCCGGCTAGAGCCGGCGAGGAAGTGTCGAGAACCGCAGTCCAACTTTGCGCCCACTGCTCGGCGGGAAGAGTCAAGTCGAGTGTCTGATCCCAAGCATTTAGTACAAAGAAAAAAGAGTCGTCGAGCACTCGACGTCCGTGTTCGTCGGGATCGGGTATGGCCGACCCGTTCAGGAAAATCCCGAGGGATTTGGCGTATCCGACGTTCCAGTCGGCGTCGCCCATTTGGTGGCCGTCGGGACGGAACCAGGCGATGTCGGGGAGGCGCTCGGCTGTACCCGACGCTCGGAGGGGCCGGCCCTGGAAGAAACGCCTTCGGCGAAATACCGGGTGGTCTCTGCGTAGGCGGATCAACGCCCGGGTCCATGCGAGAAGGTCCTCGTCTATGTCTGCCCAGTCATACCATGACGTCTCATTGTCTTGGCAGTAAGCGTTGTTGTTGCCGTGCTGGGTTCGTCCGAACTCGTCCCCGCCGAGAAGCATGGGGACTCCTTGACTGAGCATCAGCGTCGCCATGATATTTCGCACCTGGCGCTGACGGAGCTCCTTGACTGACTCGTCGTCGGTGGGGCCTTCGACCCCGCAGTTCCAAGAGCGGTTGTCGTCAGTGCCGTCCCTGCCGTCCTCGCCGTTGGCCTCGTTGTGCTTGTCGTTGTAGGAGACCAGATCGCTCAAAGTGAAACCGTCATGGGCGGTCACGAAGTTGATAGAAGCGAAAGGGCTGCGCCCGTTAGCTTGGTAGAGATCGGAGCTTCCGGTGAGACGCTCGGCGAGCTCGCCTATCGGGGTTCCCGCTTGGCGCCAATAGTCTCTCACCGTGTCACGGAACTTGCCGTTCCACTCCGACCACAGGGGAGGGAAGTTACCCACTTGGTAGCCGCCGTCCCCGACGTCCCACGGCTCGGCGATCAGCTTCACCTGGCTCACCACAGGGTCTTGGTGGATTAAGTCGAAGAAAGCCGAGAGCCTGTCCACCTCGTGAAACTGGCGGGCCAGTGACGCCGCAAGGTCGAACCGGAAGCCGTCCACATGCATCTCCATGACCCAGTAGCGGAGCGAGTCCATGAGAAGCTGCAGGACTTGGGGGTTGCGGACGTTGAGCGAGTTACCGGTCCCAGTCGAGTCGTTGTAGTGGCGGGGGTCGCCGTCTACGAGACGGTAGTAGGAGGGGTTGTCGATACCCCTGAACGACAGCGTAGGCCCCATGTGGTCGCCTTCCGCCGTGTGGTTGTACACGACGTCGAGGATCACCTCGATGCCGGCACGGTGAAGGGTCTTCACCATCGACTTGAACTCCCCAACGACCCGGTGGGCCGGTCTGGACGCGTAACCGTTGTGGGGGGCCAGGTAGGCGATCGAGTTGTAACCCCAATAGTTGCGAAGGCCCATGTCGGCGAGACGGCGATCGTGGATGAACTGGTGGACCGGCATCAGCTCGACGGCAGTCACCCCCAGCTTGGTCAAATGCTCGATGATCGCCGGGTGGGCGAGACCTGCGTAGGTTCCCCGCTGGTGCGCGGGCACCTCTGGATGATTCCAGGTCAGACCTTTCACGTGGGTTTCGTAGATGACCGTGTCGGCCCAGCGGTGCCTCGGCGGGTGATCCGAACCCCAGTGGAAAGCCGAGTCGACGACGATACCTTTGGGCATCACATGAGCCGAGTCGCTGTCGTCCCGGGTCATGTCGTCACCTCCCAGGCGATACCCGAACGGCTCCTGACCCCAACCCACCTCACCTTCGACAGCTTTGGCGTAGGGGTCGATGAGAAGCTTCGACGGGTTGCAACGAAGGCCCTTCTCGGGGTCATAGGGCCCGTGAACGCGGTAACCGTATAGCTGCCCAGGTTCCACGTGCTCGACGTATCCGTGCCAGCAGTAGGCGTCAACCTCTGGTAGCTCGAAGCGGGTCTCCCTCCCGTCGAGGTCGAAGAGGCACAGCTCGACGGCGTCAGCCGCCTGGGAGAACAGGGAGAAATTCGTCCCCAACCCGTCAAACGTGGCGCCGAGCGGGTAAGGATCGCCCGGAAGGACTGGGGAGGTGTATGAGTTATACAAGAGCTCCAAGGTATCCCTTCTCTACGACCGTTAGGTCTGGTCGGGTCATCCCCACCAAAAGGCGGCTGCAACGATAGCGTAGAGGGAGATCAGGGCCACCCCTTCGATCCACGTGTACTCGCCGTCGTAGATGATGACTGTCACGACCAGCGCTGCCACGGCGAGCGCTACTACGAGCAGCGGTGGGAACACCAGGGTTAGATGGCTTGGGCCGACTACCCCGCTCAGCAACACCAGGACAGGGGTGAGCAGTAGAGCGACCTGCAGCGGACTGTTGAGGATCGTGGCGATCACATACTCGGGTTTCGCCCTAAGGGCGAAGCGGACACCGACGGCGTTTTCGACCGCGTTCGAAGCTACCGCCACCACGACGAGGCCAGTGAAAGTCTGCGACAGGCCGAGGCTGGTCGTGGCAGCCTGCAGAGGTCCCACGAACCATTCGGCTGCGCCGGCAGCAGCTGCGCTGCCCGCAGCCAGGATTACCAAGGACAACTTGAGAGGCCAAGCTTCAGGTTTAGGAGCCTGGGCCGGCGCCGGAGGCTCGGTCGGCAGAGTTGAAGGCGGCGTGAGCCGCGGGGAATGGGCCAAGAAGTAAGGGACGCTCGCTAGGTACACGAACAGCAGGATTGCTGCAAGCCCGTCAGAGAGGGCCGTCGAGTGTTTTGCTGCCGGCGAACCAAGGTGAGCTGCGAGGGTCGGTACCAACATCGCCGCTACTACCAGCAGAAGAAGCGATGATATGAGACGCGGCAACTCCGGCTCGAAGCGCTGAGTGCCGTGACGGAGCCCGCCGACCAGGAAAGCCAACCCGAGGACCAGAAGGCTGTTGCCCAGGACAGACCCGATGAGCGCCGCTTGCACCACGGAGGTGAGGCCTTGGTGCAGAGCGAAGATCCCCACGAAAAGCTCCGGAAGGTTGCCGAGGGTCGACTGCAGCAGGCCGGTAAGCGACGGTCCGACTCGTTCGCCGACCGCCTCGATCGCTTCGCCGACCACGGCGGCCGTCCCGGCGAGGGCCAGGCCTGCGAGCACGAAACGGGCTACCGGGCCGGCCCCGGCTGCTGTGGCTAACCCGGCTGCTGCGCTCAACGCGACGGCCCCGCCTAGGATAAGCCGCTGCCTGGACTCCAGATACTCGATTTTCATCTGCTCTGGACCGGCTCTTTCTGTAGGGGCCTAGGAGGCTAGCCGCCGCGACGTCGGCCGGGTGGCGACAGATACACTACGATGGACGGCGAGCGGCGGCGTGGCCGAGTGGTTTAGGCAAGGGCCTGCAAAGCCCTGCACAGCGGTTCGATTCCGCTCGCCGCCTCTAAGAGTCTTCTAGCAGCTCATCGCACCTTTTTTGGGGCGGGAGTCGCTTGGCCGAGCGGTCCCCGATCCCGCGAAAATCCCGCGGGAGTCTGAAACTGCAGCCTCTCCTGAAGCTCTCGCTGCCCGACGCCCTTCAACGAACCTCATAGCGCGATCCACGATCTTTTGTCCGGCTTCGCTCGATATGTGCCATCTTCGATCCTCCTGGTGCCCACGTTGGCCACAAAGTCCGATACGGACAATCCTGACGTGAACTGCCGTGTCACTGGCCCTGAAGCATGACGTGCCCGTCCAGATCGGCGTGGGACCGAACAGCGGCGTGCTGCGAAGACCTGCGACCGCGAAGAGCGGTCGTTTCGGAGCCCAATGTTGACCGCCGATGACCGTGAGAAACAGCTGTGGCGCCCGTCCGATGCGTCACAAGTCTGTGTCATGCGCCTTTGGCGAGACCGCCAATTCTGTGCTGCTGACGCAACAATTCCCAAGAAATAGACTTAGGTACCGTACACACGCCGTACGGTTCTGTTCTTGGCCTGCCGAGGAATGGTCAGGGGCGAAGAAGGCTTGACTCCGTTTAGATCTGACGTACAATAGCCGTACAAGCTGAGAGGTTAAGCAAGATGGCAAAGACAGCACGGATCGAACTACGAGCCGAACCAGACCAGGAAGAGCGTATTCGTGCTGCGGCACGCTTGGCGAACCAGTCGATGACCTCTTTCATTGTGACGGCAGCGGTTGAGAAAGCTGACGAGGTTATTGCGACGTGGTCAACGACAACCGTGTCTGGCGAGTTCTTCGACGAGTTGCTTGCGGCATTGGACGCTCCTGCTCAGAGTAACGTGGCCTTCAATGAGGCCGCCCGCCGGCATCGGGCGGCGCGCGATCAACAAGTAGCCTAAAATCGAGAGGCGGGTCGACATAGGTGTACCAGTCTGTGCCTCTCGCCGACCAACACAACTTGCAGCGCTTCTCGTGCGGAATCGACGACCTCGACCGTTGGCTTCGAGACTACGCCCGACACGCCTCGGTAATGAACACTGCTCGCACCTTTGTTTGGACAGAACAAGATGAAGTCGTTTTTGGCTACTACTCGCTAGCGGGCCATCAGGTTGTGCGGGAAGGATTACCGCATCGCGTCGCGAGAGAGAGCCCGAAGCAGATCCCGTCAGTCCTAATCGGCAAACTCGCGCTCGATGCTAAGTTGCACGGAGACGAACGGAAGCTTGGCGGCGGACTTCTAGTGGACGCCCTCGAGCGGGTAGTCGATGCGACGAGATTGGTCGCAGCCAGACTCGTGGTCGTGGACGCCATAGACGATCGGGCGGTGAGCTACTACGAGCACTTCGGATTCGTCCGGACAGCTCCCGACAGCTACCGACTCATCCGCAAGCTCTCCGACATAGCGGCTGACCTTGAGGAGAGGGACTGACTGACAAAATGGGTTACGGCCAGTAATGATCCGGCGTGCCAACCTCCTCGCTAGTCATGATGCCATCTTCGGTCGGACCTCCGGGTTTGCTGTTGACCACCGCAACGAGCGCGGGCTGATTTGCGGACCTTCGTAGGGCTCGCCTCGGAGTGGGAAGACCATCCGAGCGGAGGTCCGATCCGCTGCACGGCCACTGAGCGAACCTGCTCGGCTTGGGCCTTCGAATTATGGCGTAAGCTGGTCGGGGAGGCCAAAAGTCTCACTTGGAACGGTTGGACGCGCTCGACGTTGGATACCAGCGGGACAACCGCAACCACTATTCGGCCCAGACGGCCGGCGGTGGCGTTGGTACCGTCCTTGTGTCGGTCGCCCAGTGCTTGTTACGATCGCCGCCCAGTAGGGGGTTAGGGCGTGAGCTAGCGACCAGCCCGGGCGACGTTAAAGGGAGGGCTGTGACCAGTTTCGAAACTCGGACCGGCGGAAGCTCGGTGCAAGTGGTAGCCAAGTGGCTCGGCTGGGCACCGCGGTCGGACCATCCGGTCGACAAGGTTCTCCCGCCTGGACGCCTAGCGAGCCTCGGCCTCCAGCACGTTCTTGTCATGTACGCAGGGTGCGTAGCTGTGCCACTCATCGTCGGCGGAGCCCTAAAGCTGGACACGACGACCATCGGGCTCCTGGTGAACGCCGACCTCTTCACGGCTGGGATCGCGACGCTCATCCAAGCTTTCGGTATAGGTCCCTTCTTCGGGGTGAGGCTGCCCGTAGTGGCCGGAGCCACATTCGTGGCTGTCACGCCGATGATCCTCATCGGCAGTCACTACGGGATAACAGCTATGTACGGTGCCCTCATCGTCGCCGGGATCTTCGGAGTGCTGGTAGCTAGACCGTTCTCTGCTGTGCTCCGGTACTTTCCCCCGGTCGTGACCGGTTCTGTCATTACGATCATCGGGCTGTCGCTGATCAGCGCCGCGACAGGACTCATTGCCGGGAACGACCCAACTGCCAAGTCGTACGCAGCACAGCACGACCTTGTCCTAGCTGGGCTCGTTCTCGCCTTCATCGTAGTGGTAACACGGTTTACGTCGGGGTTCGTTTCGCAGCTAGCCGTCCTCGGCAGCCTCGTCTTTGGAACTTTGGTTGCCTGGCCGATGCACATGCTCAACTTCTCCACGGTCTCCAAGGCCGGAGATTTCGGGCTGAGCCAGCCCCTCAGGTTCGGAGCTCCGACCTTCGAGGCGTCGGCGATCATCTCGATGATTATCGTGATCCTGGTCACTTTTACCGAGTCGACGGCGGACATGCTCGCCGTAGCTGAAATGGTGGACAAGCCGATATCGCCCTCCGACATCGCGCGTGGGCTCGCGACAGACGGGTTGTCGGCGGTCCTGGCCGGCTTCTTCAACTCCTTCGCAGACACCGCCTTTGCCCAGAACGTCGGCCTGGTAGGGCTTACAAAGGTGCGCAGCAGGTACGTGGTCGGCTCGGCAGGGATGATCCTCGTGGTTTTGGGCGTCATTCCGAAGATCGGTCAAATCGTCGCGAACATCCCGGGTCCGGTGATCGGCGGGGCTGCTCTGGCCATGTTCGCAATGGTCACTGCCGTCGGAATCCGCACTCTCGGCAAGATCGACTTCGGGACATCCCACAACCTGCTGATCGTCGCAGTGTCCATCGGGGTAGGGATGATGCCCGTCGTCAGTCCTAACATCTACGAACATCTCCCTTCGAACCTCCAGGTCATTTTTGGCAGTTCGATCACGTCGACCCTGATCGTGGTGTTCCTCTTAAACCTCCTGTTCAACGAGTTCAAGTGGCGCAGCCCGGGCTCGCCTGGCTCGCAAGAGACCGCCTCTGGCGGCTCTGCCGACGCTTCGAGCTGAGCCAGATCCTGCTAAGCTTTTTTCCGGCAAAGCGGGCGCATAGCTCAGTCGGTTAGAGCGCATGCATGACGCGCATGAGGTCGGGGGTTCGATTCCCTCTGCGCCCACTGGTCCTGACCAGGACTTTTAGCCTCGGAAGGTCCGCGAAAGGTTGGGCTATAAGACGGCTTTGCAGCCAAACTGGTAGCCAAACCCATTTTCCGGCAGCCAAGCTCGGCTGCCACGCACCACCCGCATTCCATGGCAGCGCTCGCCGCCGGCCGGACCTGGTGGCGGTAATGGTATAGGAAGGTCCGAAGGTCGTCACCCAAGGGGGACGCGGTCCCGCCGGGAGCCGAGCGGGACCTGAGCGCGGGCTAGTGCAAGGCGTGTAGTCGGCGGCTGCTGCCAGTCTCGGGGTCACCCATAGCCATCGGCGGTCACCACGGTCAGCGCGCGGCGATCCGCGTCAACTCGTGGTAAAAGCGTCGGGCCGCTGGCGGCTCCAAGAAGTGCCGCATAGCGGCTGTCAGGTCGGCGGGACTCGGAATAGAAGCCGCCACCCATCGGGAGAACATTCCGGCGTCCATCCACTCGCAGATCTGCCTAGGTGGAACCCACATAGAGGTGAACCCTGCGGCCGCAGCTACGCGCAAGCGCTCCCAACTGTCGATCAGCGCGCCGCTGTCTGCAGAGTCGGTGGGCCACGCCGCCCGTGGGGGAGTAGAGGGCCGGCACGCCTCGACCTGTGACCACCGGAGCTTCACCGTGTCAGCGCCGGCGGCCGCCGCTAGGCGAACAGCCCACAGCGGCCCTTCGAGCACCGCTGGAGATCGTAAAGGTGGCGGAGTTGGAACTCCAAGCGCCCGGCGCAGACAGTCGAGCATCTGGCCTCCATCTGGTGTAGGCACCCGGAGTGTCTCTGCTCCGGCGCAGGCCTTCCATACCACTGTTCCGTCACGAGAGACTACGCAAGCAAGGTCAATATTTCGCCTGGCTGCCGCCGCAAGTTCTGCCATAAGCTCAACGTGTGAGGCGACGGGCCTCACGTGACCAGTCGCGATCAAGGCTATAGCGTCAACGTCTGAGGCGGCTGCGTATCCGAGGATCTCGACGTCAAATCCCAGGGCCTCGGGGCGATACTCGGCCGGCGAATCGCGGTGCAAGGCTACGAGAAGCGGGCGCCCAGCATGGCGCACCTCGGCTAAATGTCTGCGGAGAAGGTCGACGGCTACGACGTCTAGGGCGGACGTTGCCTGGGGTTGCAGATGGTGCATGGATACCTCCCGTGCGGGTGCAGTGGGAGGGTCCGAGCCCAGGACATACCAGGAACCCTAACAGACAATGAAATCGCGACTATACTACTGAAAGCGCTTAAGTTAAGCTACTGTCATCCAGTTGGTGAAGACGGAGCAGGATTCCAGTCAGAAGCTCTGCGCCCGGAGGAGAGCAGCTGTTCCAAGGCTGAGCGTAGGGATTCGATGCTCTCTTTGAGCGAGGCGATCACGTAACGGACGTCGGGGTCTTCGATGGTATCGACATTGACGTCCGAGTACGTAGAGTATGGTCTCGCAAGGGCCAAATCTGTGGCACGCCGGCCCGTAATTCGCCGGTCGACTGGCGGAGGGGCGTCGACCGGCGGCGGGGCCGCAACGCGGGACCCACCGGCGGGTCCCGACGCTGGAGTCGCAGGCTGTGTCGGGTACACCGCAGGTGTCGGACTGGGGGGAGGCAGCAGCGTATCTCCCGGCTTGAACGGCCGGTCAGCGTGGGCAGGATCTTCGGGGCGTGGTCGCCGGCGGGTGTGCTTGATCGAGTACATCGCCCGGTCCGCCCGGTCTATGAGCTCGCTCGCCGAGAGGCGACCCTCGACGTCGACGGCCGCCCCGACGGAAGCCGTTACCGACCAGCGTTCGCCTTCGAGCTCGACAGACTCGGCGAGGGCGGCAGCGATCCTGTTCGCAACCACCTCTGCCTGCTCCTCCTCGCCGAGCCCTTCGCAGAGGACAGCGAACTCGTCGCCCCCGATGCGCGCAACGAGGTCCGCCGAGCGGACAGCGTGACGGAGACGGGCTCCGACCGCAGAGAGGACCCTGTCACCCATGGCATGACCGGCCCGGTCGTTAACCCCCTTGAAGCCGTCCAAGTCCACGTACACGACCCCGACATGGCGCGAGGATCGCTGGTTGCGCAACAGCGCCTGGTCGATCGCCTCCATGAAGTGCCGTCGATTGAACAGACCGGTCAGCGAATCGTGCGTCGCCAAATGGTAGAGATCGGCTTGGCGCGCATAGTCAGCTTCCACGTCTGCCGCTGCCACGGCGAGCATCGACACTCCGGCAACTTCATGATGACTTATCCACCAGCGAACCCAGCGCCGCTGGGAAGAAGCGCCGATCTGGTAGTCCTCGGTGAGGTTCTCGGAGTGCGCGGCGACCTCGCGAAGGTTCGCAAGGAGGTGGTGACGGGCTTCGGCTGTTAGCGCTTCAAGCCATCCCAAACCGAGCGACGATTCGACGCTCAGCCCTGACAGGGCACTCCAACGGTGGTTGACCGACAGCGCCGAGCCCGAACTGTCGGTGATCAGCATCGCGAAAGGGACGACGTCAAGTGCGGCAGCGATCGTCGTGGAGGCCAGACCTTGCATGTGTCTAGGTGTGTCGGCCACTTCTCGCTCTCGATCGACTCATGACGACTTGCTGTCCCGAGATGCTAGACCTGACCAGGACAAGCGTCCCTCCGGGGAATGTCTGACCTCGGTCAAAAGCGCGGTTACGAGAAGAATCGGAAACCAACCGGTCTGACCGAGGTTCGGCGGTTCACGAGGTGTTAACAGCCAAAGCGACTATTGGTCAGCGCGCTGTGCTACTTTCTTCGCCAGCCCACCAAGCAGAAGCCACTCACGTTACCAGCGTGGACGTGCCTTTTCTGGTCGGGTTTGGACAACGACGTTCAAAAACTCACTAGCTGGGGGTAATACATGACAACAACTGAAAGTTCGGGCAATGAAGTCTCGCTCGACTTCGAGGGTATGCAGCGGGACGCCTCGTTTTTCGACCTCATATGGGCCTCTGAAGGGTCCATCATCGGGTCGGGGTGGCTGTTCGGAGCGCTGACCGCTGCCACCCTCGCAGGTCCCGCGGTCATAATATCCTGGGCGGTCGCCTCGGTGATCATCATCGTTTTGGCTTTGGTGCACGCCGAGCTCGGGGGGATGTTCCCGGTGACGGGCGGGACGAGCCGCTACCCGCACTACAGCTTTGGAAGCTTCGCAGGCGCCACTTTCGGCTGGTTCGCCTACGTACAGGCCGCAGCCGTCGCCCCGATCGAAGTCCTCGCTGTCATCCAGTACTTCAGCTCGGTGTCGTGGGCGCACGGTATCTGGAACGCGAACAAGGGGATCCTCTCCGGCAGCGGCATCGTCGTGGCGATCATCTTGATGGTGCTCTTCACTGCGGTGAACCTGATCGGCATCCGCTGGCTCGCCCGTGCCAACACTTCGATCACCACCTGGAAGGTGGTCATCCCGATCCTAACGATCGTCATCTTCCTGCTGTTCAAGATGCACGGAGGGAACTTC
>JAJZNG010000209.1:3120-10403 GCA_021847945.1 Actinomycetes bacterium | reverse complement strand
TCTGATGCGGGCGTTGGACACTGCCGCCGCGTTGGGACCCCCGGTGAGCGTCGACGAACGTTGGCGCGAGATCGACTACGGATCCTTCGAAGGGGTTCCCGTCTCGGCCGCCGGACACCTTTGGGACAGATGGTCCGTCGACCTTGCCTACCGTCCCCCCGGCGGAGAGTCCCTAGCCGAGGTCTCCGCCCGGGTGCGCGTCGCGTGTGAGGAGCTGCGCGAGGAAGCTTCGGACTGCGACGTAGTCGTGGTGAGCCACGTGTCGCCGATCAAGGCTGCCGTGGCGTGGGCTCTCGGGGTTGGCGACGAGATCTGCTGGAGGACCTACCTGGCGACTGCGTCGATCACCGTGATCGGGGCCGGCCGCGCTGGCCCGTCGCTTCGGGGTTTCAACCTGCCCGGGGGTTAGCTGACCCTCGCTGCGCTAGCTATGGTGGGATGGTCGCCGCCTTCCGCTGCGGCTTTGCGCTAGCGAGGCACAGTTGGCTTAGTGGCGTGGCATACGATGGCTACCTGACGACAACTTCAGCGTTCGAGCTAGGTCGGATCATGACCCAGCATCGATCCAAGACAACAGAGGCGCTAAATGGTCCGTGTAACTGGCAGATCACTTTTGTTCCCTGATGAGTCTTGCTATGCCGTTTGCCAGAGCCGCAGCGGGACTGTGTGCGCCGGCCCACAGGGTTCGTTCCAGGCGGAGCTCGCCTCATGAGCTCGGTCACCTACGAGGTGCGCGACGGCAAGGCGTGTTACGCGGGCCGCACCCTGGCTGAGTGGGTATCCGATGTGGTGGCTGCGATTGTCGCAGCCTGCGACCCAGAGCAGATACTGCTGTTCGGTTCTGTGGCCC
This sequence comes from Actinomycetes bacterium, assembly GCA_021847945.1. GTDB lineage: Bacteria > Actinomycetota > Acidimicrobiia > Acidimicrobiales > Palsa-688 > JAJZAM01. The sequence continues at coordinate 9,553 of JAJZNG010000209.1, read as the reverse complement.
GGGGTGACGACGGCCCCGATTCGGACATCGACTTGATGGTGGTGCTCTCCTCAATCGATTACACCAAGCGCCACGATATCGCTGCTACTCTGCGGGGGGAAACTCCGGCGCTGCTGCCGCTTCAGATGTTCGTGACCGACAGACGCGAGTGCTTACGCAGACGAGACGTCGTTGGCTCTATGCACTACTGGCCGCTCCGGGAAGGGCGGGTTGTCTACTCCAGAGCGACCTGACTACAACTTCAGCCGCGCCCGCCGCTGGCTTGGGAACGTCGAAGATGACCTCCACGCACTGCGTGCCGTCGCCAACGATCCCGAGTCCCCCTGCCGAATGGTGTGTTTTCTTGCACATCTGGTCACGGAGAAGGCGCTGAAGGCCACGCTCATCGATGCCGGTGTGCCCTTCAGGAAGACCCACGACCTCGTGGCACTGCACGCGATGTGCATTCACGTTGGTCGGCTAAGCGCGGTGGCCAGCGCAACCTTTGCGGTTCTCGATCCATGGGCGGTCGACGGACGGTACGCAGATGACCTTGCCGAGGCGGACCGTGAGCTGGCGGAACGCTTGGCGGGCTTCGCCGAGCAGGTGGTGGCCGAGGTGCGACGAGAGCTAGGAGTGTGACACTTGCCCCGGGGGTTAGCCGACCGTGGCCGCGCTGGCTATGGTGGGATCGTCGCTGTTACAACCTCGGGAGGTCAAGACAAGATGCACGTGGTAGTGGACTTCGATCGCTGTGAGAGCAACGCTTTGTGCATGGCAGCAGCCCCGGAGGTCTTCGAGGTGAGAGACGACGACTTTCTCTACATCCTCGACGAGAACCCGCCCGAAGAGCTCCGGGCCAAGGTCGAGCTCGCTGCGCAACGCTGCCCCAAGCAGGCGATCACCATCGAAGGCTGAAACGACCGTCGAGCGAGGCGGCACGGCCGTCGCTTAACGAGAATCGGGCCGGCCGAGGGCTTCTAGGTAGAACGCCAACTCCGCCTCGTATACGGCTCGGATCGTCTCTGCCTTGCGGAACCCGTGACCTTCCCCCTCGAAGCGGTGGTACTCCACTCGGACCCCGGCTGAGTCCAAAGCGTCGAAGATCGCCTGGGACTGCGAAGGTGGGACGACCATGTCGTCGAGGCCCTGAAACATGACAAGTGGGCTCCTGATCGACGCCGCGTTGTGCAGCGGGGAACGCCGGACGTACTCGGCTCGGGCTTGGGGCCACGGGCCTACGAGGCTGTCGAGGTAGTGCGCTTCGAACTTGTGGGTGTCGCGTGCCAACAGTTCCAGGTCGGCGACACCGTAAAGGCTCGCCCCTGCCGCGAACGCGTCGCTGGAAGCGAGAGCAGCCAGAGTCGTGAAACCGCCTGCGCTGCCACCGCGGATGAAAGCTTTCGCCGGGTCGACCAGGCCGAGACGGCGAAGCTCGGCGACCACCGCCCCGACGTCGGCCACGTCGGCGACACCCCACGCGCCGTTGAGCTTCTCCCTGTAGGCCCGGCCGTAACCGCTACTGCCTCTGTAGTCGACGTCTGCCACGGCGAACCCTCTCGTCGTCCAGTACTGCACCGTCAAGTTCAGCAGCCTCTGGGCCTGCGAAGTCGGCCCTCCGTGGATCACCACGACAAGAGGGGGGAGATCTCCGGGGGGGCCTTCGAAGTTCCCCGACGCCGGCGGGTAGAACAAGGCGTGGGCGACGTCAGGTCCGCCCGGGCCGGGCGTCGGATAGTCAACCAACGTCGGCGTCGAGGCGAACGCCTCGGGCAGGGGGGTCTGTCGGGAGCGGGCTAGGACATGGTGCGAGCCGTCCCTGTCGATGCGAACTACACACGCGGGCAGCGTCGGCGAACCAGCGACGCATACCACCGCGTCCCGGCAAGTCTGAAGCGAACTGAACGAACTGTAAGGCAGGCCGTCTATTTCGACGAGGCCCCCGCCGGGCTGGTCCTCCCAGCCGATCGCACGGCCTTGCGGCGTCGTCCAGGTTGCCACCAACCTTCCCGACGAGTCGAAGGTGTATTGGGAGTTGCCGAAGACCCAGTCGGGTTCGCCCACCTCCGCTTCTAGGGCCGTCAGGGGTCGTGACACCTCGTCGTAGACGTTCCACCAGCCGCTGCGATCCGACAAGTAGTGCAGCACGCCCCCGGGCGACCATCTCGGCTGGCTGACCGATTCGCCCGGGCCGCCGGCTACGAGCGTCGCAGGGCCTAGCTTCATGGTTCCGCCAGCCACGGCAATGTCCGCCACCCACAGGCAGGTCGAATCCCAAGGCATGTCGGGATGGTCCCACGTGATCCACGCGAGGCGTCCGCCGTCGGGGGACACCCTCGGGGCGGAGAAAAAGTCGTGGCCGTCGGCGAGCGTGACCGGCTCGGACCCTTCCGACAGCCAACCCTCCTCGGTCCAAAGCGGCACCGCCACCAAGTCGTTCGCCACTCCTGAAGCGCTGTGAGCCTCACGAACACATATGACAACCGAACCGTCAGCGCTGACGACCGGGTCGGCGTAACGCACCGAGCGACCTTCGACGGCGGGGGTCAAAGGCCGGCTCCGTCGCGACGGACCGTGTAGCGCCCAGAGGCGTTGGTCGTCGAAGTTGGAGTACACGATTAGCGGATCCCAGCCTGAAGGGTCCCACACCACGTGGCATCTCCCCCCGTACTCGTGCACGAGGGTGCGAGCTGACACCCCTTCGGGGGTCTCGTCGCGGGGAGGTTCCGAGGCGTCGGGTGTGCACGACACCACTACGGCCCGGCCGGCGTCCGACGGGCGGGACTCGACCCACCAGACCCGCCCGCCCGCGCACGACACCGACGACAAGCCGACAGCGCCGGCTACGAGCAGTTCGGCGTCGATCGGCGACGCCCACGTTCCGTAGGCCGCGACATTCTTCATGGCGTGGAACTCTACGGCGATCTAACATATATTCGTGACCGAAGTTACACACGGAGGTCAAACCTCCGACTCTGGCAATGTCCGTGTCAGCGAGATGGCCGCCGGCGAAGGGGCCGCCCGAGCGAAGTCGCTCAGCGCTGTGCCCGAGCGTGTGGGCAAGTTGGCCTTCTCAAGCCCGTTGAAACGGATGCGTTATGACACCTCCCGGTTCGGGGGCGCCACGGGGCGTAACTGGTACGACATCGACCCGACCCTGCAGTTCTTGATGGCGATGCACCTCGGGCCGTCCGAGCTGGCATGGGCCACGCCGCATCTGCGACGCGTCGGGGCTCTCATGGGCGGGCCGGTGTCACAGTACGCGGAGAAGACAGACCGCGCGCCGGCACGCTTGGAGCGCTACGACCGCTGGGGGCACGAGACGGCCGAGGTGATCCTGCCGGAGAGCTTCGTAGCGTCCCAGGCGGCGGTCCTCGCTGACAATTTGAGCTCACCGGTTTTCGCAGCCCAGGCCCGACAGGCCGGAGTGAACCCGGCGCCGCTGAGCGCAGCGTGGAGCTACCTGCTCGACCAGGCCGACATCGGAATGACGTGCGCTTTGGGCACCGGCGGTGACATGGTAATAAGGATGGCGGAGTCGTTCGCCCCGCCCGACGTGCTTGCCCGGGTTCGGGAGTTGTTCGCCGGCGGGGATAACTCGGGCGCCGCCGGCCAGATGTTCACCGAACGGGCCGGAGGTTCGGACCTCGGGGCCCTAGAGACCACTGCAACTCACGTTTCGGGTGACACGTGGCGGCTCGACGGTATCAAGTGGTTCGTGTCGAACGTGCACGCCCCGGCTTTCGTCGCGCTGGCCAAGATCGAAGGCGGCGCCGACGGGGTGAGAGGCGTCATGCCGTTCCTGGTGCTATCCGAGCGAAGAGACGGAAGTCGTAACGGGATCCGGATTCGCAGGCTGAAGGACAAGCTCGGAACCAAGTCGGTGCCGTCGGGTGAGGTCGAGCTCGACGGGGTAGAGGCTTTCCTTCTGGCCCCCGCGCCGGGGGACAGCTCGGGTGGGTCGGTCGACTCCGCCGGCCAGGGACGCTCGGGCGCCGGGCGGAGCTCGAGCGGGCTTGCGGCGATGATGCGCCTGACAAACGGGGCCCGACTGGGTATCGCCATGATGGGCGTCGGGTGCGCCCGGCGGGCGCTGGTCGAGTCGGTCTGTTACACCCAGGCTCGGGAAGCGTTCGGGGCCCGCCTTATTGACCAGCCTCTGGTAAGGCGCAAGCTGGCGGAGATGATCGTCGAGGTCGAAGCGGCCCAGGCCGTCGTCTTCGACGGCTACCTGGGTAACAGGCTTCGGCTTTCCGCTCCGCTGGCGAAGCTGCGGGCGGCCAGGCTAGGGGTGACAGCGGCCAGCGACGCGGTCGAGCTGCACGGCGGTAACGGCTACATCGAGACCTGGCCGGTCGCGCGGATCCTGCGCGACGCCCAGGTGAACCCGGTCTGGGAGGGCGCCGACAACATTTTGTGCCTCGACGTGCGTAGAGCGATGGACCGTGAGCAGGCCCACGAGGCGCTTTTCGATCGGGTGGCCGCCTCGGTGGACTCAGCGCCCGGCGTCACAGCCGACCAGCGCAGCGCTAGGGAGCTGACCGCCGCTGGCCTGGTGCGTGCACGCCGGGCGTTGGCGGCTTGGAGGTCTCTCGAAGCTGACGCCGCCGAGGCGAGGCTGTTCCCGCTTAGCCAACTCTTCTCCTCCTTGTACACTTCCGCAGCCCTGTTGGACCAGGTCGCCGCGGAGCATCGAGGTGTGGGCGGGGATGCGGCGTCGGGTCGCAAAGCGCTCATAGCTGCGATCCACGCCCGGCGTCATCTCGTGGCCTCGGACCCCCTGGACGAGATCGAAGGCGACAACTCCGACCTCGACCGCTTCAAGTTGCTCTTAGACGGCGCTTTCGTCGACGTGTAGGAGGCGGGCGACGACAGGCGGCCCTTGATCGACCACTATGTGCCCGGCCCAGCGAAAAAAGGGGGGCTGGGCTTGTTCACTATCGGCGAAGGTGGGCCCTCCGATGTTTCGGAGCGCGTGGACGAGTTCGTCAGGCCGTCATTCGCTTTCGTACCTTGACAGCCGCAGCAGCGCCGGGGCGCTCTCAGCGGTGTCGCAGCCACCTTTCGGCTTCTGTGACCAGCCGGCGGGCGCCGCCGTCACGGCTGTCGCGCCAGACCTGGGCGAGCATCCAGATCGACGTGGCTACGACGGCAAGTACTACCAGTGCGACTAGGGCGGTCGACATTCCTGACGCTCCAACCCCGGCGACGGGATGGGAAGGCTGCTGCACAGCTAGGAAAGCCACACGAGGATCCTCGACTCCTACGATACACCCCGCCGCAAGGAGCCGAGCGCGGCTATTTCGGGGAGAAGCTTCGGTCTCAGCCATTCCCCGCCGGCTTTGGAGATGTGCTCGTCGTCGCTGCTTCGTACCCGAACCCCGTCGACGTAGGAGGTGTAGCGGCCCGAAGGGTCGAGGAGTGTGTTGAGGCCGACCAGAGCCGCCTTCGACGGATTGGCGGCGACCACCGAGGCGACGTCCGCGTTGTAGGCGTCGGTGCGCGAAGCCAGGTTCATGTCCCAGGGCTGGCCGTCGGGCTGCACCGTCGTCTGCTGGACGTAGGGGAGCGTCAGGAAGGCCACCTTCGCTCCCCACTGGGAGCAGATGCTGACTATTTGGGCCAGCTCGGAGCGCAGGTGAGCGTCGAATGCCCGGTCGCCGACGGTGGTCCACTTGCCGCCCCAATATCTATCTACGGTCTCCCAACGGCCGAGTAGCACCACGACGACGTCGGGGTTGGTATCGTCGACGAGACGGGTCCATGTGGAACGCCAGTGCGGGCAGCCCTGGGGTGCTTTGGAGACGGTGCCCATAACGTCGATGGTGGTGTCGGGATCTAGGTCGCATCCAAGGGCCGACTCGTTCGACAGGCTGACCCCCCACGCTTGGGAGTCAACCCCGAGACCTTCGCCCAAAGTAACCGCCAGCGAGTCGCCTATCAGCAAGGCCCGCACCGGGTCCGCGGCCGTGGCCCCGCCCGGAGCGACGTAGCTCGGCGGGGGAGGAGGCGCAATAGCGCCGGCGGCGTTAGCGCTCGGCGTGCGGGAGGAGGTGGCGACGAGCACCGCCGCGACGAGCAGGCCACCGGCGCAGAGCGGTGCGACGATCCTCGAAGGCGCATACCGCAGACGACCGGGTTGGCACCACGGGACTGACCCCTGGCGTATCGGCGTCTCTACTAGACGGTAAGACAGGGAGGCCGCAGCGAAGGTCGCCCCGAAACGTAACGCTAGGAGGGCGTAACCGCCAAGCCCGGTGCGTGCTTCGGTGAGGAACAAAAATAGAGGCCAGTGATACAAGTACAAGCCGTACGAGATCCTGCCCACGTAGCGCGCCGGAGCCCAGCTCAAAGCCCACCCGATGACACCCGACGGAGCGCCGACGCTCGCCGCGATGACAGTAGCCGTAGCGACCGAGACCACGAGGAAACCGCCAAGATATAAGAACGGCCC
>JAJZNG010000209.1:0-3110 GCA_021847945.1 Actinomycetes bacterium | reverse complement strand
CACTAACCCCGTGAAGGCACCAGGTGAGCACACCCGCGCCGACGAGGCCTCCCGCGCTCAGCCAGCCCGGAGAGGCCGACACGCCCCGACGGGCGAAGATCACCGCCAGGCCGGCGCCTACCATCAGAGCTTGAGATCTCGTGTCGGTCCCGTAGTAGAGCCTGTCTATCGACGCTCCGCCGCCGTACAGGGCTGCGCAAAGGCCGGCAGAGGCGACCGCTAGGAGCCCGGCCACCCGTCCGAGACCTCGGAGCCCCCACCTGCGCAAGACGACCAGTGCAAGCGGCGGCCAGATCAGGTAGAACTGCTCCTCCACCGACAGCGACCAGGTGTGAAGCAGAGGGGACGGGGCCCCGTAGCGGACGAAGTAGTTCTGCGCTGCGAGGACGTAATGCCAGTTCGCCACGTACAGCAGCGTGGCGATGGCGTCGCCTCTCACTCTTGACGCCGACATGGACCCGCCGCCCCAGTAGACGTATGTGCTCACGCCGAGCAGCAGCACTGCGAGGGCCGGCGCCAGGCGCCTCGCCCTTCGAGCCCAGAAAGAGCCGAGCCTGACGGTCGCCGACCGGGCGTGCTCGGCGAGCATGAGGGACGTCACGAGATACCCCGACAGCACGAAGAACACGTCCACGCCCAGCAGCCCGCCGCCCACCCACGCAACCCCGCCGTGGTAGGCCATGACCGCCAGCACGGCGACGGCGCGTAAGCCGTCCAGGGCCGGCTGGTAGCCGAACGCGCCAGTACCGCCGCCCGGCCGCGCGCGTGAGGCCCCCACCGGCGTGGTGGGTGACGGCCCGTCGACGCGGGAACGCAGCTCCAGCGGGTGTTCCTCCCCCATTTGGGTGCCCAGGGTAGGCGAAGAGTAGCGTCTTGGAGGTGCAAATCGCAGGCGACGTCGTGGTCGGGCAAGGGGGACAAGACCCGGCGAGCACCCGGCGGTGGTGGACGTGGGTGGGAGTGTGGAGCGCCCTGGGGTTGGCGATCCGTCTCGCTGTCGTGTTCAGCACCGCGAGCAAGCAGCCGGTCGGCGACGCGTTCTTCTACCACTACGAGGCGAACCTGATCGCTGCGGGGAAGGGCTTCATAAACCCGTTCTTGTACTTCGAGCACATCCCCCATGAAGTGGTCAAGACGGCGTCGTTCCCGCCGGGCTTCGTGTTCGTCCTGACCGCCGCGTCCCTGGTCGGCTTCAAGAGCTTTCTCGCCCAGCGGATCTGGTGCTGCATCGTCGGGGCGGCGGGTATCGCCGTGTGCGCGGCGGTCGGAAGGGACATTTCGGGTCGGCGGGCCGGTCTGATTGCGGCTTTCCTCGTCGCTGTCTACCCGAACATTTGGATGAGCGACCCGCTGGCGCTGTCGGAGACCCTGTCGCCTGTGATCGTAGCTGTGGTGCTTCTCTTCGCCTACCGCTTCTGGCGCAACCCGAGTTTGCGCGGCGGATTCTGGCTGGGCCTGTGCATCGGGGCGGCAGCGCTCGCAAGGGACGAGCTCGCCCTGCTCGGCCTGTTCGTGCTCGTCCCCGCCGCGATCGGCGCCCGCCGCTTGGCGCCCTCGGCGCGCCTGAAGGTTTTCGCCGCCGGCTGCGCAGGGTTCGTCGTGCTCGTAGGGCCCTGGGTCGGCTACAACATGAGCCGTTTCACCGACCCGGTGTTTATCTCGACGGGTTTCGGCGTGACCTTGGCTTCCGCCAACTGCGCATCGACGTGGAGCGGACCCTACGAAGGATATTGGAGCATGCCTTGCGCGCTGGCCGTGCCGGTCAACCCTCACGTCGACGAGTCCGTCCAAGGTTCCGCCGACCAGGCCTACGCCATGCGCTTCATAAAGGCGCACCTTGGGCGGCTTCCGGTCGTGACGGCTGCGCGTCTGGGCAGGGCCTTCGGTTTATACCGTCCGATCCAGCAGATCCAGCTTGACTCGGCTATCGAGACCCGCCCCTACCACTGGGCGCTCGCCGGGCTTTTCATGTACTACGCGATGCTGCCCCTGGCGGTCGTCGGCTTCGTCTTGATGCGAAGACGCGCCGTGCCGGTGTACCCACTGGTCGCGGTCGGGCTCACCGTCGTCGCCGCGGTGGTGGTCAGCTTCGGCCAGACCAGGTTTCGAAGTACGTTCGAGATCAGCCTCGTGCTGTGGAGCGCCGTCGCTTTGGAGGCTTTCTGGGGTCGTGGCAGCGCCTCCCGGGCGGTCCCTTCGCCGTGACCAGCCGGTACCCGCCGGCTGGATCGGGGGGTTACCCGTCGCTGCTTGGCGGGTCGGATCCGACCGTCGCCTGGTAGCGTGCCGTGGCCTCCGCGACCGCCTGGAGGTGCTCGGCTGCCAGCTCGGGGCGGCTTTCGCGGGCACGCCGGCGGGCTTGCAAGGTGGCGTGCGCCTGACCTTGGAAGCGTGGCATGACGTGCTGGGAGATCAGTTCGTAGCTGCGCTTCGTCGCGGCCGGGTTGGCCCACTCATGGGCGAGGAGCATGTAGCAGCCGAAGCCGCCGTCAGACTGGCGCATCAGCCTGTCGATCTGCGCCGTGGCGTCGGCGGGAGTGCCGATCGAGCCGAGACCGGTGTCGTTGACGAAGTCGATCATCTCCTTGACGTTGCCTCCACCGACCGCCATCTGAGGGAAAGCGGCGACCGCCTGGAAGTACTCGAACCACTGCTCTATGCCGTACTCGACGTCCCGGTACGCCTGCTCGCGGGTCTCGGCGATGTGCATCAGACCCACCAGGCGCCACTTGGAACGGTCGACGGTCTTGGAGAAGTGCGCTGCGCGCTCTTCAGCCACCCCCCAATGCAAGGCGAGCGCGTCGAAGCCGGCCGCCTGCGTAGCCCCGATGGACAGGAGCCCGATGCCGTGCTGGCCGGCGAGCTGCGGCCCGGTCGGGGACGCGACCGCGGCTACGGCCACGTCGAAAAGCGGATCTGAGAAAGGTCGAAGGTGCAGGCGGGCGTCGCGCAGGTCCCAGCGGTCGTTGCGGAAACTTACCGGCTCGTCGCTGGTGAGCAAACGCATGATGACGTCGACGCCATCCGCGAGGAGAAGACGGGTCTGATGCTGGTCCAGGCCGATCATGGCGGCGTCCGTCGGAAGCGAGCCGGGGCCGAGCCCGAGCATG
>JAJZNG010000139.1 GCA_021847945.1 Actinomycetes bacterium | reverse complement strand
GACCGCCGACCCCGCTGGCCCTCGGAACAAAAGCTCGTATCCCCAAAGCGTCAAATCCCCTTCGAATACGGGCTGCCGGCCGATCAGGAAGGTACCGTCCCCGTGCGTGGTGGCAGCCGGGTAGGTTAGGGTCACGAAGACGTTTTTCGTCACGGCGGCAACGGCACTGGAGGCGCCCGGCAAAAGCGGTGTCGCTCGGCACCAATTCGCGCAAAACGGCGCATGGCGTCGATGGACACATTCGACTGGAGGGCAGACGTTGCTACCGGTGAATGTCTCGACCCTGCACCGAAAATCCTGGAGCGGACGACGGGATTCGAACCCGCGACCCTCACCTTGGCAAGGTGATGCTCTACCAGCTGAGCCACGTCCGCAATGCTGCGCTTAGCTTATCAGACCGTTCCAGGCCATCAAACGGCTTCCCAGGACCTGCCGGTGCTGCAGTCTGCCTGCCGGCTACCTACCGGCCGGCGGCGGCTACCCGGAAAGAGCGCGGATGCACTCCACGTAGGGGTGAACGGCGCTGAGGTCGGCTATCTCCACGCCTACGGTGCCGGCCGGGCACAGCTGGCCCGGCGGGTAGGACGGTATCGCCGACACGACTTTTGCCGCCGCCTTGGTCGATGAGCACGACACCGGTGTGGCGCTGTAGCGGGGATGGCCGCCGAAAGTGCCGTTGGCGACCAGGCATTTGCCGACGAGGGCCTGTGCCTGCTTGGCCTGCGAAGCGCTCTGATTCGCGCTGGGTGCCACTCCCTGGTAGACGGCGTAGAGGACCGCAGCGACGACCAGCAGCGTAGGTATCAGCCGCCACGGGGATCGCCATGCCGGCCGTGAGACTTTCGTCGGCACGCCGAGCATCTGCCAGCGGGGCGGCAGCGGCGGAGCGTCCACGCCGGGAGCCCAACGAACCCACTCTTCGCTGTTGCGATCGTAGAACATCACATTGCCCTGGCCTCGGTGCCAGTAGACCCCACGAAACACCACGTTGTTGTCAGGGTCGGTCTCCGTCAGCGGCCTGTCGCCGCCGGCTTCGCCTCCCGTCCCGTCACCGGGGCGCGCCCCGCGACGACTCATGACGGCCTTACGCTGAACGGCGGCCTCACAGCAGCCGACGTCACTTCAGCAGGCGCGACATGCGCCTGTCGGCTAGGACCTTCCCGCCGGTCTGGCAGGTCGGGCAGTACTGGAAGGTTCTTGTCGCATACGACACCTCTCTCACTTTGTCGCCGCACACCGGACAGGCCAGGCCGGTCCTGGCGTGCACAGCCATCGACGACTTCTTGTCGGATTTCAGCTCGCCGGCGTCCATCCCTCTGCAACGCTCGACTGCCGCCGTGAGAACCCCCACCAGGGCACCGTGGAGGCGGGCTACCTCTTCGTCGCTCAGCTTCGCCGCCGGCTTGAACGGCGACAGGCGAGCTGCGTGCAACGCTTCGTCGGAGTAGGCGTTTCCGACCCCGGCGATGAGAGACTGATCCGACAAGGCAGCCTTGAGCTGGCCTCCCCCGCCGCGCAGGGCACGTCCGAGCGCGGCGGCGTCGAAGTCCTCCCCGAGGGGATCGGGTCCCAGCCGGGCGACCCCGGGAACCCCTTCGGGGGTGGGGACCAACCACATAGCCAGGCGTTTCTCGGTCCCCTGCTCGGTGATGTCGAAGCCGTCGCCCTCCTCGAAACCGATCCTGGCGGCCAGGGGACCCTTGGACACCTTGACGGCAGTGGCCGCCAGGCGGTCCCTCCAGTGCACCCAACCCGCCCTGGCCAGATGCACCACCAGCCAAATCCCGTCGAGGTTCACGCACAGGTACTTCCCTTTGCGCTCCACCGAAGACACCCGCGCTCCGAGCAGTGCCGACCAAGCGGGGTCATAGGTCTTAAGGGCGGACAGCGAGGCCAGCTCGGCTCTGCGCACCGGCCTGCCGGCCGTCTTGGCTTGAAGAAAGAAAGCCAGAGCCTCCACTTCTGGCAGCTCAGGCATCAGGCATCTCCGACAGCGGTTGTGGCGTGCACCGGGTGCCTCAGCGGCCCGTATGGCCGAAACGGCCGGCACCACGCTCGGTGCCGTCCAGCTGAGCCACCACTGCCAGGGTGACCGTCTCCACGCGCTGCACCACCAACTGGGCAATACGGTCCCCCCTTGTTACTTCGAAGTTGGCGTCGGGGTCGGTGTTCAACAAGATCACTTCAAGCTCCCCCCGGTAACCGCTGTCTATTAGACCGGGAGCGTTCGCGAGCGTAACCCCGTGGCGCAAAGCGAGGCCGCTTCTCGGCAGGACGAACCCGGCGTACCCGTCAGGTATGGCGACGGCTACTCCGGTGGGCACTGAGACCCTGCCGCCGCCCGCCGGAACTGTTGCCCGCACCCTTGCGCACAGGTCAAGACCGGCGTCGCCCGACTTCGCGTACGCGGGTAGTCGCAGGTCGGGGTCGAGCCTGGCCAGCTTTACCTCTAACACGCCCACAAGGCTAGCCACGGGCACCGCACCACCCGGCCAGGATCCGGGGTCCTGACGCACGGCTAGGTTTGGGGGATGCTCGCATGGATGGACCTCGAGATGACCGGACTCGACCCGGAGCGTCACGTGATCGTCGAGATCGCCACGCTGATAACCGACGACGACCTAGACGTCGTCGCCGAAGGACCGGATCTGGTGATCGCTGCCAGCGAAGCCGACCTGGACGGCATGGACCGGGTTGTGCGTGACATGCATACCCGAAGCGGCCTGCTCCCCGAGATCCGGGCGTCGCAGCTCGGCTTACAGCAAGCCGGCGCAGCGACACTCGACTTCTTGCGAGCCCACATTGCCGAAGCGCGCTCCGTCCCCCTCTGCGGCAACTCGATCGGCACGGACAGACGGTTCCTCGCCCGCTGGCTTCCCGAGATCGACGACTTCTTGCACTACAGGTCGGTCGACGTGTCGACTCTCAAAGAGCTCGCACGGCGCTGGTATCCAGAAGTCCTGGCCGGGGCGCCCCGCAAGGCGGGCGCACACCGTGCTCTGGGTGATATCAAAGAAAGCGTGGCGGAACTGCGCTATTACCGCACCGCGATGTTCAAGGCCGCCGGCGGACCCGTCGAAACCTGAGAAAGCCAGAATTTCCAGCTCCGAATCCGTCACAAGACCGGAGCAAGGTGGCAGAATCTAATTGCAGTTCCCGGCACCGTCCGGCGCCGGCAGACAAGGAGGTAGGCCTCGTGAGCTACGTGCGTTCGAGCGATCCAGCCGTCCGAGCTTCGACAGGGGAGCCTGTCGTAGCGTCCCCAAGACCGCCCGACGGGCTGGTCGAGGATCCGCCGGAGCATCGCAAGCGTACGTCGCGCCAGGTTCGCCACGAAGCCAGGGCCCGTCTGCACCAGATCGTCGGGGATGAAGAAGCCCTCGAAGATGCCGACCTTCTGTGCCCGACTGGGGCGCACGACATCGGTCGCAAGACGTCCCCCGCTCCCCACCACGATCCCAAGCCGGGTAGGCGTGACGGTTTCAAGGTGTGGAAGACCACTTTCTGGAAGCGCCGTCACAACATGCGCTCAGCGCGCAACGCGGCAGCCAGACGCCTCGCAGCGGAAGGCTAACCCGCCGCCGAGGGGTCCGAGCATCGATCAGAGGACCTTCAAGCTGGCGGTTAACCTGCCGCCGGCTTGAAGTCCAACGAAAGCGAGTTCATGCAGTAGCGCAGCCCCGTCGGGTTCGGACCGTCGTCGAAGACGTGCCCGAGGTGGCCGCCGCAGCGCCGGCAGCGGACTTCCGTTCTTACCATGCCGTGGCTTCGGTCCTCGACCACTTCGACGGCTTCGGCGACGGCGGGCTCGTAGAAGCTGGGCCACCCGCTGCCGGACTCGAACTTGGTCGACGAGTCGAACAGGACCGAGCCGCAGCCCGCGCAGGTGTACGTGCCGTCCTCGTGGTTGTCCACGTACTTACCCGACCAAGGTCTCTCCGTGCCGGCCTTCCGCAGCACCTCGTACTGCTCGGGGCTAAGACGAGACTTCCACTCCTCCTCGGACTTGGGCATCTCGACGCTTGGGGAATCGTTGCTCATACGTCGAGGCTACCCCGGCTGAAAAGGCTAAATAGGAAGGAGGCCAGACGGTACGCGAAGCCGTCCCGCTACGCGCCGGGTCGCCTCTACCAGGTGTCGACGCAGGGACGCTTCTTGGCTCTCGGCGCCAGGCGCAGCCCGCTCGCTGGGCGCGGCCCGGCCTCGCCGAGCACGGCAAGTATGCGCCTGCGAGTGTCGGCTGGGTCGATGACGTCGTCGATCTCGAAATGGCTTGCGGCGTTGAGCGCCTTTCCGTTGCGGTAGGCGGCCTCGATGAGATGTTCTTCCAGTTCGGCCCGGGCCTCGGGAGTCGGAGCGGCGTCGAGCTCCCGGCGGAACCCGAGACGCACCGCCCCTTCGAGCCCCATTCCGCCTATCTCACCTGTCGGCCACGCAACCGTCACCGCCGGCGCCCTGAAACTTCCGCCTGCCATGGCCTGGGCCCCGAGGCCGTAACCCTTGCGGAGGATGACGGTAGCGAAAGGCACGTCGATGCTGGCACCGACCACGAACATCCGGGCGAAGTGCCTCACCTGCGCCGTCTTTTCTGCTTCCGGGCCGACCATGAAGCCTGGCGTGTCGCACAAGAACAGCAGGGGAAGGTCGAAGGCGTCGCACAAGCCCATGAAACGCGCTGCTTTGTCAGCCCCGTCGGAGTCGATCGCTCCGCCCAGATGGGCCGGGTTGTTCGCGATGATACCGACCGGACGTCCCTCGATCCGGCCCAGGCAGGTGACCATCCCCGGCCCCCAGCCGGAGCGCAACTCCAAGACGCTGCCCGTGTCGGCGAGGCCGTCCACGACCTTGCGGATGTCGTAGACGCGAACCCGTTCGGCTGGTATGACGCCTCGCAGGAGCGTCTGGTCGGGGCATTCCCACTCGGCCAGGGTCCCTTGGAAGTAACCGAGGTAGCGCTTGGCGCAGGCGACGGCGTCCGCTTCGTCGGATGCGACGACGTCTACCACCCCGTTGGCTACCTGCACGTCGAGGGGGCCGATATCCTCCGGACGGTACGACCCGAGGCCACCACCTTCGATCATGGCCGGGCCTGCCATCCCGATGTTCGCGTCGGGAGTTGCGATGATCACGTCGCAGCAGCCGAGAAGCGCAGCGTTACCGGCGAAGCAGCGTCCTGACACGATCCCCACGAGAGGAACCAGCCCACTCAGGCGCCCGAACAGTGCGAATGCCATGACCTCCAGACCCGAGACGCTAGGCGCAGAGGTGTCACCGGGCCTACCCCCTCCGCCCTCGGCAAAAAGCACGACGGGAAGACCCTGCCGGGCCGCCAGTTCGAAGAGCCTGTCCTTCTTGTGGTGACCGTAGAAGCCCTGAGTGCCTGCAAGCACGGTGTAGTCGTAGGAAGCGACGACACATCGCGTCACGTCGGGGCCGAAGAGCTTCGAGTTGACGTTAGCCACGCCGCCTATGAAACCGTCGGCGGGCGTCGACTTGATCAGCTCGTCCAGGCTCCTCCGGTCGCGCTGCGCTGCCAGGGCCAGAGCGCCGTACTCGACGAACGACCCCGGGTCGCACAGATCGTCGAGGTTCTCCCGGGCTGTCCGCCGTCCGAGGGCGTGGCGCCGCGCGACAGCGTCATGTCTAGCGGCGTCCCCGACCATCGACTGGCGGTCGAGTACCTCGGCCAGGTCCGCTCGCACAGCGCCGCCGTGGTCAGCTGCGACGACCTGCGAACCAGGGGCTTCGACGCCGCCGGGCTCGAGCAGAGCCACCTGGTCGCCGGCCGTCACAACCTGGCCGGCGACCACCGTGACGGCCGTGATCCTCCCGGCTTGGGGGGCTGTCACTTCGTGCTCCATCTTCATCGACTCGACCACGGCCACTACCGCGCCAGCGCCGACCTGGTCGCCAACGCAGGCCGGAACCGACACGACCGTGCCTGTCAGAGGGCAGTCGAGGCGGTAGGGTACGTCCGCGTCGGGACCAGTCTTGTCTGCAGTCACCCGACCAAGGCTATGCCGTCGCGGAGCCGCCCACCCAAAGCACCGGCCGGGGCCGGCGTGCTAGCCGGCTACCAGGCCGAGGATCAAGTTGGCGTCGCGCGTCTCGAGGTGACCGAAGGCGAGACGGTACCGCCATCCGTCCCCCAAGTCCTCGACGTCGACGGTTGTAGTCCGGGCGACTATCGAGTGGCCGTCGGGAAGGGTGAGGATCACGACCGGGTCCCTGTCCCCGTGAAGAGGTCGTAGCGTCTCGACGCACAGGCCTCCTACCCCTAAGTCGACGGTCCGGCCTGGTATCCCAGCGACGCGCCGGGTGTCGTCGAGGGGGCACAGCGTGGCCGCCACGTCGAGACGACGCCGAGGCCAGCTGCGGCGCTGAACCCGCTCGACGCTCACGCCAGCGGGAATCTCGACCTCGCCTTTTCGCAGCTCGCAACGCCCGCTGAAGCGGTAGAGCGCTTCAGCGCCAAAGACGCTCACCACCACGCGATCCACGTCAGCCTCACACCAGGTCTGCTCGTCACAAGCGATGACAAGCCCACCGACGTCACCTTTAGACACGAAGCCGGTCGCTTCCACCAGTCCGGTCTCCACCAAGGCCGGCATCCCTACCAGACTGTCGAGGATGCTCTGTTCCATGACGTGCCTCCTAAGCATTATTGAAGCACTTCTGGACCCGTGGGGCATCCGAAAAGACCGTCGGGTCAGCGCCACTTCCTACCTTCGATTGTGCACTCTGCTTTTTGTCGCTCCTGCCATAGCCGAAGTCCGCCGGGCGAGATAGGCTCGACACCGTGAAAGAGGTGGTGGGGTAATGAAGCCGATCCCGGTCGTGTTCCACATAGGTCCGCTTCAGCTGCACACCTACGGCCTGGGCCTGGCGATCACTTTCTGGTTCGCTTTTCGCTACCTGAGCCGGCGCCTGAGAGCCCACGGCTGGGCGGACGAGTGGCTGGCGTCGACAACGGTTTGGGTCGTGGTCGCAGCTTTGATCGGAGCAAGGATCGTTCACGTCGTCGCCAACTGGACGACGCAGTACGAGCACAACCCTGGCCAGATAATCCAGGTTTGGAACGGTGGCCTATCCTCTTTCGGCGGTCTCATGCTCGGCGTTCCAGTCGGCTTCTACCTCGCTTATAAACGCGGACCCAAAATCCCCCGCCTTCAGCTCGCCGACCTGGTCACGCCGGTACTCCTCGCGGCCTGGACGATTGGGCGGCTGCTCGGCCCGCAGCTGATGGTGGCCGGGGGCGGCCACCCTACGAACGCCTGGTACGGCATGTACTACGCCGACGAGGTCGGCAAGCGCCTGCCGGTCCCGCTGTTCCAGTCGGCGATGACCTTCGTCATGCTGCTAGTAGCCTGGCGAGTCGAGCGTTACGTCGAGCGAAACGGTGGCCCTCGAGGGTTGGTCATGGCCGTTGGGATAATGATCTGGGGTGTCGGGCGTTTCATCGAGGAGCACTTCTGGCTTGCCCGGCCCGGTAACGGCGGGGATCTAGCCGTCGAGGCGACCGGAGTGGTCCTAGCCGTCCTGGGCGCGGTCCTAGCAGCAGCCTTCTTGTTGCGTAGCCGCGGCCGCTCCCACACGCCGGCAGCGCCGGTTTCCGGCGACGGGGAAAGCCTGGCTACCACGGCTTGAGCGCCGCCAGGCCACGAGCGGCCTCTCCCGACGGCGCACGCCTGAGGGGCCACGCTTGGACGACCGGGAAGTGAAAGGCCAGTTAAGCCGGTTGCCGGCGGTGCCTTCAGACCCGGCCGGACGTGACCTGCTGGCCCGCTTCTACCGGGCGTTGGGTGACGCCTCCCGGCTTTCGCTCCTCGAGTTCTGCGCGGTCGCGGAGAGGACGGGTAACGAGTGCGTCGAACATGTAGGCCTGTCGCAGGGGCGGATATCAGCCCACCTGGCATGCCTCGTGTCGTGCGGGCTCGTGTCGTCGAGACGGGAGGGACGCTACGTCTATTACCGGGTTGACGACCCCAAAGTTGCGGAACTCTTGCGGCTCGGCGTCGAAATGACCGCCGGCCACGCTGCGTCAATCGCCGCCTGCGCCACGGTAGCGAACACCCGATGACCTCGACTCCAAGAGCCCTTTCGTGTAGGGAAGGTCGCCCAGGAAAAACAGTATAAAAGGTGTCGAAAGCGGCTTTTCGCTTTCCCTTTCAGTTTCGCTGTCCGATGACACGAACGTGGAAAATGTAGGGGCGCCACCCAAGAACACCGGAGCTGGCATCGACCGTTGGGAGCACAGGCCCCTTTTAGCGCTCGCCGTGTCGGCTCTGGTCGTGCTGATACCGGTCGGGATTGGCTTCGCTGTCGGCATGACCGCCAACGTGATTGTCCCCTCTGCCCACAGCTGGGCTGCAGATATCGCCCGTTTCGTGGTCGTCGGTGTCTTCTCCGGCGTCGCAGCTTGGGCGGCGGAACGCCAGACGCGCCGTCTCGCTCCCGTAGCGGCCCTGCTTCGAATGTCGCTCGTGTTCCCAGACCAGGCCCCGTCGCGCTTTAGGGTCGCGATGAGATCCGGAGCGCTCTCCAAGATGCAAGCCCGACTCGTCGCTGGTAGCGGGTCGACGCCTGACGGCGCCACCATGAGCGAAGTAGCAGCCGAGATGGTCGCCTTGGTAAGCGCTCTTCGAGCCCATGACCGTCGCACCCGAGGGCACAGCGAGAGAGTCAGAGCCTATGCTGACCTTCTCGGCGAGGAGATGGGGTTGAGCGCCGAGGATCGCCAGAAGCTGCAGTGGGGCGCGTTGCTCCATGACGTGGGAAAGATGGCCGTCCCGGCAGCGATCTTGAACAAGCCGGGAAAGCCCGACCGAGAAGAGTGGGCGATCCTGGAGAACCATCCCGGTGCAGCTAAGGCCCTCCTTGAGCCGCTGTCAGGTTGGCTCGGCCCTTGGGCCGCAGCCGCGTGGGAGCACCATGAACGCTGGGACGGCACGGGGTACCCCAACCGCCTTGCCGGCCAGCAGATAACCCTTTCAGGCCGGATCGTCGCGGTCGCAGACGCTTTCGAGGTCATGACAGCGGTCCGTTCCTACAAGAAGGCGATGCCTGCAGCCCAGGCACGAGCCGAGCTCGCCCGGTGCTCGGGCAGCCACTTCGACCCCCAGGTGGTCAGGGCGATGATGGCGGTGTCGGTCAGACGCCTGAGCGTGGTCAGCGGTCCCCTGTCTTGGCTCGCTCAGCTCCCGTTCTTCGGTTGGACCACTTCCCCGGGGGGTCTGTCCGTGGTAGCGCTATCGGCAGGACGAAACGTCATCCTTGCCAGCGCGGTCAGCGCCGGGGCAGTCGGCGCCGTTGCGGCGACAGCCGGGGCAGCCCCGAACGCTCAGCCCACGCGTTCCGTCGAAGTCAAGCTGGCAGCGAGTCGATTCGGCTCCACGCCCAAGATGTCGCCGGCACCGACCGCCCGCTCCAGCCCCAAGCCCACTCCCACTACGAGCGTAGCTACCACCACGGCGCCTACCACCACAGCACCTACCACCACAGCACCTACCACCACGGCACCTACCACCACGGCGCCTGCTACCACCACCGCACCGCCAGCTACGACCACAGCATCCGCCACCACCGGTGCCGCCGTATCGACTGCCGTGCACGCTGCAGCGCAGGCAGCCAAGAGCGCCGGTGAGTCCGTCGGGGCCGCCGTGTCCGCGGCGGCCAAAGCAGCACAGGCAGCCAAGAGGTAGCCGCCGGGCCGGCCGAGGCAGGTGCAACCCGAAGCACCTTGCGAAGCAGCGCCGGCCTCGACGGTCACCGCCACGTCGACCACGACGACGCTTCCAGCCACGACAATCACGTCCGTCTTGGGCGATGCTCACCCGTACCTTCACCTGATCGATTCGGCCGTCTCTTAAGACCTGGAAACGTCGCTCTGCCTCCGCAGTCTCGTCGGGGACTCCGAAACCCGTGGCCTGCTAGGGCGATGCCCGACCCCCGGCGACGAAACCATGAGATGCTAAGGTCACTCCAGAGCGAAACGGCTGACGATGACGACACAATCCTTTCCACTTCCCTATGTTGGCAACCGCTTGGGCGGTCAGGTTGCGCTGGTCACTGGAGCGTCGTCCGGGCTCGGCAGGCGCTTCGCCCGAACGCTCGCCGCAGCAGGTGCGAGCGTGGCTGTCGCTGGCCGACGCGCTGATCGTTTGGACTTGGTCACGGCCGAGATCACAGAGGCCGGCGGGTCCTGCATCCCGGTAGTACTAGACATTGTCGACGCAGATCAGATCGTCACCGCCGTAGACAAAGCCCAAGCGGCGTTCGGGACTGTCACGATCCTGGTCAACAACGCTGGTATCCCCGACGCGCAGCGGGCTCACAAGATGTCGTTGGAGCTAATCGACTCGGTAATCGACACCAACCTACGCGGACCGTACATCTTGGCGTGCGAGGTAGCCCGCAGGCTCATCGCCGCCGGCGCTCCCGGTCGCATCGTGAACATCTCCTCCATGGGCGCCTTCC